>DASXTS010000001.1:0-2556 GCA_036505275.1 Pseudonocardiaceae bacterium
TTTCAACACCGTGCACGCATGATTGGCCGCGGGTGCCGCGCACACCCGCCCCGTCCAGTCGAGGTCATGCCACGGCACCCGCGCGGACAGGTGTGCCAACGGCAGCACGACCGCTTCCGGTGAAAGCCGCATCGCCTGGCTCCCTTCACGGCTCACGGCCAGCAGGTCAGAGCGTCCGGCCGGACGGGAGTCCGGACCTAGGCAAAGGGTGTGCGGCCGGGGCTGGTCGTTCCGTAGGGTATCTTCTATCATCGATAACCAGCCTGGCAGTCGCGCATAGCTCGGATAGCGTTTTCCACGTCCTGTCGGTGGCCCTGCGGATAGCCAGTTGGGCGAGGTCGTCGACCGGGTTCCGCAATCGACGAGATGCGAAACGGTCAGTCGATGTACGCTGGGAGACGGTCGATCGGTGCGGTAGACGCAAGCCATGTGGGTGCTGCTGCGGCCATGCTTTTCCGTGGCGTGGGGTCGCGGTCTGCGATCTCGTGCCACATCCGGCAGGTGGCGAGCGCGAGGGGCGACGGCACGGGCCAGGGCTGTGGCGTAGGCGGGGCACGGTCGAGCCCAGGCCTCGGCGGAGTGAGGTGGGTGGTCGGCCGCGATCAACTGAAAGTCGGTGTGAGGCCCGCCCGTCGAGCAGGTCACCCAGCTCGCGGCGGAGGCGGATCAACGGCCGCGCCCCATGGGTCTTGACCTCGAAGTCCACGAGGAGGTGGACATCGCTGTCGGGCCGGTCCTCTCCACGGGCGACCAGCCGAAGACCCGCACGTTGCGGGCACCGACGCGACGAGCTGCGGGCTCGCGCGCTTCGCGCAGGTGACGTATTCGCTCGCTGGCCGGGCTGGTCGGCGCTCCGCTGGTTCGGCGGTCAGCCTGAGCCGCCGGCCGAGGGCGTTTAGGAGGCGCTCAAGCGTACGCGCGGAGGGCGATGCCACCAACCGTGCCGGTCCGGCAGCCTGTCGGCCGTGGTGGCTACGGTACGGGTCATGACCGACCAGCCGGTGCTCGCTGTTCCCGATGCGCGGGTGATCAGGGACGAGTTGCAGCGGCTGGTGCTGGCGGACCTGCTCGGGCCGCTCGGTGGGGAGCGCGAGGAGTTCCAGCGTGAGGACCCGTTGGACCGCTACCCGCTTGGGCGGCTCGCCCCGCGCGGCGCCGTGGTGGAGCCGGACACCCAGGACGATCTTGCCGACGCCGAGGTGGGAGAGCTGGCCGAGGGCGACCGGGAGCCTAGCGCGCCGAACACGGCGAGTCTGGCTCTGGCGTCCATCGGGTTTACCGCGACGGTGTCCGGGCGAGCCACCGAGCTGCGGGTGACCGCGAAGTGGGCACGCTACGAGCGGGTGACCGTCGAGACGGAGGGTTCCGGGCCGGACCGGGTGTGGCGCCGGGTGCCGATGGGCGGCGGTGTCACCGTGCCGCTCGCCGAGGGCGTGCTCCCGGCGCAGGCGCCGGACCGTGATCTCAGGGACGTGGTGGTGCGCGGGCGGGCTCGCCGCCACGGCGGCGACTGGCTGGTGTCGCTGTTCCTGGAGAACCAGCAGCCCCAGCCGCAGGGGCGCGGGGCCGGGAGCTGGATCTTCCAGGTCGAGCTGTCGGCCGCCGCGCCCGACGGGGCCGAGGTGTTCCTGCCCAGGCCGGACCGGCCGACCGGCGGCGACGAGTCGGACAAGGCCGAGCAGCGCCGGCTGGCGATGGTCTACCGGTTCGAGCCCGAGTTCGCCGTCGGGCACGGCGCGGCCGTGCACGCCGAACGCCGCAACGACACCGCGATGACCGCGGTCCGGGTGAGCACCAGCACGGTGCCGCAGCACGAAATGCCGGCCACCGACGTACCGGACGCGGCCGACAATGACGACCTGCCCGAGCTGGCCGACGTCGAGCTCGACATGGCCGCGCTCGGCGAGTTGGCCGACGGCCCGCCGGAGCGGTTGCTCGCCGCGCTGCGGCCGCTCGTCACCGGGTACCGCAACTGGATCGAGGCGCGGGCCACCGAGGCCGACGACCCGGGCCGGCAGCTCGACGGCTACCGCGCCCAGGTCACCCAGTCGCTGGACGCGGCGCAGCACCTCGGCTGCGCAGATCAGCGTGGCCGCGCGTTCGAACTGCTGGATGGTCAGCAGCCGCAGCGTGTACCGCATGAGCACGGCGACGCCAAGGTCGGCGCGGAAGCCGGCGTGGACAGGCTGCAGCCGGCGCACCGCCAGGGTGAAGGCGGTGAGGCCGAGGTAGGCCTCGGTCTTGCCGCCGCCGGTGGGGAACCACAGCAGGTCGGCGACGGCCCGCTCCGGGTCGTCGGCGCGCTCGGGGTGGCCGGGGTCGGCCAGCGACGGCAGGTTGAGCAGGACGAACGCGAGCTGAAACGGCCGCCACCGGTGGTTGTGCGGCCGGTCCAGCTCGCGTGCCACGTCGTCGAGCATCCGGCTCGGGTCGGCGCGGCGGGCGCCGGCCACCATGGTGTGGACGCGCTGCATGGCCATCGCCCGGTTGGCGAAGCCGAAGGCGCGCCGGGCGACCGGATCGGCACCCAAGAGGTCGATGCCGACCTCCACCCGG
>DASXTS010000002.1:0-3446 GCA_036505275.1 Pseudonocardiaceae bacterium
TGGAAGACGGTCTGGAAGTTGGTGAGCATGCCGCCCAGCCAGCGCTGATTCACGTAGGGCATGCCGACCCGGGTCGCCTGCTCGGCGATGGCTTCCTGGGCCTGCTTCTTGGTGCCGACGAACAGGATGCTGCCGCCGTGGGCCACGGTCTCCTTGATGAACTCGTACGCCCGCTCGATGTAGGTCAACGTCTGCTGCAGGTCGATGATGTAGATGCCATTGCGCTCGGTGAAGATGAACCGCTTCATCTTCGGGTTCCAGCGGCGGGTCTGGTGCCCGAAGTGCGCGCCGGAGTCGAGCAGTTGTTTCATGGTGACGACGGCCATTGCCGGTTTGCACCTCATGTTTGCTCGTAGCGGTTGTCGCGGCGGCCCGGTTGGTGCCACCGCCCTGGTCCCCGCCGACGCCCACTCCCGCCGTCCTCGATAACCATGGTGACCTCGGACAACGGACCGCGTGGACGCCGCACCGGCTCGGGCCGGTGGGCGCGGGAACGCGAAGTCGACCCGTACCCAGACGAGCCGCGCACACAGTCTACTCGCCCGAAAGTCGCCGGCGGCGACCCCACCGGAATTCGGGCCGCGGTTGTCCACAGCCCGCCCAGTTGTCCACACGTTGGTCTTCGCCGGAACCGGACCGTCGGAGGTCTCGGCCACCCTGGGCGGCATGCGGACCTTGCTCGTGGCGGCCCTGATGGCCGTTTTCGCTGGTGCCAGTTCTGGCGACGCTCCGGTTGCTCCGGTTGCTCCGGTTGCTCCGGTGGCGCCGATTGCTCCGGTGGCTCCGGTTGCTCCGGTGGCGCCGATTGCTCCGGTGGCTCCGGTGGCTCTGGTGGCGCCGATTGCTCCGGTGGCTCCGGTGGCTCCGGTGGCGCCGGGGCCGACCGGCGTGGCGCCGCGCGCGGAGTTCGGCTGGCCGTTGCCGGGTTTCCCGACCGTGCTGCGCCCTTTCGATCCGCCGGACCACCCGTACGGCCCGGGTCACCGCGGCGTTGACCTCGGCGGCCGGCCCGGCGAGCCGGTGCTCGCCGCGGGCACGGGCGTGGTGGCATTCGCCGGCATGGTGGCCGGCACACCGGTGGTGTCGGTGGATCATCCGAGCGGGCTGCGCACCACGTACGAGCCGGTGGTCGCCGCAGTGTCGGCGGGCCAGCCCGTCGTGCGCGGCCAACCCATCGGCACGCTCCAGGCGGGGCACCCCGGCTGCCCGGCCGCGGCGTGCCTGCACTGGGGCGTGCGCCGCGGCGCGGAGTACCTCGACCCGCTGTGGCTGCTCTCCCCCGGCCGGGTCCGGCTGCTGCCGGCCGGGACGGAGCTCAGCCGGTAGCGGCCTCGATGAGCTTCGTGCGCAGCCGCAGCACGGCGCGGGTGTGCAGCTGGCAGACCCGCGACTCGGTGACCCCGAGCACCTTGCCGATCTCGGCCAGGGTGAGGTTCTCGAAGTAGTACAGGGTGACCACCGTGCGATCGCGCTCGCCGAGCTGCGCGATCGCCTCGGCGAGCAGCCGGCGGTTCTCCCGGTCCTCCATCGCCAGCACCGGGTCCTCGGCGTGGTGGTCGGGCAGCGTCTCGGCCAACGAGCCGGTGCCGCGGCCGGCGGCCACCAGTTCGTCCAGCGCGGCCACGCTGGTGAGCTGCAGCTGCGCGAACAGGTCACGCAGCTCGTCGACGGTGATGCCCAGCTCGTCGGCGATCTCCGTGTCGCTGGCCGACCGGTGCAGCTGGGCCTCCAGCCGCTCCATGGCTCGCTCGACCTCGCGCGCCCGGCTGCGGACCGAACGGGGCACCCAGTCCTGGGCGCGCAAATCGTCCAGGATCGCGCCGCGGATCCGTTGCATGGCGTACGTCTCGAACTTGAGGCCCCGGTCCGGCTCGAACCGCTCGATCGCGTCGACCAGGCCGAAGATGCCGGACTGCACCAGGTCGGCGAGGTCGACGTGGGCCGGCAGGCCGGTGCCGATCCGCCCGGCGACGTACTTCACCAGCGGCGCGTAGTGCAGCACCAGGCGGTCGCGGTTGGCCGGGCCGCGGTCGTTGGCGAAGGAGCGCCACAGCGCGACGATGCCCGCCTCGACGGTGGCCGGGTCGATCAGCGGACGGACGGAGCTGGCGCCTGGACCCGCCATCTGCTCGGCGGCCGGCGTCGAGGTGGGCGGCTCGCCGCTGGTCGGTTTCGTCGCTGCGGCGTATGTCTCGCCGCTGGTCGGCTTCGTCGCCAGGGCGGGAGGTCCGCTGGCGCGGCCGTCTGTCGTCTGCTCGGAAGCCGGGTTGAGGGCCGAACTGGTCAGATCGGGTTTGAGAGGTGTGCCCGCAGGGGAGCTGACCGACCGGGCTCCGAGCGCGCTGTCATGCCCGGGGGTGGGCTCGGTCATGAATCGCCTTCAGCCGGTCGACGGTCACATGGGTGTAGAGCTGCGTTGTTGCGAGCGTAGCGTGACCGAGCAACTCCTGAACGCTACGTAGGTCCGCGCCTCCTTCGAGCAGGTGTGTTGCCGCGGTGTGTCGCAGCCCGTGCGGCCCGATGTCGGCGGCGCCGGGAACGGCACCGACGGCGTCGTGGACAACGCGGCGCACCGCCCGTGGATCCAGGCGGCCGCCGCGCGCCCCGAGGAACACCGCGGGCGGACTGTCCGAGCGGGCCAGCTCGGGGCGGCCGAGCCGCAGCCAGGTGTCGAGGGCGCGCTCGGCCGGCACGCCGTAGGGCACGGCCCGCTCCTTGCCGCCCTTGCCGAGTACCCGCAGCAGCCGGCGGCCGTGGTCGATCCCGTCGAAGTCGAGGCCGCACAGCTCGGACACCCGCACCCCGGTTGCGTACAGCAGCTCCACAATCGCGTGGTCGCGCAGCGCCACCGGGTCGGCCTGCGCAGCACCGGCGGCCGAGGCGGCCATGGCGGCGGCCGCCTGGTCGGCCCGCAGCACGGCCGGCAGCGTCCGATGCGGCCGCGGGCTGGCCAGCCGCGGTCCCGGGTCTGCAGCCATCCGGCCGGTGCGCGTTGCCCAAGCCGTGAAGGTCCTGGCCGCGGCGCCGCGCCTGGCAAGGGAGCTCCGGCTGGCGCCAGCCGCGCGCTGGGCGGCCAGCCAGCCGCGCAGCAGGGGCAGGTCGATAGCGTCGAGACCGGAGTCGGGGCCGCGCTCCTCGACGAGGCGAGCCAGCATCGCGGCGATATCGCCAAGATAGGCACGCACGGTGTGCCGTGACCGGCCTCGCTCAGCCACCAGGTGCCGCCGGTAGTCGGCCAGCGCCTCGGCCAGCGGCGGCGGCAGCGGCGGCAGCGACGAAGGCAGTGGCGGCGGCAGCGGCTCTGTCACCCCGCGACCGTCGACGGCCGCGGGCGCCGCGTCAAGTACCGCCACGCGCCACACGATCGGTTCGTTCATGGATCGCCGCGCATCCGCCGGACCGGGCTCAGCCGCCAGCCGGACTCACAGCGCTGGGCCAGGCCAAGA
>DASXTS010000003.1:0-10005 GCA_036505275.1 Pseudonocardiaceae bacterium
GCGGCGACCCACCGACCATTACCCGCCCACCGTCGTAGCGGCGCACCGAGCCGTCCAGCGCCAGCCTGGCGCCGGCCGGCAGCGGCGCCGTCTGTGGCGCCGCCACCGGCGCCGGCACTGACGCCGGCACTGACGCCGTCACTGGCAGGCCGTCACTGGCGGGCCGTCATGCCGTGAAGCCGCCATCCGCGTGCACCACGGTGCCGGTGATCGCCGAGGCGTCCGCCGAGCACAGCCAGCACACCACCGCGGCGATCTCGTCCGGCTCCAGCAGGCGCTCGATGAGCTGGTGGTCCACGAAGTGCTCAACCGACTCCAGGTCGTACAGCCTGGCCGACTCGGCGAGCATGTCCGTCCTCGTCGAGCCGGGCGAGACCGCGGTGGCGCTGATCCCGGTGCCGCGCAGATCGTGGGCCAGCCCCCTGATCAGCCCGACCACCGCGTGCTTGGCCGCGGTGTAGCCAGCCAGGTGCCGAAGGCCGCGGTGGGCGGCCGAGGAGGCCAGCGCCACGAACCGGCCGTGCCGGGGCAGCGGCCGCCGCAGCATCGCCGGCACCGCGGCCCGCGCCAGATTGGCCACCCCGTGCACGCCCACCCCGAACAGCACGTCCCACTCGTCGTGGGTGCTCTCCCACAGCGGCCGGCCGCCGGCCATCACGGCCGCCGCGGCGACCGCCGCGTCCAGGCCGCCGAACTCTTCCTCGGCCAGCGCCACCGAGTGAACCAGCACGGACTCGTCCTGCACATCGCCGCACACATCGAACACCTGGCCGGGATACTGGGCGGCCAGGGCGGCCAGCTCGGCGCGGTCGGCCATCGGGTACGGCACCCGCGGGTCGTTCGAGCACCGGTCGACCGCAATGACGCCCCAGCCGTCCTTGGCCAGCCGCCGGACCGTGGCCGCGCCGATCCCCCGTCCGGCGCCGGTGACCACGGCCGACCGCTGCACGTTCATCGCGGTGCTACCCCCTCCGGAAGCCGTCCGGGACGACGATGTCACTCGGGCCGAGCTCGCGCACCGAGGAGCGGCCGAGTCCGAGCAGCGCGGAGTCGATGCCGCCGCGCAGGATCTCGAGCACGTTGTGCACCCCGGTCTCGCCGCCGGCGGCGAAGCCCCACAGGTACGGCCGGCCGATCATTACCGCCTTGGCACCGAGGGCGACCGCCTTGACCACGTCGCCGCCGCGGCGCACCCCGCCGTCGAGCAGCACCTCGAGCTGGTCACCCACCGCCTCGGCGATGCCGGGCAGGACGCGGATGGCCGCCGGGGTGCTGTCCAGGTTGTTGCCGCCGTGGTTGGACACCGAGATCGCGGTGGCGCCGATGTCCACCGCGCGCCGCGCGTCGTCGACCCGCATGACGCCCTTGAGCAGGAAGGGGCCGCCCCACTGCTGGCGCAGCCAGGCGAGGTCCTGCCAGGTGGGCAGCGGGGTCTGCATCCACTCGTAGTAGGCGCCGAAGAAGGTCGGGCCCTTCTCGCCGGGATCGACCAGGTTCGGTGTGGTCAGGTCGGGCAGCTTGCCGGTGCGCAGGAAGGTGGCCAGCCAGCGCGGCTTGGTAACGACCTGCGGGGCGAACCGCACCATGGTCTTGAGGTCGACCTTCTCCGGCAGCGGGGGGCTGCCCCAGTCCCGGCGGGTGGCGAACGTCCAGTCCAGGGTGACGATCAGGCCCTTGGCGCCGGCCCGCTTGGCCCGGTCCAGCCGCTGCGCGATCCGCTCCTTGGTGCCCAGCCAGTACACCTGGAAGAAGGTCTTCGGGTTCGCCGCGATCACCTCCTCGATCGGCTTGGACCCGAAGGAGGACAGCCCGACGGCGGTACCGGACTTGGCCGCGGCCCTGGCCACGGCGACCTCGCCGTCCGGGTGCACCGCCTGCACCCCGGTCGGGGACAGGATCACCGGCAGGGAGATCTCCTGGCCGAGCACCGTGGTGGACTGGTCGCGGGTGGCCGGCAGGTCGGCGATACCCGGCAGGAAGCCGAGCTCACCGAACGCTGCGACGTTGTCGTCAAGGGTCAGGCCCTGCTCGGAGCCGGCGAGCAGGGCCATGTACACAGATCTGGGCACCCGTTTCTTCGCCCTGCGCTGGCCCTCGGCGACGGTTTCGAACCAGTTCCTCGTGCTTGCCATGGTGATCTTCCTTCCTCAGGCGTGGCGGATCAGCCCAACCCGGCGAGTGGGCTGGTGTCGCACGGGCGGTCCGGCCGCCGCGCCGACGGCATGCCGAGCCGCACCGGGGCGGCCCGGGAGTGGTCCTTGTCCGGCCGCGGCGGTGCGCCGCCCGCTCCCGCGCCGACCAGGGCGAGCGCCCGTTCGGCGTTGCCCTTCACACACTCGGGGTCGGGGCCGTCCAGCGGTAGGCCGGTGAAGAACTTCGCGGCCATGCAGCCGCCGCGGCAGGAGTCGAAGGCCGAGCAGGACGCGCACGCCCCGCCGGTCTGCGGCCGGCGCAGGTCGGCGAACAGCGACGAGGTGCGCCACACCGAGCCGAACCCGGCCGCGCGCACGTTGCCGGCCTTGAACGCGTCGTGAATCGCGAACGGGCAGGCGTACACGTCGCCAACCGGGTCGATCAGGCACACCACGCGCCCGGCGCCGCACAGGTTCAGCCCGGGCAGCGGAGTCGAGCCCAGGGCGTTGAGGTGGAAGAACGAGTCACCGGTCAGCACGTCCTCGCCGTGCTCCAGCAGCCATTGGTAGATCAGCAACTGCTGTTCGGCGGTCGGATGGAGCTCGTCCCACACGTCGGCGCCGCGCCCGGAGGGCCGCAGCCGGGTGATCCGCAGCTGCGCGCCGAACCGGTCCGCGATCGCCTTGAACTGGTCGAGCTGCGGCACGTTGTGCCTGGTCATCACAACGGAGATCTTGAAACCGGCGAAGCCGGCCGCGGCGAGGTTTTCCATCGCGGCCATGGCCATCGCATACGACCCTGGCCCGCGCACCGCGTCGTTGACCTCCGGTGTCGCCCCGTCCATGGAGATCTGCACGTCCACGTAGTCGGTGGCGGCCAGCGACCGCGCCCGCTCCGGGCTGAGCCGGACACCGTTGGTGGAGAACTTCACCCCGACGTAGTGCCCGACCGCGTAGTCCAGCAGGTGCCAGAAGTCCGGCCGCACAGTGGGCTCGCCGCCGCCGATGTTGACGTAGAACACCTGCATCCGCTGCAGCTCGTCGATCACCGCCTCGCACTCCGCGGTGGTCAGCTCGCGCGGGTCGCGGCGGCCGGAGGAGGACAGGCAGTGCGTGCACGCCAGGTTGCACGCGTAGGTCAGCTCCCAGGTCAGGCAGATCGGCGCGTCCAGCCCGTGCTGGAAGTGGTCGACGAGCTTCATCGGTGGTGTCCCCGATCTCTCGCGGTGATCTCTGATGAGATCTCTACCGGGCCTGGATGGTGCCCGCGGACAGCAACCCGGCCAGTGCGGCGGTGTATCGGGCCCGCTGCCCGGCCGGCACCCCCACGGCGTCCAATGTGGACGGCACGTCGGGGTGGTCGGCCAGCTCGCCGACCACCCTGACCAGCTCGGGGGTCTTGAGGAACGACAGCCGCCTGGTGGCGAAGTCGTAGACCAGTGCGCCGAACGGCTCGGGCCGCAGCGACACGGTCGGGCTCAGCCGGTACGGCCGGCCGGGGTCGAACCGGCCGGCCGCGCCACTGTCCTCAGTAGACACCGCACATGCCGTCGATCGAGACCTCCTCGACCAGCAGGTCGTCCTCTACCTGCTCGACGTCAACCTCGGGCACGGCCTCGACCTCGACCTTGACCTGCTCGCTCATCTCGTCGCTCCTCGCGGTATGTGTGCTGAGTTGTGCTGCTACGGTCGTGGTGACGACGGTATTGGCACCGAGTGCCGAATAGGAAGGTCATGACCGCGGAACTGGCCGATCGTCATCAAGACCCGTCCGTTCGGAGAGGGCGACGGCGCTCGACCAGCCGGGTCGAGCTCGAGCAGGTCGCCTTCGACCTGTTCGCGGACAAGGGTTTCGAGGAGACCACGGTCGACGAGATCGCCGCCGCGGCCGGCATCAGCCGGCGCACGTTCTTCCGCTACTACGAGTCCAAGAACGACGTGGTGCTGGACGACGCAATGGCCAGTCTGGCCGCCGGATTTCGGGACGTCGCCTGACCGCCCGGGTAGTTGGCCCTACCCGGATCAATCCTTTGGTCCCGAGTATCGGCGACCCATTGGGGTTAGCCTCAATGGCACGTTCCGACCGCCGCCCGACCGATGCGGAGGAGCTCCCCGTGCCTTACCTGACCACTACCGCGCCGGCCACCGAGCTGGCTGGTCCGATGACGTCCGGTCGCGACGGTCATAACGCCGCGGCCAGGGTGGCCAAGTTCCACGCGCCGGAGATCGTGTTCGGTCCCGGCTCGCTGGCCGAGATCGGCCACTGCGCGTTGCGGGTGGGGGCGCGCCGGCCGTTCCTGGTCACCGACCGCGGCATCGAAGAAGCCGGCTGGGTACACGAGGCGGTCAGCCACCTCGGGGAGGCGGGGCTGCGCCCGATGGTGTGGTCGGACGTCACGCCCAACCCGAAGGACCACGAGGTGGAGGCGGCCTACCAGCACTACGCCGCCAGCCGCTGCGACGTGATCATCGCGGTGGGCGGCGGCTCGTGCATCGACGCGGCCAAGGGCGTCGCGATCCTGTCCAGCAATGGCGGCGCGATTCTCGACTACGCCGGCGTCGACATGGTCAGCCAGCCCATTCCACCGTTGGTGATGGCACCGTCCACGTCCGGCACCGGCGCGGATGTCTCCCAGTTCGCGGTGATCACCGACACCGCGCACCGCACCAAGATCACCATCATCAGCCGGACCATCGTCCCGGAGATCTCCATCGTCGACCCGCGGCTGCTGATCACCATGCCGGAGGGCCTGAACGCGGCCACCGGCCTGGACGCGCTCACTCATGCCATCGAGGCGTTCGTGTCACTGGCGCACAACCCGCTCACCGACCGGCATGCGCTGCACGCCGCACACCTGGTCACCAGCAACCTGCACCAGACCATGCTGCAACCGAGGCAAGCCGAGCCGCGGATCGGCATGGCGCAGGGCGCGCTGGAGGCCGGCATGGCGTTCACCAACGCGATCCTCGGTATCACGCACGCCATGAGTCACCAGGTCGGCGGCCTGCTGGACGCGCCGCACGGGGTGTGCAACGGCGTGCTGCTGCCGCACACGATCCGGTTCAACGCCGCGGCCGAGCCGGACCGGTTCGTGCCGTTGGCCGCGGCGGCCGGCATCGACGTCGCCGGCAAGCCAGCCGACGAGGTGGCCGAGCTGCTGGCCAGCCTGGTCCGCCGGCTCGCCGACGACGTCGGGGTGCCGAAGGGGCTGGCCGACCTCGGCGTCACCGAGGCGGACATTCCCACCCTGGCCAGGACCACGCTGTACGACGCCTGCCTTGCCACCAACCCGCGGGAAGCCGATGCCTCGGACATCGAGGCCCTGTTCCGCGACGCCCTGTGAGCCCGCTGTGAGCCCCCTATGAGCCCCCGCAGGACCGACGCGTTGCTCGGCGTGCTGACCGGAGTCAGGTCGGGCAAGCGCTCGTTCTACCCGGAGTACGTCCGCTCCGCCCAACGGCTGGAGACCGCGGTGCGCGCCCTTGACCGCATCTCCAGCGCGGTGGTGCGCACCGCCGAGGGCCCGCGGGCCCTGGTCGAGGCGGTGGTCAGGGCGGCCGCCGAGCACCTGCAGGCCGAGTGGATCCTGGTCGCGGTCGCCGACGGCACGCTCCAGGCTGCCCGGCCCCGGTTCCTGCTGCTCGGCAGCGACGGCCTGGTGGACGACAAGCGGCTGCTCCCGCCCGAGGTGTTGCCGCACCTGCACGTGCTGCGAGCCAGGCCATGGGAGGCGGCCGACCACGACGGCGCAGACGGGACGGTCCGGGTGCCGATGACCCTGGATGGCGAGCCTGTCGGCGGCATCGCCGCGCTGCCCGGCAGCGGCGTCGAGGTGGCCGACACCGACCTGGCGATCCTGCGGGTGCTGGCCAACCAGGCCGCGGTCGCGCTGCACAACTCTTATATCGTGCACGCCACCAGCCGGCTGCACGGCCGCACCCAGGCGCTGTCCGATGCGGCCGCCCAGCAGGCCCGCGACCTCGCCGCCCGCAACGCCGAGCTGGCCGAGACCCAGCAACGGCTGATCAACGCCATGCAGCGGCAAGCGCTGGACGACGAGCGGCACCGGATCGCCCGCGAGCTGCACGACAGCGTCACCCAGGACGTGCTCTCGGCCGGCATCATGATCGGTGTATGCCGCTCGGCGCTGACCGGCTCGCACGGCGCCAATGGGGACCTGGCCACCGTGCTCGACAAGCTCGCCGCGGCGAAGGACCTGACCAGACACGCCGTGGAGCGGCTCCGCGCGGCCATCTACGCCCTGCACCACAGCCCGGAGGAGCAGCCTGGACCGCTGCCGGTGCTGCTGGAGCGGCTGTCCACCGTGCACCTGCCGAGCGGCCTGCAGGTACGGGTGAAGGTGACCGGCACCCCGGTCGAGCTGCCCGGCGAGGTGGAGCACTCGCTGCTCCGGCTGACCGGCGAGGCGCTGTTCAACATCGTCGCCCACAGCGCCGCGCGGCAGGCCCAGGTGCGCTTGCGGTACCACCGGGAGCGGCTGGTGCTGAGCATCTCCGACGACGGCGACGGCGACCCGGTGCAGCTGCGCCGGACGCTTCAGCTGGCCGCCGCGACGGACCTCGCCGGCGCGCACCGCGGCCTGGTGAACATGCTGACCAGGGTCACCGAGCTCGGCGGAACCCTGTCGATCCGGCGGTCCCAGCTCGGCGGGATCATGCTGCTGCTGCGCATCCCGCTGCCACTGGCCACACCGACGGAGAGGGCAGCGGGATGACCATGCACCACCGGGTCGCGCGGCCCGGGCCACCGCACGGCCAGCTGAAGATCGTGCTGGTGGACGACCACGCCATCGTCCGGCAGGGCCTGCGCTCCATCCTCGATCTCGAGGACGACATGTGTGTGGTCGGTGAGGCCGCCACCGCAGCCGAGGCGCGCGCCGTGGTCGAACGCACCAGGCCGGACATCGTGCTCCTCGACCTCAAGCTCTCCACCGGCTCCAACACCGAGGGCCTCGACGTGTGCGCCGAGCTGACCGAGCGCTACCCGCAGATCGGCGTGCTGGTGCTGACCACCTTTCTCGACGACGCCCTCGTCATCGAGGCCATCCACCGCGGCGCCAAGGGATACGTGATCAAGGATGTCGACACCACCGGCCTGGTCGCCTCGATCCGCACCGTGGCCCGCAACGAGGGCGCCTTCGACTCCCGGTCCGCCTCCATCATGGTCCGCTCCATCCGCACCACCCCCGAGGAGCCGACCCTCACCGAGCGTGAGCAGAAGGTTCTCGAACTGCTGGCCCGCGGCCTGAGCAACAGGGACATCGGCAAGCGGCTCTACATCTCGGAGACCACGGCGAAGTTCCACGTCCGCAACATCATGCGCAAGCTGGGCGCGGTGAGCCGGGCCGAGGCTGTGTATGAGGCCACCAAGATGGGCCTGATCTAGCGGGCCCCCGGCCGGATGACCAGCCAGCCGCCGTGGTGCTCGGCGACGGTGAACCGCCGGCCGAACAGCTTGCCGAGGGCGGTCAGAGTCTCGATGTCGAAGCGGCGCACGTGGCCGTAGACGGCGGCCGGCTCGTCCTCGAACGGCACCGCGATGACCACAGAACGGGTGGCCAGCCGCATGGCTTCGGCGAGCACGGCGCTGCCCTGCTCGGGGTCAAGGTGCTCCAGCAGGTGCAGCACGGTGACCGTGTCGAATGCGGCGTCCGGCAGCGGGACCGAGGTCGCATCGCAGGTCAGGGTGCGCAGCGGCACCTTGCGGTTGCGGGCGACGGCGGACAGCAGGCGCATGGTGCCGGCGACGAGATCGGAGGCGAGCACGCTGTGCCGGCCGGCCTCGGCGAGCAGCAGCGGGAAGAACCCGAAGCACGAGCCGAGGTCCAGCACCCGGCCCGGCGGCACCAGGCGCAGCGCCCGGCCGTACACCGGCGCCATGTTGGCGATCTCCGAGCAGGCCGCCCCCGGCACCGGCGACGGCCGGGCGAGGTGGCGGCGGATGGCTGCCATGGTGTTGTCGTAGAAGGCGTTCCAGGCCTGCATCGGGTCGGCCGCGGTGGAGCGGACCACGCCGGTGAACACCCGCTCGAAGAGGTCATTGCCGGAGAGCCAGCCTGGGCCGAAGAGCTCCTCGGCGATGAGCCCGGCGAGGTCGTTGTCGAGCTGATCGCCGGGCAGCCAATGGTCCACTTCCAGCCGCCGGCCGTTGCGGCGCAGCCGGAAGTGCTCGGTCCGGGTGATCACCTCGCCGCCCCCGGCCGGCACGTCCGGTTGGTCGAGGTCGTCGAGCGCGTCCGGCCGGCGAAGGCGGACCCGCACCAGATCATCCGGGCGCGACGCGAACGGATCGAGGAGCGCGGCCGATGACAAGTCAGTCGGCGTACCGGTCATCTGCCCACCACCTCCACGGCCATCTCCTCGGCCGCCCGCTCCAGACCGGTCAGGTCCCGCACCACCCGCACCCGGTTGCAGTACTCGGCGTAGGCGGGGAGGTCGCAGCGCCCAAGCGCCCAGGAGTAGCGCGGCTCCGGGGTAAGCCAGATGGTCTCCCTGGCCCGCCGGGTGATCTCCTCGAAGGCGCGCAGGTTCGGGTCGTTGCCGTTGCCGCGCCCGTCGCCGAGCACCAGCACCGTGGTGCGGCGGGTCACCGCGGACGCGTGCTCGGCGACGAACACGCCGAACACGCTGCCGTAGTCGGAGTTGGCGTCGATGTCGAGCACGTCCCCGCCGAAGATCAGCCCGAGGGCCCGCTCGGCCGGGTGGTCCGCGAACAGCTCGGTGGTCTCGGCGATGCCGGCGACGAACGCGAACGAGCGCACCTGCGCGAACATGTCCTGCAGGCCGTGCACCAGGCTCAGGGTGAACCGGGAGGTGGCCCGCACCGACAGGCTGACGTCGGCGAGCACCACCAGCCGCGGTCGGTCCTCGGCCCGGCGCACCGTCACCGGCGTGAACGGGACGCCGTCGAAACGCATGCTCTGTCGCATGGTGCGGCTGGAGTCCACCCGGCCGGCCTGGGCCACCCGCCGGCGGTGGGTCATCCCGCCGTGCAGCGTCCTGGCCAGCCGGCGCAGCGACTCGGCCAGGTCGGCGCGCTCCGACTCGGCCACGCTGGCCACCGCGGCCACCCGCCGCTCGCGGGACTCCACGATCCGTTGCTCCAGCGCCAGCAGCGCCTCGAGGTGCCGCTTCAGCGCGGCCGGCAGGTTGGCCAGCAGGCCGGACAGCTTGCTGCGCAGCGCGACCATGTCCGATTCGGTGTCCGATTCGGTGTCCGACTCGTCGCCGTCGTCGATCGCCTCGTTGAGCCAGCCGAGCAGCGCCTCCTGCTCGGCGATCGTCAGCTCGGCGTCCACCTTGGTGCCGGTGGCACGGGAGAGCTGGCCGGGTACACCGGCGCCGCTGAGCCGGTCGGTGTCCAGCTGCACCCGGTGGCCCTCGCCGCCGGTGGCCACGTTGTCCTTGGAGAACACGATCTCGTCGGTCAACGATGCCAGGTCGATCTTGTTCGCCTCCTGGTGCAGGTTGTACCTAGCTGCGAGGTCCTTGGCGTCGAAGTAGTCCCGGATGTCCGAGGGCTTGCCGTGCTCGTGCCCCTGCTGCGGCGTCGCGCTCGGCTCATCGGACAGCGTGAACGACTCCAGCTCGCCGGTGTCGGAGAGGTCGTCGTGGGCGTGGTCATGGCCGTGGCCCCGATCGGCCGGACCGACCTTGACCAGCGAGAAGAAGGCGTCGAATACCTCGTTGAAGGCGGGATCGTCCCGGCGGTCCTTGACCAGTGCGACGCGCAGCGCGGCGCGGAAGATCTCCTTGTCGGTCAGCACGCCGGGCTGGCCGGCGCAGCGCATCGCGTCGATCGCCTCGGAGACCGATATGCGCACGCCGCATCGGCGCAGCAGCCGGATGAACC
>DASXTS010000004.1:0-1880 GCA_036505275.1 Pseudonocardiaceae bacterium
AGGGCGACGCGCGAGCACTTTCATTCGAGAGCGGCTCCGTCTGGCTGATCTGTGACGACGGAGCCGGAGAGATCGCGGACTTTCTGCACCTGTCGAACGCAGGAATGCTATCGGCAATCCACGTCAAGGCCGCGCATAGCCGCTCGGCGGACCGCCAGATCGCCGTGACTGCGTTCGAGCAGGTCGTCAGCCAAGCGTTGAAGAACGTCCGGTTGCTGAACTCCGACCATCTAGCGCACCGCCTGAGCAGGCCGCGGATCAGCCGACCGGCCTGCTGGCGTGACGGCCAGCGCGTCAGGGACCGCACCGAGTTCATCCTGATGCTGGGTGCGCGCGGGGCAGCGGACCGGACCAGCGTGATCATCGTGCAGCAGCACCTGTCGCAGGCGGTGCATGATCGGGCCCGCGCCGCGACCTGGGATGGGCGACCGAACCGCGACTCGCACAGCCTGATGCTGCTCGACAACCTCCTGCACAGTGCCCGACGGACAGTTATCGGGCTCTGGGACGACCTCACCGTCATCGGGAGCAAATGACCCTCTTGCGTTCTTTCTCGTTGGGGATATGCCGGCTATTGAAATTGGCGGTGCGGGTCGGTAGAATCGGTGGCGTGGGGAGGGCAATGTGGCAACACGACAGCGCCGAACTGGTGCGCGCCCTCCAAGATATCGAGACCCGCATGCGCCGCGATTACGCCACGCAACTGGAGCTGATCGCCGAACTGGACACCCGCAATGTCGCCACCGAACGCGGATATCCGAGCTTGCCGGAGTTCCTGCGGGACGTGCTGCGCATCAGCCGCGGCGAGGCCACCCAGCGGATCGGTCACGCGCACGCCGTCACCCAGGTGCAGCTGGTCTCCGGTGGCAGCGTGGATGCGCCGCTGCCCGCAACCGCGCAGGCGCTGGGCGCCGGCGAACTGGGTCCCGAGCACGTGGATACCATCGCCAAGACCCTCAGCGGCCTACCCACCACCGTCACCGTCGAGGAACGCCGCCGGGCCGAGCAGGTCTTGGTGCAGGCCGCTGCGAGCATGGACGCCGGCACCCTGAGCAAGCTGGGTGCTCAGGTGCGGGCCCGGCTGGACCAGGACGGCACGCCACCCTCCGAGGTGGAGCTGGCGCATCCGGTCAACGAGCTGCGGTTCGCCACCAAAACCAACGGCCGGCTGGCCTTCCGCGGCGAGTTGGACCCCGAGGCCTCCGCCCTGTTCCAGACGGTGCTCAGCCCATTGGCCAAGCCCCGACCCAGCTCGGAGGCGGGTCCGGATCCGCGCACCCCGGCCGAGCGGCACGGCGACGCCTTGGTGGAGATCCTGCAGCTGGCCGCCGGCCACGCCGAGCTGCCCTCCGAGGCCGGCGAGCGGCCGCACGTGCTGGTCACCGTGCCCCTGCAGACTCTGCGCGACGGCCTGGGCACCGCACTGTTGGAGGGCGCCGGGTTGTTGGACGCCGGCTCGGCGCGGCGGATCGCCTGCGATTGCAAGCTCATTCCGGCGGTGCTGGGCTCGGCGTCCGAACCGTTGGACATTGGTCGCAGCAGCTACACCGTGCCGGTGACGATCCGCCGGGCGCTGATCCTGCGCGATGGTGGGTGCGCGTTTCCCGGGTGCGATCGGCCGCACCGCTGGTGCCACGGGCATCATGTGCAGCATTGGGCCGACGGTGGGCCGACCGAGTTGCGCAACTTGGTTCTGTTGTGTGGGACGCATCATCGGTTGATTCACCATTCCGACTGGGACTGCGCCATTGTCAACGGGCACCCCGAATTCTACCCACCACCATATCTTGACCCCTTACGAAAACCCAGACGAAACACGGTGCACCCGTGCGCGGCCTGATCCCGCAAGCCGCGCACGGGAAAGCACGGCGCCATACACC
>DASXTS010000005.1:0-11170 GCA_036505275.1 Pseudonocardiaceae bacterium
CTACCTGCGCCGCACCAAGGCCGGCCTGCTGCGGATCGACCACGCCGCCGTCACGCGGGAGGAGCACCTGGATGGCAAGTGGCTGCTGCGCACCTCCGACCTCACGCTCACCCCGGATGATCTCGCCGCGGCCTACAAGCAGCTGATCGCGGTCGAACGCGGCTGGCGTGATTTCAAGGGCGCACTGGGGTTGCGCCCGGTGTTCCACTACCGCGAGGACCGCATCCGCGCCCACATCCAGCTCTGCTGGCTCGCGTTGCTGCTGATCCGGGTGGTCGAAAACGCCACCGGCGACACCTGGCGCAACGTCCGTCACGAACTCGACCGGATGCACCTGGTCACCCTGGCCACCAACCACGGCCGGGTCGCCCAGCGCTCCGCGCTCACCGCCGGCCACAAGACCATCCTCACCGCACTCGCGCTGCCCGAACCACCCCGCTACTTCGACTTCACCGCCACCAGCGACTGACCAGCACCAGCGCCGCCGCGGCGCACCGTAGTAACACGACCCCCACCGGCCAAAACCGGTGTCTACTGGTGTCTACCCAGCTCAACCCCCACTTCCAGCATGATCGTGTGCCCAACATCTGCGGAAGTCCGGCCAGTAGGGCGCGTCCCCGGCTCACGTCCCCGACCAACCCCGGAAACCGCCGGCCATACAGCGGGACCGGAACCCCGCTCTCGTCCCAAGCCAAATCTTTAGACCGCCACTCGAACGCTCCGATGTGCCCAGCCGTTGGGATGTCGGCCGAGACGGTTCCCGCCGATGGGACGGCGTGGGACGGTTCATACGCGTCCAGCGGTCGGTAACCGCGGAAATAGTCGATGACGAACTGCTTCGGGTACGGCGTGGCGGGCGCGGCATCGGGGAACGCATAGATGCCGAGCATGAACTGCATGGGATAGCGTGGCGACTGCTCGACGGTCTTGATCAGCCGATCGTCGACGAAGAATGCTACGCGGCGCGGTGTCCATTCGGCGGCATAGACGTGGAACTCGCGGGCGTCGATGGGCAGGATCTCGGCGGCGAACTCGTCACGAATGGTCGGGTCGCCGAACGGGTGCAGGCCCATTCCGATGGCGGCGCTCGTCGGCGTCACGGTGCGTCCGAAGATCTCGCAGATGCATATTTCGGCCGATCGGTGCGGCTCGTCCTCGTAACCGATCATCCACAACGCGACCATGCAGCTGGGATCGTCGACGGCCTTGGCGCGCAGTTCGAACAATCCGTACTGCGGGGTGTAGAGCCGGCGGTCGGGTTGGGCCTGCCGCACGACCAGGTCGGGTTTGAAGCGTTGCTGGCCGATCGGGCTGCCGACCGGGCCGGCGAACACGCCGGTCTGCAGGGAGGAGACCCGGATGTCGCCGTCGAACTCGGGGCACCACGGCCGCTGGTCGGCCTCGATGAGTAGCCGCAAGGCGCCGCCACCGACCTGGTAACGGGCGGCTGATGCCTCTCGGGAGCTCCACTGTGGCAGGTAGTACGGCAGCCAGCGAGCCTCGTCCAGCTGGTCGCCGTCGAAGGTGTCCTCGAACTCGAGCTGGTAGCCGGCCTTGGCCATCGGCGTCCCTTCAAAGCGGGTCAGAGCAGGTCGGAGCGGGTCAGAGCAGGTCAGAGCAGGTTGAGCTGGCGGGCCCTGGCAACGGCCTCGGTGCGGTTGCGGGCCTGCAGCCGGCCGAAGATCTGGTTCAGGTGCCACTTGGTGGTGCCGATCGTGATGAACAGCTTGTCGGCCACCTGCTGGTTCGACATGCCGGTGGCGATCAGGCCGAGGATCCGCTGCTGGGTGTCGGTGAGGGTCTGCACGACGGCGGTGCCCTCGGCGGTGTCCAGTTGCACTGTTCCCCGCTCCGGGGAGCTGCCGGTGGCGCCCGCCGAGCGGGCGAGCAGGTCACTGACGAAGTCCGGGGCGGCGCCGAGGACGTCGCGCAGCAGCGGGACGAGCGATGGACCCTGGTCGAGGAAGGTGCGGCGGTAGCCGTCGGATGCGGCGATCTGGGCGGCGCGGGCGAGCGCGTCGCGGGCCGCGGTGACGTCGCCGAGCGCGGCCCGAGCCAGCGCGCCAACCGTCAGGATGGCGATCAGGCTGCCGTCGCGTCCCTCCGAGACCGCCCGCGCCTCGATGCCGGCGAGCGCGTCAAGGGCGCCGGCCGGCCGGCCGGTGGCGATCAGCAGGCGGGCCCTCGTGAGCTGCTCGTAGTCCGAGGTGGACGGCCGGTCGGCACCGTCGCCGCTGATCTCCTGGAGGGCCCGCTCGGCGGCGAGCGGGTTGCCGGTGCGCAGGTGCAACTCGGCGACGGTGGCGACGACCAGCCGGGCCCGGCGGTGGTCCTCGGCGGCGTCGGCCTGCCGGCGGGCGGCCAGCAAGGCGCGCAACCCGTCGTCCGCGGCGCCCTGCGCGACGTGCAGCCTGGCCAGGGTGCGCAGCCCGAGCAGGGTATAGGAGGTGGTGCCGAGACGCTCGCAGCGGGCAATGCCGTCGAGCAGGTGCCGGCGCGCGGCGTCCAGCTCGTCGCGTTCGTAGTACAGGGTGCCCAGCGGGACCTCGATCAGCCCCGTCATCGGCGGCCGCGCAACCGGCTCGGCGCCCGCGCCGAGGTTGGCGCCAACATCGGTGTGTCCGCGCAGCGCGTCCTCGCAGAGCAGCACCGCCTCGCGCAGCCGGCCCTGCACGTAGAGCAGCGGGGCGAGGTAGCCGGTGGCCTCCAGAGCAGACAGCGGGTTGCCGCTGCGCTCGCCGAGCCGCACCGCGGCGCGCAGCACGTCGATCGCGCCGCGCCGGTCGCCGGTGAGCCGCCGCGCCTGGCCCAGCGCGCCCATGGCGGCGGCGCGGAAGAACGAGACGCTGTCACCGAGCAGGTCAAGGGCGGCGCCGGCCAGCTCGGCGGCCTGCGCCGGGCGGCCGCGGGTGAGCGCGAGGTAAGCCTGGAAGGTGCGCAGCATGGCCCGGTCCTCGGCCGGAGCGTCGGCCGCCATGGTGTCCTCCGCGATCACGGCGTAGGACTCGGCCTCGTCCACGCGACCGGCGAGGTAGAGCAGCCAGCCCTTGAAGCCGGCGAGATCCGCGTGCGAGCGGACGGTGTCCGCCGGCAGCCGGTTGAGCCAGCCCAGCACCGCGGGCAGCTCGCCGCGACGGACCTCGCGCTCGGCCACCGACCGCACCGTCGCGACGGCCAGCGCGATGTCCCCGGCGGCCACCGCATGCTTGATCGTCTCGTCCGGTGAGCCGTACCTGGCGAACCAGCGCGCGGCCCGCGCGTGGCTCTCGGCGGCGACGGCGGGGTCGACCTCGGCGCGCAGGAAGTCGGCGAACAGGCCGTGGTAGCGGTGCCACCGGCCGGCGGCGTCCAACGGGGTGAGGAACAGGTTGTCCCGCTCCAGCCGGTCGATCACCCGGTTGCTGTCCTCGCGTGCCGTGACGGCGTCGCAGAGCGCCGGGGTGAGCGCGTCCAGCACCGATGTGCGCAACAGGAAGTCGCGCAGCTCGGCTGGCTGGCCGCGCAGCACCTCCTCGGCAAGGTAGTCCAGCACGTACCGGTCGCCGGTGCGGTGCCGCATCGACATGAGCGGCGCGTCGCCGGCCAGGCCGGCGGGTCCGCCAGCCACGCGCAGGCCGATACCGAGCAACTGGAGCCCCGCTGCCCAGCCCTCAGCCCGCCGGTGCAGCGCCGCCGCGGTGTCCGCATCGACGGCCACCCCGATGACCGAGTGGAGCAGCTCGGCCGCCTCGTCGGCGGAGAACCGCAGCTGCGCAATGCCGATCTCGCCGAGCTGGCCCCGGCCGCGCCAGCGGGCCAGCGGCAGGTCGGGCTCCTGCCGGCCGAGCAGGACCAGGTGCAGTCGGGGCGGGCAGTTCTCGACGAGGAACCCGATCGCGTCGAGGATCTCCGGCTCGCGGAGGGTGTGGACGTCGTCGAACACCAGCACGATGTCCGACTCGGCCGCGGTCAGGCCGTTGATCAGCTCGGTGGTCACCGCCAGTGTGGCCGGGTTTCCGGAGTCGAGCAGGGCCTGCGCCGGCTCGGCCAGCCCGTCGCCGAGCCCACGGACGGCGGCGAGCAGGTAGCCGAGAAACCGCCGGGGCACGTCGTCGTCCTCGTCCAGACTCAGCCATCCGGTGCGGGCCCTGCTCGACGCCCGGAGCCCGGCCAGCCACTCGGCGACCACTGTGGTCTTGCCGAACCCGGCCGGCGCCGTGACCAGGGTGAGCGGCCGGCCGAGCGCCTGGTCGAGCAGCCGGGACAGCCGGGGCCTCGGCACGCGGCCGGGGCGCGCCGGAGGGACCAGAAGTTTGGTCGCGACCAGCTGCATGCCCGTCCCCGTCCCGCCACAGGCCGCCAGCAGCCGCCAGCGGCCGCCAACGACACCTAACCGCAGAACCTAACTTTCGACAGGGGTGCTGACCAGGGCCGATACCTAACGTCGTCAGCATGACGAACAAGCTGGAACAGGTTGGCGACTTCTACGCCCTGGCCGACGCGTTGCCCGACAACGACCGCCGGCTGCTTGCCCGGCTGCGGACCTTCCTCGAGGCCGAGGTGGCCCCGATCGCCAACTGGCACTGGAGCCGGGAGAAGTTCCCGCACCACCTGGTCGGCAGGCTCGGCGAGCTGGGCGTCGCCGGACTCTCCTACGACGGCTACGGGTGCCCCGGCCGCAGCAGCCTGCTCGACGGCTTCGTCGCGCTCGAGTTCGCCAGGGTCGACCCGTCGATGGCCACCTTCCTCGGCGTGCACGCCGGCCTGGCCATGGGGTCGATCTACCTATGCGGCTCGGAGGAGCAGAAGCGCGCCTGGCTGCCGCCGATGGCCCGGCTGGAGAAGATCGGCGCGTTCGGGCTCACCGAGCCGGAGGTCGGCTCCGGCGTCTCCCGCGGGCTGACCACCACCGCCCGCCGCGACGGCGACGAGTGGGTGCTCGACGGGGAGAAGAAGTGGATCGGCAACGCCACCTTCGCCGACGTCGTAGTGATCTGGGCCAAGGACTCCGAGGACAACAACGTCAAGGGGTTCCTGGTGCGGCAGGGCGCGCCGGGCTACACCGCCACCAAGATCGAGAACAAGATCGCGCTGCGCACCGTGCAGAACGCGCACATCGAGCTGCGCGAGTGCCGGGTGCCGGACGCCGACCGGCTGGCGAACGCGCAGTCCTTTGTGGACACCGCCGCGGTGCTGCGGATGACCCGCACGTCGGTGGCCTGGCAGGCGGTCGGCTGCTCGATCGGCGCCTACGAGCGGGCGCTGTCCTACGCGAGGCAGCGCGAGCAGTTCGGCCGGCCGATCGGCGGCTTCCAGCTCGTGCAGGACCTGCTGGTGCGGATGCTCGGCAACATCACCGCCTCGCTGTGCATGGTGGCTCAGCTCTCCCGGCTGCAGGACCTCGGCCGGATGAGCGAGGAGCAGGCCTCGCTGGCCAAAGCCTTCTGCACCACGAAAATGCGCGAAACCGTCGGCCTTGCCCGCGAGCTGATGGGCGGCAACGGCATCCTGCTCGACTTCGAGGTCGGCCGGTTCGTCGCCGACGCGGAGGCCATCCACTCGTACGAGGGCACCCGCGAGATGAACACCCTCATCGTCGGCCGCGCGATCACCGGCCTGTCCGCCTTCGTCTGATCGTCAGCTGTGCTGTGGCGGCGGCCACCTCGCCCTGCCGACCCAAGCAAACCGACACCGAAGCCGACACCGCAACTGATACCGAAGGAGATCCACCATGCTGAACCTGGCTGTCATGCTGGACGACAGCGCCCAACGCCTGCCCGACCGCGACGCCGTGGTGCTCGGCGATATCCGGCTGTCCTACGCCGCGGTGAACGCCGCGGCCAGCCAGGTGGCGAACCTGCTGGTCGAGAGCGGCATCCGGCCCGGCGACCGGGTCGCGCTGTCCTGCGTCAACGTGCCGTACTTCCCGATCGTCTACTACGGCATCCTCAAGGCCGGCGCCGTCGTGGTTCCGCTGAACGTTCTGCTCAAGGGCCGGGAGATCGGCTACCACCTGGCCGACTCCGGCGCCAGGGCGTACTTCTGCTTCGAGGGCACCGCAGAGCTCCCACTCGGCGCCGAGGGCTGGGCCGGGTTCACCCAGACCACGAGTTGCGAGCACTTCTTCCTGATCACCGCCAACCCGGCCACGCCGTCCACTGTGGACGGTGCGACCACGCTGGGCGCCGCGCTGGCCGGTCGGTCATCGACGTTCGAGACCGTGGCCACGGAAGCGACCGACACCGCCGTGATCCTGTACACCAGCGGCACCACCGGCCAGCCCAAGGGCGCGCAGCTCTCCCACGCCAACATGGTGCTCAACGCGCTGACCTGCCATCGGCTGTTCGGCACCGCCGAGCACGACGTGCACCTGGTGACCCTCCCGCTGTTCCACTCCTTCGGCCAGACGGTGCAGATGAACGCCGGCTTCGGCGCCGGCGCCACCCTGGTGCTGCTGCCCCGCTTCGACCCGGCCGCCGCGCTGGGATTGATGCAACACGAGAAGATCACCTTCTTCGCCGGGGTGCCCACCATGTACTGGGGCCTGCTTTCCGCCGACGCCGGCCGGTTCGACCTGGACGCCATCGCCGCCAACCTCCGGATGGCCGTCTCCGGGGGCGCCGCGCTGCCCGTGGACACCCTGGAGCAGGTCGGCACGGTGTTCGGCGTGAAGATCCGCGAGGGCTACGGCCTGTCCGAGACCAGCCCGGTGGCCACCTTCAACCACCCCGGCACGCCGGCCAAGCCCGGCTCGATCGGCCAACCGGTCTGGGGCATCGAGGTCAAGCTGATCGACAACCACTGGCGCGAGGTGCCCGACGGCGCGATCGGCGAGATCGCCATTCGCGGCCACAACATTATGAGCGGGTACCTCGGCCGGCCCGACGCCACCGCCGAGGCGATCAAGGACGGCTGGTTCCGCACCGGCGACATCGGCCGCCGCGACGCCGACGGCTACTACTTCATCGTCGACCGGGCCAAGGACATGATCGTCCGCGGCGGCTTCAACGTGTACCCGCGCGAGCTCGAAGAGGTGATCACCACCCACCCCGCGGTGAGCCTGGTCGCGGTCGTCGGCGTGCCGCACGACAGCCACGGCGAAGAGGTCAAGGCCTACGTCATCCGCCAGCCCGGCGCCGAGCTCACCGAGGACGAACTGATCGCCTGGTGCAAGCAGAACATGGCCGGCTACAAGTACCCGCGCCTGGTGGAGTTCCGCGACACCCTGCCGATGACCGCCACCGGCAAGATCCTCAAGCGGGAGCTGCGCTAGCCTCCGCGACCGAGCCCGTGCCGAGGGCGCGTGAACGCGACGTGAGTCAGGTGGGCCAGCTCGAGGACCTGACTGGCGTCGCGTTCACGCCTCCGCGCCGTGGGGCGGCAGCCGGAGGTCACCGCTCCCGGTAACCGGCGCTCGCAACTGTTCTGGCCCGTCTGGACGGGTGGCTTCACCCGAACAGGTCAATGCTGGTCCTGGCGCGCTGCTCTAGCGTGATCGCCGACCTGCACTGTCCGACGGGGTACTTGCGGGAGGGACCATGCGCGCAGCTCGGATCGACAGTTTCGGGGGGCTGGAGGTGCTCCGGGTCGTCGAAACTCCGGCGCCGGCCGTCGGACCGGGCCAGGTCCGGATCGATGTGGTCGGGTCCAGCATCAACCCCGTCGACATCGCTGTCCGCAGCGGTTGGATGAACGAGTTCGTACCCATGACGCCGCCGCTGACTATGGGCACCGACGTCGCTGGCATCGTGTCCGAGGTGGGCGACGGGGTCACCGACCTGGCGGCCGGCGATCGGGTCTACGGCATCGCTGCCGCGCTCATGGGTGGATCCGGCGGCTTCGCCGAGCAGGCGGTGACGTTTCCCGCCCTGCTGGCCACCGCGCCGGCCAACCTCGACCTGATGACCGCCGGCACCCTGCCGCTGGCCGGTGTCAGTGCCCTCGAGGCCATCACGGAGCGGCTCAACGTCCAGCCCGGGTCCCGGGTGCTCGTGCACGGCGCCCCTGGTGGCGTCGGCCTGGTGGCGGTGGCGCTGGCCATCCACCTGGGCGCGCACGTGGTGGCCACCGCGCACCGCAACGGCGTCGCCGCCATGAAGGAGTTCGGGGTCGACGACGTGGTCGACACCGACGTCACCGACCTCACCTCGCTGCAGCCCTTCGACCTGACCCTCGACCTGGTCGGCGCCGACCCGAGGCTGCCTGTGCAGATCACCAGGCCGGGCGGCCGTGTCGTGGGCCTGCGCACGATGCCCGACCAGCAGGCCGCCGAGGCCAAGGGCGTCAAGGCGGAGCTGCAGGGCACGCAGATCACCACCGAGCGGCTGAACCGCCTGGGTGAGCTCGTCGAGCGGGGCGTGGTGACTCCGCACGTCGCCCAGTCCTTCGATCTCGACGGCATCTCCGGCGCCTTCGCCGTCAAGGAGGCCGGCGGGGTGATCGGCAAGATCGCCATCGAGGTTGGCTGAGAACGGCCGTTTGCTGGTGCGTCGTGCCGTGGCTGGAGGCCGCGACGAGCACGGAGACTGGGCGGGTGATGCGGGCCGCCGTCGTCGCCCTCGCAGCGGTCGTGCTGCTGCTGGCCATCGTGTGGGCGTTCCAGCGGCGCCTGATCTACCTGCCGGCCACCGCGCCCGTGCCACCGGCCGGCACGGTGATCCCGGGCGCGCGCGATGTGTCCCTGCGCACCAGCGACGGCCTGGACCTTGGCGCCTGGCTGGTGCCGGCCACCCGACCCGACCGGGGCATCGCCGTGCTGGTGGCCAACGGCAACGCGGGTGACCGGTCCCTGCGTGCCCCACTGGCCAGGGCGCTCGCCGCCAGGGGGATGACCGTGCTGCTGTTCGACTACCGCGGCTACGCCGCCAACCCCGGCCGCCCCAGCGAGGCCGGACTGGCCCGGGACGCCAGGGCTGCCTACCGGTTTCTGACCGGCGACCTGGGCCTTGCGCCCGACCGGTTGCTGTACTTCGGCGAGAGCCTCGGCGCCGCCGTGGTCACCGAGTTGGCGGCCGAGCAGCCACCGGCCGGGCTGGTGCTGCGCTCACCGTTTGTCGACCTCGCCTCGGTTGGCCGGCTGCACTACCCGTTCCTGCCGGTGGGCACGATGCTGCGGGATCGCTACCGGCTCACCTCGCATCTCGCCAAGGTGCGGGTCCCCGTCACCGTGGTGTACGGCAGCGAGGACTCGATCGTGCCGCCCGCCCACAGCCGTGCCGTCGCCGAGGCGGCACCCCGGCTGCGGCACGTCGTCGAGGTCATTGGCGCCGACCACAACTCGCCGGCCCTGCTCGACGGCGAACAGCTGGTCGACGCCGTGGTGGAGCTGGCCGACCACCTGGAGTAGCCGAACCGCGGGTTACTGCTCGAGGCCGGCGGTGAGCAGGGTCCAGCGGCCGGTGCGGGCGGAATGGCGCAACCCGAACAGGCCCAGCCTGCCGGCCGGGATGACGAACGGCGGGATCAGCCCGGTGAGCATTCCGGTCCCGGCAGCGAAGCTGACCGGGACGGCGACGCCGTCCGCCACGACCTCCAGCAGGACGGTCGCGCCATCGGCCGGCGCGACGTTGCGCAGCCGGACGGTGAGCGGACCGGTCGCGGTGACGGCAAAGGTCCGCGCGCCGGCGTGGTCGATGGTCAGGCGTGCCGCGTAGCGCAGGACGACGGGTCGGTCGACCTCCAGCGCGGCGATGCGGTCCAGGGTGGCCTGCCGTTCGGCGTGCCCGTGATCCGCCCGCGCCGCGTAGGGGCTGGTGCCGGTGGTGTTCACGGTGTCGACAGCGACCGGGAACTGCCCGGCGACGGGCTGGGCGGGGACCGGCCCCGGCCAACCGGTGCCGGCCAGATCGGCGCCGGTCAACCCGTCGATCACGGCAGCACGCCGTGACGCGCGGGCGCTGGCCGAGATCTCGGCGTGCACGAAGACCGCGCCGGTCCAGGCCGCGGCCCTGCCCTGGACGTTGGTCGTGCCGTCCAACTGGGGCATCGGCGTCTGCCAGGTCCGCACCACGGCCAGGTCGTTCGCTGCCAGGCTGTCCGCCACCCGCGTGATCGGCACGCCGGCCGTGGTGGCCCCCGGCGAGAGGACGAGGTCGACGTCGGGTGCGGACTCGTCGGCGAACCCGTGTACCTGCAGGTGCGGCAGCCCGGCGGCGAGCAGCGTGGCGGCCAGCCGGTGGAACAGCGACGCGGTGTGGTTACGCGGGTCGGCCAGGCCACCCGCTGCCCTCCGATGCGCGCCGGCGACCAGCAGCAACGATCCGGGGCTGCGCCGCCACACGGCCAACCCCACCTGCTCGCTGTCCTGGTCGGCCACCGGGTGCGGGCTGCCGATGACCAACCGGGCCGGAGCGCAGAGATCCACCAGCACCGCCGCCCAGGCCCGCTTCCCCGGCGCCGGCTCGGAGAACGCCAGACTGAACGGGCGCCCGCTCGCGGAGTCGATGCCGGACGTGACGATGAACCCGAGCGGCCGGAGCAGCACACCGGCGTCGCCCCCGCCGAGCAGCCGGTGCAGCCCGGCGACGCCGTCGCCGGCCTCCGAAGCTGTCGGCTCCCGATACGGCTGGGCCTTCGACATGGTCGAGGTGAAGCCGGCCAGCCACTCGGCCAGGTCAACCACGGGCGGTGGGTCCACCACGGACGGCCCGCACGTCGGTGGCGTCAACTCCAGGCGCCCTCGTCACAGGTCATCGAGCAGGTCCGCGACTGACGCAACCACCCGGCTCGGCCGGTACGGGTAGCGGTCGATCTCGTCGGGACCGGTGATGCCGGTCAGCACGAGGATGGTGCGCATGCCCGCCTCCAGCCCGGAGATGACGTCGGTGTCCATCCGGTCGCCAATCATGACGGCGGTCTCCGAGTGCGCCCCCATAGTGTTGAGGGCCTCCCGCATCATCAGCGGGTTGGGCTTGCCGATGAAGTACGGCTGCACGCCGGTGGCTCTGCTGATGAGGGCGGCCACCGAGCCACAGGCCGGCAGGAGCCCCTCGGTGGACGGTCCGGTCGGGTCCGGGTTGGTGGCGATGAACCTGGCGCCGGCAGAAACCAGCCGGATGGCGGTGGTGATCGCGCGGAAACTGAACTCGGTGGTCTCGCCGAGCACCACGTAATCCGGATTCACATCGGTGAGCACGTATCCGATGTCGTGCAAGGCCGTGGTGAGTCCGGCTTCCCCGATGACATAGGCGGT
>DASXTS010000006.1:0-18127 GCA_036505275.1 Pseudonocardiaceae bacterium
CGAACGTGCCGGCGGCGCCGACCCCGACCAGCACCAGCCCCATGTTCTCCGTGGTGGAGTAGCCGAGTAGCCGCTTGAGGTCGGTGTGCACCGCCGCCTGCAGGATGCCGTAAACCGCCGACACCGCGCCGAGGCCGAGCACCAGCAGCCACCACCAGCGCTCGCCGGCGGGCAGGCCGCCGAGCAGGTCGAACCCGACCCGGACGGTCCCGTACACCCCGAGGCTCACCATGGCCGCCGACATCGCCGCCGACACATGGCTTGGTGCCTCCGGATGCGCGCGCGGCAACCACGCGTGCAGCGGCACGATCCCCGCCTTCGTGGCGAACCCGACCAGCGTCGCGCCGAACACCACCCCGCGCACCGCGGGCGACAGCTGTCCGGCCACCGCGCGCAACGAGCCGAAGGCGTCGTCCGGCGCGTGCGCGGCGAACACCATCAACCCGACCAGGATCGCGACGAACCCCAGGTGCGACATCACCGCATACCAGAGGCCGGCCCGCGCCACCTCGGCGCGGCGCCGATGCTCCGCGACCACGAGCAGCAGCGAGGTCAGCGCCATCAGCTCCCAGCAGACCAGGAACGTGCCGACCGTCGCGGCGGCCGGCACCAGCAGCATCGCCGCGACGAACAGCGGAAACGCCGCCTGCACGGCCCGGCCGTCCAGCCCGTGCCCGGCGTAGCCGATGCCGTACACCGCGGCTGCCACGGCGACCCCGCCCACCACGGCCAGGAACAGCCCGCCGAGCGGGTCGAGCGTGAACGCCACGCCGGACAGCGGCAGCACACCCGGCAGCGCCACCGCCGCCGCGCCGCTCTGGTCGCTGCCGCCGGAGTTGCCGGCCATGGCCGCGACCCCGGCCAGCAGCGCGGCCGCGCCGGCGACGGCCGTCGATGCGCCCACGGTCGCCACCCGCAGCCGCGCCGGGCTCACCACGGCGGCCAGGGTGGCGACCGCGGCCGCGACCAGGGCGAGGCCCAGCGCCGTGCCGGCCAAGCTCATCGGCCGGTCAGCTCCCGCAGTGCGGCCACGATCGCCTCCGGCCGGGGTGGACAGCCCGGCACCTCGACGGTCACCGGCACCACGTCGCTTACCGCGCCCACCACGGCGTATGCCCCGGCGAACACGCCGCAGTTGCGCGCGCAGTCGCCGACCGCGATCACCAGTTTGGGCGCCGGCACCGCGTCGTAGGTCCGGCGCAGCGGCTCGGCCATGTTGCGCGTCACCGGGCCGGTCACCAGCAACGCGTCCGCGTGCCGCGGCGAGGCCACCAGCCGCGCCCCGTACCGCTCCACGTCGTACACCGGCCCGAACGCCGAGCCGATCTCGATCTCGCACCCGTTACACGAGCCGGCATCCACGTGCCGCACCTGCACCGAGCCGGCCAGCCCGGTCGCGGCCTGGGTCGGCGGCGCGCCGCCGGCCTCCCGCGGCCCGCGCGCGGGCGCCGGCTCAGCCATGCGCCCGATCCTGCGGATCCGCCGCCACAGTCGCACCACAGCGCACTCCCGGTTCTCGCAGACGATCTACTGCGAGCTCGACGTTGGCCATTGCCGGCCGGACACGGCATCCCGGCCGGAGCGCCGCCTTCCCTTGGCCGGTCCCGACCGCGTGAGGTCGGCCAGCAGCTCGACCTGTCCGGACAGCACGCCGGTCAGGATCGCGCGGGCCACCGCCAACAGCTCCGCGATGTGTGGGCTGGTCAACGAGTAATAGACGGTCGAACCCTCCTTGCGGGTCAGCACCAAGCCCGCTCGTCGCAGCACCGCAAGCTGCTGAGACAGGTGCGCGGCCTCGATCCCCACCTCGGGCAGCAGCTCGGCCACCGCGTGCTCGCGCACACTCAGCAGCTCCAGCACCCGGATCCGGGCCGGATGGCCGAGCGTCTTGAAGAAGTCGGCCTTGAGCTGGTAGAGCGGCCTGCTCACCGCCGCAACCCGCCACGCAGCGTCCGACGGGTGTTCACCGTTGTTCCCATCCGCCCGATCCTCCCGCGCTCGCCACCGACCTGGGCGGGCACCACTCACGCAAGTCAGCAATTGCAAACCTTAGCAAGTCTCTACCCATCACCAGTGCGAGTGTTCGCCGGTTCGGTCGCCCGTGTTGGGCGGTTGGGTCCGGCGTGTTGGCCGGGTCGGTCGGCCGATGCCGGGAACCTTATAGTCCTTGACAGGCATATGCCTGAAGAGGAATGCTTGCGGCCGTGCCTGTGGATGCGTTCGCCGTACTCGCCGAACCCACCCGACGCCGCATCCTCGACGAGCTTCGCAGGTCCGAAAGCAGTGTCGGTGAGCTGGTCGACCTGCTCACGGTCAGCCAGCCCGCCATGTCCAAGCACCTGAAGGTGCTCCGCGAAGCCGGCTTCGTCTCCTGCCGTACGGCGGCGCAGCAGCGCATCTACCGGATCGAAACACGTCCGTTCCAGACCCTCGACGAGTGGCTCGAGCCGTACCGGCGCCTGTGGAGCAGGCACCTCGACGCCCTCGAACGCCATCTCGACAACCAGGAGGAACCACGATGAATCCGACCGTCTTCGCACCAGGTCCACTCGCGGAGGTCGACTGCCACGGCCGCGACGACCGTTGGACGCTGGTCTTCGTCCGTGACCTGCGGCATCCACCCGAGAAGGTATGGGCGGCGCTGACCGAGCCGGCGCAGCTGCGCCAATGGGCGCCGTTCAGCACCGACCGGAACCTCGGCAGCCTCGGTGACGCGACCCTGTCGATGATCGACAGCGAGACGCCCTACGACCTGCCGGCGTCGGTTAGCCGTGCCGAACCGCCGACGCTGCTCGAATACGCCTGGGGCACCGACCTGCTGCGCTGGGAGCTGGTCGGCGTCGAGCCAGGGACACGGCTGACCCTGCGGCACACGGTCGCGGACAAGGATCTGGTGCCGCAGATGGCCGCTGGCTGGCACCTGTGCCTGGTGGTCGCCGAGCACCTGCTCGACGGGCGGCCCATCGACCCGATCCGCGGCGAGGACGCACGCAACTACGGCTGGGAAGAGCTGCACGAGGCCTACGCCGCAAAGCTGGCGATTCCCGGCACCCGATGGCCCGACGACCGGACCCGGGGCTGATCGCATCCCGCGCGGCCAGTGCTTGGCTGGTCGGGTGACAGCTATCCTCCGGTACCGGGCCGGTACCCCGCACTTGTGGGACGGGAGGCCGCAGTGAAATTCGTCCTCGAGATGGACCTGAGCGGTATGGCACCCGACGGCGAGGCGGGCAAGGAGCTCGGGCGGATCTTGCGGTACTGGGCAGGCGCGCTTCAGAAGATGGAACTGAAGCCTGGCCAAGGCTCGGTCCTGTACGACTCGGCCTACCGCGAGGTCGGCCGCTGGACCCTGACCGACATGACGGGCACCGAAAATAGGTGACGAGGCGCCGCACGTTCAGCTGCGCCGGCTGGGACGAGGTTGGGGTAATGGATGCCGAGCGCTCGGCCCATGACCGGCGCCTGCGGATGGAGAGCGGAGGACGTGGTGAAGAGCAGGAGACTGGAGTTCCCAGGGTCGCAGGGTGCGTCGCTGTCGGCCCGCCTGGACCTGCCGGACGGCGAACCCCGCGCGTACGCGCTGTTCGCGCACTGCTTCACCTGCAGCAAGGACGCCATCGCCGCCGCAACGATCTCGCGGGCGCTGGCCGAGTTCGGGATCGCGGTGCTGAGGTTCGACTTCACCGGCCTCGGCCAGTCGGGCGGCGATTTCGGCAACACCGACTTCAGTTCCAACGTCGAGGACCTGGTGCGGGCGGCCGATCATCTGCGGGACCGGTTTGCTGCCCCGACCGTCCTCATCGGACACTCGCTGGGTGGGGCGGCGGTGATGGCCGCCACCCACCGGGTGCCCGAGGTGCGTGCGGTGGTCACGATCGGTGCGCCGGCCGACCCGGGACACGTCCTGGACCTGCTTGGCCACGACCGGGCCGAGATCGAGCGCACGGGCCGGGCCGAGGTGTGTCTGGCCGGCCGGACGTTCCGCATCCGCCGCGAGTTCCTCGACGACATCGCCGAGCAACCGCAGGCCGACCGGATCCGCCGGCTCGGTGCGGCGTTGCTGGTGCTGCACTCGCCGATCGACGAGGTCGTCGGTATAGACAATGCGCGGCGCATCTTCGACACGGCTCGCCACCCGAAGTCCTTCGTCGCCATCGACGGCGCGTCGCATCTGCTCAATGACCGAGCCGATGCCAGGTGGGTGGCCACCATCGTGGCGGCGTGGGCCAGCCGGTGCGTCGCTACGCCGGCGGGCCCTGTCGAGCAGCCCGCGGCACCGGCCGAGGGGTTCGTGGTGGTGTCGGAAAACGGCATGGGCCCGTATGGACAGGACATCAGGGTGGGCCATCACCGGATGATCGCGGATGAGCCGGAGCCGATCGGCATGGACACCGGGCCCTCGCCGTATGACCTGTTGCTCGCCGGCCTCGGCGCGTGCACGGCGATCACGGTACGCATGTATGCCAGGCACAAGCAGTTGCCGTTGGACAGGGTGAGCGTCTCCCTTCGGCATTCGCGCGTCCACGCCGAGGACTGCGCCCACAGCGAGGCGACGACCGGCATGCTGGACCGGATCGAGCGGGCGATCCACATCGACGGCGACCTCGATGACGATCAGCGGGAGCGGCTGGTCCAGATCGCCAACAAGTGCCCGGTCCATCGCACCCTGCACTCCGAGATTGTCATTGATACGACGGCCGACCTCCGGCCCAGCGAACGTGCGTCCCATCGGTGAGAGCGCAGTCACGTGTCATCGGCTCGGCGGCCAGCCTGCGCAAAGTCCTGTCGACCGCCTCAGTCTTGGTGCGAAGGTGAGTATCGGCGCATGGTCGCCTTGGGGGGTGCGCCTCACCGACCGGGTTCTCCGCACCATTGTGTCAGCGCGGTCCGAACCTGTGCCGGGTCGGCGTGGTCGCCGCTCCAGGCGAGGTAGCCGTCCGGCCGAACGAGCAGCGCGGTGGCCGAACCCACGAGCGTGCTCTGCGCCCGGACCAGGCCGATCCTGTCCTGCCAGGGCGCTGCGGCCGCGTGGGCGGCACCGTCAGCATCGACGAGGAGGAAGCGTCCGCCGCGCATCAGCTCGTACAGCCGGGTCTTCGTGCCGTCGACGGTCAGCGCAAGGTCGGGGACCCGGGTTCCGGCCGAGGGCGAGTCGAGCGTCCCCGCCGGCGCCTGATAGGCGACGCCAAGGCCGGAGATGGTGCGGCGAATGCGCTCCGATACCCGGTGCCGGTTCATGATCGCAGGAGCGAGCAGTGACCTGAGCAGCCGGACCGGCGCGGGCGCCACCGCGAGGCGCATCATCATGTCGGTGAAGCGCAGGGTGGTGCGGCCGGCCGGGTGGCGCTCGGTCTGGTACGAGTCGAGCAACCACGGCGGTGCCCAGCCCGCTACGGCGGCGGTGAGTTTCCAGGACAGGTTCGCGGCGTCCTGGATCCCGGTGCTCATGCCCATCGCGCCGAGCGGCGAGTGCACGTGGGCGGCGTCCCCGGCAAGGAAGATCCGCCCGACCCGGTAGCGCCGCGCCTGGCGGCGCTCGCTCAGGAAACGTGTGGACCAGCTGATCTCCGCCAGGTCGAGGTCGTCGCCGACGATCCGGCGGATCGAGTCTCGGATCTCCTCGATGCCGACCGGCTGCTCCAGCGGTATGTGTTGCCTGGTCCGGTCCCATATGGTGGCGCGGTACCAGCCGTCACCGTAGGGCGGGAGCAGGACCACCCCGTCGCGACCGACGAACGGGTTCACCGCCAATGGCAGGTCGCGATCGAAGCGGGAGTCGGCCAGCACGATGCGGGTGTCGTAGCTGCGGCCGCTGAACCGAACGCCGAGTAGTCGCCGTACCGTGCTGTGCGCGCCGTCGCAACCCACGACGTACGTCGCGCGCTCGGTGTGGTCATTGTCGACGGTCACGATCACGCCATCGGCATCCTGCCGCAGGCCGGTCACCTCGGCGCCGTGGACGATCTCGACGCCCAGGCCCCGTGCCCGCTTCTCCAGCAGCGCTTCGGTGCGCGCCTGTCGGACGATCAGCGTGTACGGGAACCGGCTGTCCGGGTGCCGGAGGTCGAACACGACTTCCCGGCGGCCCAGGTGCACCCGGACCTCGGGGAGCTTGACGCCCTGGGACACCAGCTCGTCCGCGATTCCGCGCATGTCCAGCAGTTCCAGCGTGCGGGCGTGCACGGCGAACGCCCTGGTGACGTTCGACTCGTCGGCACGCCGTTCGAGGATCTTGACGTGCACCCCTGCCGCGGCCAGGTCGCCCGCGAGCATCAGGCCGGTGGGGCCGGCGCCCACGATCAGTACCTTGGTCATCTGCCTTACCCTTCTAGTCGAGCCCGTCGCTCCTGGTTTGCTCGCCCGCGCGATGGCGCGCGATGGGCGTTCGTGATGCACGTCAGGAAGAACGTCAGGTGGTCGTCGACCCACTGGCGCGCATGCGCGATGTCGGCTTCCGCCGTCTCCCCTGACTCGGCACGCAGGTAGACGAACCGCGCCACGTTCAAGGGTCCGAACAACTCCCACACCAGCTGCCGCGGGTCCACATCGGACCGGACGAGGCCAGCCTCCTGCCAGCGTTGGAACGGCTCCTCCAGGCGGTCCCGCGCGGCCTCGATGGCGCGGCCGAGGCCGCCGAGCCCACCGGCGCCGCTGCCTTCCCGGATCACCACGCTGGCGAACAGCCGGGCACGCCGAGTCGACCAGGTCGCGAACAGGCGATCGACCAGGTACGTCAGGCCTTGCCGGGGACCGGCGGCCACGAGCGCCTCGACGTCGACGTGCAGTGCCTCGAACGACGGCGGCCCCGCCTCGGCGAACAGCTCGTCGTAGATGGCCTGCTTGCCGGCGAAGTGCGCGTAGATCGCGCTGTCGCGCACCCCGACCGCCGCCGCGATCTGGCGCACGGTCGTCGCGTGAAACCCCTGCAACGCGAACAGCTCCAGCGCCGCCTGGAGCATCCGGTCGCGGGTGGCCGGCCCCTCGCTCCTGGGCGGTCGTCCCCTACGCGCTGCCATGAGCACATTCTTAATGAGCGCTCATTAATTTGTCAAGCGCTCAGGGGACGCCGAAGGTGCCGGGTGGACCCGGTCAGGGCGGCGCCCGCTGCGGCCCGGCGGGCAACGCCACGAGTCGTTGTGCTACGCGGGCTCGGATCGAGCTCGGCCGGCGCCAGGATTCGGGTGCGTGAAGGTATCGGTCAGGGCCGCGAGGCACGGAAGATATGCAGTGATATTCACCGATTCACGTCATTGGTTTGGAGATTCGCATGGGCGTCTCGGCGCCGTCGCCGCTGCGCGTTGGACTGCTGGGGTACGGCTTGGCCGGCAGCGTATTTCACGCCCCATTGATAGCGACAACGGAAGGACTGCGACTGGACGCCGTCGTGACCGCAAATCCGCAGCGCCGGGCCCAGGTGTTGCGTGACCACCCGCAGGCTCGGGTGATGGATTCCGCCGAGCAGTTGCTTGCCTCCGACTCCGTCGACCTGGTGGTGGTGGCGACGCCAAACCGCTCCCATGTCCCGTTGGCACGCCTCGCGGTGCAGGCGGGGCTGCCGGTCGTTGTCGACAAGCCGCTGGCAGCAACGGCTGCGGAGGGCCGCGAGCTGGTCGCGGAGGCTCGGCGGCAAGGTGTGTTGCTGACCGTGTTCCAGAACCGACGGTGGGACGGCGACTACCTGACCGTGCGGCGACTGTTGCGCGAAGATGTGCTGGGCACGGTGTCGCGGTTCGAGTCCCGGTTCGAACGCTGGCGGCCGACCGTCCGCGAGAGGTGGCGGGAGCTGCCGGCGCCCGAGGAGGCCGGGGGCCTGCTGTTCGACCTTGGCTCGCATCTGGTCGATCAGGCCCTGCAGCTCTTCGGACCGGTCGTCTCGGTATATGCCGAGGTGGAACGCCGGCGACCAGGTGCCCAGGTCGACGACGATGCCTTCGTGGCACTGACCCACGAGGCGGGCACGCACTCGCACCTGTGGATGAGCGCCGTTGCAGCCCAGCTCGGACCACGGATGCGGGTCCTCGGCGACCGGGCCGGCTACACCAAATATGGACTGGATGTCCAGGAGGAGGCCTTGCGTGCCGGTGGGCGGCCCGACCGGGGTTCCTGGGGTGCGGACCCGCCGCATCAGTGGGGCAAGGTCGGCGTCGACGGTGACCTTCGGGAACTGAGCACCGAACCCGGTTGCTACCAGCGGTTCTATGGCGGCCTGGTGGCAGCCGTCCGCGACGGCGCCGCAATGCCGGTGGATCCATCCGATTCGGTCACGGTGCTGGAGATTCTCGAGATGGCTCGCAACTCCGCTTCCCGAGGCGCAGCGGTAACCATCCCGACGAAGTCACGGATCTGACGCAGCGTCCAAGGCGCCTAGTGCCGCACGCGGATCGAGCCGCACCATTCCGCGGGAGATGACCTTGTCGCCTGCTCCGACTGCGGCCAACATGGTTTGGCCGTGCGATGTGTCGACGCCAACGGCATGTTGCTGTGCCGAGCATCGGAGCCGGACCCCCGCAGCAAGGTCCGGCTGTGTACCGAAGGGAACAGCCATGACGACGGAAGCTCCCGCACCGAGCGTCACGCGACTTGACCTGAAGGCCCCGTTGACCGGGGTCCTCGTGCCGATCGAGCAGGTTCCCGACCCGGTCTTCGCCCAGAAGATGGTCGGCGAGGGTATCTCGATCGACCCCCTGAGCGACCATCTCCTCGCCCCGTGCGCCGGTGAGGTCATCCATGTGCACCCCGCGGCGCACGCGCTCACCATCCGGACCGTCGGGGACCTCGAGGTGCTGCTGCACATCGGTCTCGACACGGTCAAGATGCGTGGCGAGGGCTTCGAGCCGAAGGTCAAGGTGGGCGACCAGGTCCGCACCGGCGACGAGCTCGTCAGGTTCGACCTGGACAAGGTGGCGACCAGCGCGAAGAGCCTGCTCACCCAGATGGTGATCGCGAATTCGGACCTGCTGACGTCGTTCACGCCCCGCGCGGGCCTCGTGACCGCAGGGGTCGACGACGTCGCCGAGGTCACCTTCGCCGGCGGCGAGCGGGAAGCCGCGGCCGAGGGTGCACCGGCTCCGGCCGGCCGCACCATCACCTCCGACGCGGTCATCGTCCCGAACCCGGCGGGCCTGCACGCGCGACCCGCGGCCGTGCTGGCCAACCTCGCGCAGAAGTACGAGAGCGCCATCCAGCTCAAACGGGACGGCGACCAGGCGAACGCGAAGAGCGTGATGGCCATCATGGGCCTGGAGGTCTACCAAGGAAACAAGGTCCAGGTCGTTGCACACGGCCCGGATGCCGCGCAGGCAGCCGAGCAGCTCGCCCATGCCCTCCGGCAAGGCCTCGGGGAGGAGGGCGTGGTCCCCGTCGCGGAGGCCGAGGCCGCCCCCGCTCCGGCCGCCCCAGCTCCGGCAGCGGCGAAACCGGCCCGGCGCTCCGAGGACCCGAACGTCCTGATCGGAGTGGCGGCCTCGCCCGGCCTCGGCGTCGGGAACGTCCTGCAGATACACCACGAGGACATCGAGGTCAGGGAGGACGCCGCCGACCGGCACAAGGAGCACCGCCTGCTCAACGAGGCGCTCGACCACGCCATGGTCCAGCTCGAGGCGCTGGAGACCCGGCTGAGGCAGGAGGCCGACGCCGACAAGGCCGCGATCTTCGCCGCCCACCGGGAGATCCTGCGCGACCCCGACCTCCTCGACATCGCCTCGAGCGCGATCGACAAGGGCAAGAGCGCGGCCTTCGCCTGGCGGCGGGCCTACGCCACCTACGCGGACCGGCTCGCCGGCCTGAAGAACGAGCTGCTCGCCCAGCGCGCGGCCGACGTGCGCGACGTCGGCCAGCGCGTGCTGGAAGAGGTGACCGGGCAGCGACGGGAGAAGCCGGAGATCCCCGAGGGGACGATCCTCGTGGCCGAGGACCTGACGCCGTCGGACACCGCCTCGTTGGACCGGACGAAGGTGGTCGGCTTCTGCACGGTAGCCGGCGGCGCGTCGTCGCACGTCTCAATCCTCGCCCGGTCCCTTGACATCCCGGCGGTCGCGGGCATCGAGCCGCGGGTCCTGGACATCCCGGACGGCACGCTGGTGATCCTCGACGGCGCCAAGGGCACGCTGCGGATGAACGTGACCGAGGACGATGTCGCGCTGATCCGGCGGCACCAGGAGCGGCTCGCGGCACGGCGGGCCGAGGAGCTTGCGCACGCGAACGAGCCGGCCGTCACCAGCGACGGGCACCGCGTCGAGGTGGTCGCCAACATCGGCGGCCTCGAGGACGCTCGGCAGGCGATGACCAAGGGTGCCGAGGGCGTCGGGCTGCTTCGCTCGGAGTTCATCTTCCTCGACCGCACGAAGGCGCCGACCGAGGACGAGCAGGCCGAGATCTACACGGCGATCGCACAGGCGCTGAACCCTGGCCAGCCGCTGGTGATCCGGACCCTCGACGTCGGCGGCGACAAGCCGTTGCCGTACCTACCGATCGCGCCCGAGGAGAACCCCTTCCTCGGCGAGCGGGGAATCCGGATCGGGCTGGACCGGCCCGAGGTGCTGCGCACCCAGGTCCGCGCGATCCTCCGAGCCGCCGACGCCGGCGCCGGCGCGAAGATCAACGTAATGTTCCCGATGATCGCCACCATCGAGGACTTCCGGCAGGCCAAGGGAATCTTCGAGGAGGAGCGGGCGGCACTCGGAGTCGCGCCGGTGCCGGTGGGGATCATGGTCGAGGTGCCGTCCGTGGCCGTCATGGCGCCGCAGTTCGCCCGCGAGGTGGCCTTCTTCTCGGTGGGGACGAACGACCTCACCCAGTACACCCTCGCCATGGACCGCGGCCACCCCAAGCTGGCGCCGCAGGTGGACGGGCTCAACCCGGCCGTCCTCGGGCTCATCGCGCAGGCCGCGAAGGCCGCGCACGAGGCTGGCCGGTGGATCGGGGTCTGCGGCGGCATGGCCTCCGACCCCCAGGCCGTGCCGATCCTGATCGGGCTCGGCGTTGACGAGCTGAGCGCCAGCATCCCCGCGGTCCCGGCCGTCAAGGCCCAGGTCCGGTCCCTGACTCTCGCGCGGTGCCAGGAACTGGCCGCCAGCGCCCTCACCCAGGACTCCGCGGCGGCGGTCCGTGCACTGGTGCCGGCCTACGACGACGACGAGGCCTGAGCGGCTGCGTCATCGTTCAGGGCCGGTCAAGCTCACGAAGGAGAACGCGTGATGACGACAGCGACGGCTACGGCGCCCGCGAGGCCCAGCCTCTTGAGCCGGGCGTTCGGGTTCCTGCAGAAGATCGGCAAGTCGCTGATGCTTCCCGTGTCGGTACTGCCGGTGGCGGGCATCCTGCTCGGGGTCGGCGGCGCCTTCATCAACGGGTTCAGCCAGCGCGCCAAGGACCTGGGGGTCTGCGTCCTTGACGGGGCGCGGACGGCCTGTGACGTCGAAGGGGCCGTCGGTGACGCGGTGGCCGCGGGAGTGGTCGCGAAACCGGTCTACGTCTTCCTGCAGATCCTGCAGGGCTCCGGAGCGCCTATCTTCGCCGCGCTGCCACTGATCTTCGCGATCGGCGTCGCCCTGGGCCTGGCCAAGAACGACGGCGTGGCCGCGTTGGCCGCCACGATCGGCTACCTCGTGATGAACGGGACCATCGGCGTCGTCGCTGCGGCTCGGGGGATAGAGACGACCACGGTCCTCGGCCAGGACACGCTCGACACCAGCGTCTTCGGCGGAATCGTCATCGGCGGCATCGCGGCTTATCTGTTCAACCGGTACTTCCGCATCCAGCTGCCGCCTTACCTGGGCTTCTTCGCGGGCAAGCGGTTCGTCCCGATCATCACGGCGTTCGCCGCGATCGCCCTCGGCATCGTGCTGGCCTACGTCTGGCCGCCCATCGGCGACCTCATCAAGAACGGCGCGAACGGCATCGTGAAGGCGAACACGCCGCTCGCGGTGTTCGTCTACGGTGTCGTCGAGCGCTCGCTCATCCCGTTCGGGCTGCACCACATCTGGAACGCCCCGTTCTTCTTCACCCTCAACGTCGGCGGCTGGAAAGACTGCAACGGCATCCTGACCTGCTTCTTCGCCGGGCACCCCGAGTCCGGCATCCTCGGCGGCGGGTTCCTGTTCAAGATGTTCGGTCTGTCGGGCGCGGCGCTGGCCATCTGGCGCACGGCGCGACCCGAGAACCGGGCTCGCATTGGGTCGATCATGATGGCGGGCGCCCTGACGGCCTTCCTCACCGGGATCACCGAGCCGCTGGAGTTCTCGTTCCTCTTCGTCGCGCCGCTGCTCTACGTGGTGCACGCGATCCTGGCCGGGCTCGCGTTTCCGATCATGTATCTGGCGGGCGGCCGGCTCGGCTACACGTTCTCCCACGGCGCGATCGACTACGGCCTCTTCTACGCGAACGACGTCAAGCCGTGGCTTGTGCTGGTCATCGGGCCGATCTACTTCGTGCTGTACTTCCTGATCTTCACCACACTCATCAGGATGTTCAACCTCAAGACGCCCGGGCGGGAGGACGCGGAGGTCGACCGCGGCGAGGCGATCGAGGACGCCGCCAACCGGTTCTCCCAGCAGTTGGTGCTCGCCTTCGGTGGCAGGAGCAACATCACCGACCTGGACGCCTGCATCACCCGGCTGCGCGTCGGCGTCCACGACATCAACAAGGCGGACCAGAACAAGCTCAAGGCCCTTGGCGCGGCGGGTGTGCTGCTGGTCGGCAACAACATGCAGGCGATCTTCGGGACTCGCTCGGAGAACCTCAAGACCGACATGGAGGAGTACCTGAAGACCGCCGGCGACGAGGCCGAGCTCTCGGACGCGGCGGCCAGCGAGATCAGCTACCAGCCCACCGGCGGGGCCACGGTCCGGCTGCGGGACCCGATGGCGCCCGAGAAGGCGCGCGGCATCGTCGACGGCCTCGGCGGCCCGGACAACATCGTCAAGGTCGACGCCGTCGCCGAGACCAGGCTGCGGGTCAAGGTCCGGGACACCAGCGTCATCGACGAGAGCGTGCTGACCGCATCGGGCATCGCCGGGCTCGCGATCATCGGCGACAGCACCGTGCACCTGATCGCCGGCCTCAACGCCGACCAGTATGCGGCGGAGATGCGCGGCCAGCTCGCCGCGGTGCCGGCCCGCGTCTAGGGCCGTTCCGACAGCGGGATGCCGATCGTTTTCAGCTCGCGTGGAAAGGTGGGGTCATCGGAGTGGCAAGCCCTTTTCCGAGCGGCTTCCTGTGGGGCGGCTCCACCGCGGCGAACCAGCTCGAGGGTGCCTATGACGAGGGTGGCAAGGGCCTGTCGATCCAGGACGTGATGCCACAGGGAATCGTCGGACCCCGGACCCCGCGGCCGACACCCGAGAATCTGAAGCTCGTCGGGATCGATTTCTACCACCGCTACGCCGAGGACATCGCCCTTCTCGCCGAGATGGGCTTCACGGTGTTCCGGCTGTCGATCGCCTGGAGTCGGATATTCCCCAACGGCGACGACGAGGTGCCCAACGAGGAGGGCCTTGCCTTCTACGACGCCGTGTTCGACGAGCTCGCCAGGCACGGTATCGAGCCGCTGGTGACGATCTCCCACTACGAGACGCCACTGGCCCTCGCGGAGAAGTACAACGGTTGGGTCAGCCGGGATCTCATCGGTTTCTACGAGCGCTACGTGCGGGTCCTGCTTGACCGGTACGGATCGAAGGTGAAGTACTGGCTGACGTTCAACGAGATCAACTCGGTGCTGCACGAACCGTTCATGAGCGGGGCGATCAGCTCCCCCAAAGAGGAGCTGTCGCCGGCCGACCTGTATCAGGCCATCCATCACGAGCTGGTGGCCAGCGCCCTCGCGACCAGGATCGCGCACGAAGCGGTGCCCGACGCACAGGTCGGCTGCATGGTCCTGGCGATGCCGACCTACCCCCTGACGCCCGACCCCGCCGACGTCCTGGCCGCGATGGCGACCGACCACAGGAACCTGTTCTTCGGCGATGTGCACGCCCGCGGCAGCTACCCCGGGTACATGCTGCGCTACTTCCGTGAGCGGGGCATCGAACTGGACATCACCGACGAGGACCGGGAGCTGCTCGAGCACACGGTGGACTTCGTGTCCTTCAGCTACTACTGGAGCAGCTGCGAGACCGCGGACCCTGCGCGGATGGTCAAGAAGGGCGGGGGCAACATCTTCGGGGGGGTCCCCAATCCCACCCTGAAGGCGAGCGACTGGGGCTGGCAGATCGACCCCGTCGGGCTGCGGATCGTCGCCAACCAGTTCTGGGACCGCTGGCAGAAGCCACTGTTCGTCGTGGAGAACGGCCTGGGCGCACAGGACCGACTCGTCGAGGTCGGCGGGGTCAGGACCGTGCTGGACGACTACCGCATCGACTACCTTAACGACCATCTCGTCCAGCTGGGCGAGGCGATCACTGACGGCGTCGAGGTCTGGGGCTACCTGTCCTGGGGTTGCGTCGACCTTGTGAGCAACAGCACCGGCCAGATGAGCAAGCGCTACGGCCTCATCTACGTCGACCGCGATGACGACGGTACCGGCACCCTCGAGCGGTACAGGAAGAAGTCCTCCGACTGGTACGCGGAGGTCATTCGCACGAACGGCGCCAGCCTGCGCCGACCCGCGTAAGCAGCTGCCCGGCCAGGCCGGCAGCCCGACCCGTAGGTGGGAGTTCGCATGTCAGATCCGCTGCGACAACTCTCGGAGGAGGGCGTGGCCGTGTGGTTGGACGACATGAGCCGGGAGCGGCTGGTGTCGGGCAATCTCAAGGCGCTCGTCCGTGACCGGCACGTGGTCGGAGTGACCACCAACCCCACGATCTTCCACAAGGCGATCACCAGCAGCGATGTCTATGACGAGCAGCTGGCGCACCTGGCGGCGCTGGAGATCCCTGTCGCGGAGGGCATCCGGTTGCTCACGACGCACGACGTGCGTGCCGTCTGCGATCTGCTGCGACCGGTGTACGACGCAACCGACGGTTCGGACGGCCGGGTGTCGATCGAGGTCGACCCGGGGCTGGCGCATGACACCGGGCGGACCGCCGCGGAGGCTGATCTGCTGTGGTGGCTTGTCGACCGGCCGAATCTCATGGTGAAAATTCCGGCCACCCTCGACGGGCTGCCGGCGATCACCAGCACGCTGGCCGCCGGGATCAGCGTGAACGTGACGCTGATCTTCTCCGGGCAGCGGTACGAGCAGGTGATGAACGCCTATCTGGACGGCCTGGAGCAGGCCCACGCCGCCGGCCATGACCTGGCGCGGCTCGGTTCGGTGGCCTCGTTCTTCATCAGCCGGGTGGACTCGGAGGTGGACTCCCGGCTGGACAAGATCGGGACGCCGGAGGCAGCCGCGCTGCGCGGAAAGGCGGCCATCGCGAATGCGCGGCTGGCCTACCAGAAGTACGAGCAGGTGTTCAGCGGCCCGCGATGGGATCGGCTGGAGGCCCTCGACGCCCGGCGGCAGCGGCCGCTGTGGGCGTCCACCGGCGTCAAGGACCCTGCCTACGACGACACCCGGTACGTGGTGGAGTTGGTGGCGCCCGGAACGGTCAACACCATGCCGGAGCCGACGCTTCGTGCCGTCGCCGACCACGGCGTGATTCGGGGCGACACGATCCACGGCAGCTATGCCGAGTCTCAGCGGGTGATGGACGAGCTGGGAGCGGTAGGTGTCGACCTGGCGGATGTCTTCCAGGCGCTGGAGGTCGACGGCGTGGCGCGCTTCCAGGCGTCCTGGCACGAACTTCAGGTTGACGTCGCCACTGCCCTGGACGTCGCCACTGCTCTGGATGGACCTCTGGATGGATCGCCGAGATGACCGATGTACTGAACGAGCGCAAGGTTGACAGCCACCACGACACCGACGAGCTGTCGGTCAACACGATCCGCACCCTGGCCATGGATGCCGTCCAGGCCGCCAACTCCGGGCATCCGGGCACGCCGATGGCGCTCGCGCCGGTGGCCTACACCTTGTGGCAACAGTTTCTGCGTTTCGACCCGGCCGACCCGATCTGGCCCAACCGCGACCGCTTCGTGCTCTCCGCCGGACACGCCTCGACCCTGCTGTACGCCCTGCTGCACCTGGCCGGTGTGAAGGCCGTCAACCCCGCGTACGAAACGCTGGGCGAGCCGGCGGTGTCACTGGATGATCTGCGGCGGTTCCGTCAGTTGGACTCGAAGTGCCCCGGTCATCCGGAGTACCGCTGGACCTCCGGGGTGGAGGCCACCACCGGGCCACTGGGCACCGGCGCCGCCACCACGGTCGGCATGGCCATGGGCGCCCGCTGGATGGCGGCGTACTTCAACCGCCCCGGCTATCAGCTGTTCGATTACGACGCCTACGCAATCTGCGGCGACGGCGACCTCATGGAGGGCGTGGCGTCGGAGGCGGCGTCGCTGGCCGGCCACCTGCGGCTGGCCAACCTGTGCTGGATCTACGACAACAACAAGATCACCATCGAGGGCGCCACCAGCCTTGCGTTCACCGAGGACGTGGCGACCAGGTTCATCGGGTACGGCTGGAACGTCACCAGGGTCGGCGACGCCAACGACCGCGCGATGCTCGCCCGTGCCTTCGAGACGTTCCGTGCCGAACGGCGGCGGCCCACGTTGATCATTGTGGACAGCCACATCGGCTACGGCGCTCCGACCAAGCAGGGGACCGCCGCCGCGCACGGCGAACCACTGGGCGAGGAGGAGATTCGCGCGGCCAAACGGTTCTACGGCTGGCCGGAGGATGGGCACTTCCTGGTGCCGCCGGAGGTGTACGAGCGGTTCGCCGATGGTGTCGGTGCTCGCGGCAAGGCGGCCCGCGACCAGTGGATTGCGCTGTTCGAGCGCTACCGCGGCGACTTCCCCGACCTCGCCGATCAGCTGTACCGCATGCAGCACCGGCAGCTGCCCGACGGCTGGGACGCCGGTATCCCGGAGTTCCCCGCCGACCCCAAGGGCCTGGCCTCCCGCGACTCCTCGGGCAAGGTCCTCAACGCCGTGGCGCGCAATGTGCCGTGGCTGCTGGGCGGATCGGCGGATCTTTCGCCGTCGACCAAGACCGCGCTGACCTTCGAGGGCGCCGGGCACTTCGAGCCGGATGACGCGCGCGGGCGAAACATGCACTTCGGCGTGCGCGAGTCCGTCTCGGCGGCGGTGGCCAACGGGCTGTCCTTGACGAAGGTGCGGCCGTTCTGGTCCACCTTCCTGATCTTCTCCGACTTCGCCCGCGGGGCCGTTCGGCTGTCCGCGCTGATGGAACTGCCGGTCATCCACGTGTTCACTCATGACTCGATCGGCGTCGGTGAGGACGGGCCGACCCACCAGCCCGTCGAGCAGCTCGCGTCGCTGCGCGCCGTCCCCGGCCTACTGGTGATCCGCCCCTGCGACGCCAACGAGGTGGCCGAGACCTGGCGGGTCGTCATGCCGCTGCGCCACGAACCAGCCGCCCTGGTGCTCAGCCGGCAGGCCCTACCCACCATCGACCGCAGCCGCTACACCGCGGCCAGCGGGCTGGCCCGCGGCGGATACGTGCTGGCCGACCCGCCCGACGGCGATCCGGAGGTGATCCTGATCGCGACCGGAAGCGAGGTGCACGTCGCCCTCGGCGCGTACGAGCAGCTCACCTCGGAAGGCGTGCGCGCACGGGTGGTGAGCCTGCCCTGCTGGGAGCTGTTCGAGCAGCAGCCGCGGGACTACCACGACCAGGTCCTGCCGCCGGCCGTCACGGCGCGGGTGGCGATCGAGCAGGCCAGCACACTGGGCTGGGAACGGTTCGTCGGTATTCAGGGCGCGATCGTGGGCATGGACACCTTTGGCGTGTCCGCGCCCCTCAAGGCGTTGGCCACCAAGTTCGGCTTCACACCCGAGGCCGTCGCCGGCATCGCCAAACAGCAGATCGCACAAGCTGCCGACGCCCGGTAGCAGCCCGAGGCGCTCGTTGGTCAGCCGACGGCTCCTGGATCTACCGGCAGAGGTGGCGGATCAGGGCGTCACTGATCGCCCCGTCGCAGACCCGGTCGTAGAAGCTGTAACCGGGCATCGGGTTGCACTCCAGGCACCAGTACGTGCCGGCGGCGTCGACCTTGAAGTCCCAGCCGGCGAAGGCCAGACCCTGGGCCGCGGTCTTCTCCACCAGCAGGGATGCGAGGTCGGCCGG
>DASXTS010000007.1:0-5071 GCA_036505275.1 Pseudonocardiaceae bacterium
CGCCGCGCCCAGCCGCTCGCCGCCGAAATCGACCACCAGGGCGGCGTCGAGCCACGGCGGGCGCAGCCGGGTCGGCGTCGGGACCCACGCCTCGAGCACGCCGAGGCTGCCGCCGGCGGCATAGAGCACGCCGAGCGCGATGAGCACGGCGGCGGCGGCCACCGCGACGGCTGCCATCGGCCGGCGCAGCGCGGCCGGCAGGGCCGGTCGCAGCCGTGGCGCGGGGCGCCCGCTCACCCGCTCGACGTCCTGGACAGCAGGATCCAGTTCGAGGTGCGCTCCGCCTCGGTGAAGTGCGCCGCGAGGTACGGACCGTACAGGTCCAGCATCACCCGGACGGTCTCCTGGCAGCAGCCCTGGCCGGGCGTCATCAGCGGCACCATCACCCACTCAGTGTGGCCGAGCAGCTGTTCGGCATCCGGGTGGGTGGTGCGGTCGAAGTCGAACCCGAGGTCCCACCACAGCGGCCCACCGCGGTTGGGCGGCAGCGACAGGGCGAAGGAGAACGGGTCGGTCAGCGCGACGGTGAACACCGTGTCGCCGGCGGCCACGTGCCGGCGCAGCACGGCCAGCCCATCGTTGATCATGGCGGGTACCTCGTTGGCCGTCCGGTACGCGGTCGCCCATCGGGAATTCGCAGGGATCACGAAGTCGCGCAGCCGCTCGCCGTCGAGCCGCTGGCCGGCCGGCGGCTGCGCCACGTAGCCGCGCAGCGCCATGCTCTTGCCAAGCGCGAGTGCGTCCCGGCCGACGATTGGTCCGGTGGCCGCCGCCAGCAGAACCGCCAGCAGGACCGGCAGCAGGGTCGGCAACTGCGTCGGCCGGCGCCGCGCGAGCACCGGTCGCCGCGGACCGCCCGCCCACCGTGGCAGGGTGTACTTCAGGTGGGCGACCAGCAGCAGGCCCGCGACCACGAGCGCCGGCAACTGGCCGCGTTCGGGCGCGTCGCCGGCGGCGATCAGGACGCAGGACCCGAGGATGTACAACACGGCCACCGGCAGCCGCGGATCGGGGCGTGCGGCGCAGCCGCGGGCGGCCACATACAGCGAGCCAAGGACCACCAGGGTGGTCAGCCACACCGGGGTGGTGTCGATGATGGTGTGGGCCAGCAGGGCCATCCGCTGGCGGGCGTCCTGAGCGCCGGCCGCGCTGTCCAGGTCGGCCAGATAGTGGGTGACCCGGACGCCGAACAGCAGTCGCATCGCCGTCGCGACAGCGCCGAAGCCGGCCGCAGCAGCCAGCCAGAGGCTTGGTCGCCTCGGCAGCGTGCCGAGCGCCCAACCGAGCGTGGCGGCGACCAAGCCAGCGACCAGGAAGCTGATCTTGCAGTAGAACAGCAGGCCGAGCAGCACGCCCAGGGTCAGCCCCGCGCCGATCACGGCACGCGGCGGCCCGGGCCGCCGCGGTCTGAGCAGCACGAGGAGCAGGAGGATCCCGTACAGCGCCCAGCCGTAGCGGTTGTAAAGCATGGCGTACGTGGTGGTCCGTGGTGAGTAGCCCAGCGGCCGCACTGCGACCACCACCACGGCAAGGAACACCGTGAACGCCGCCGCGTACCCGGCCGGCAGCCGGACGCGGCTCACCCGCCAGGCGAGCACCGCGACGACCGGCAGGAAGATCACACCGCCGTAGCTCACCGCCGCCAGGGACGGCACCGACTCCAGGCGCATGCCGAGGGAGACAAGCCCGTAGGTCAGCGGGCCGATTGGGTTGGCGAAGTCGGTGCCGGGGGCTTGGCCGGCCATGATCCGGTACCCGCCGTCGAGCAGGATGAACACGTCCCACGGCGCCATGATCGGTGCTGGGGCGGCCCACAGGGACAGGCAGGCCAGCGCGGCCACGGTCGCTAGCGTGGCCAGCGGCCAGCCAAACCGGCGAGCGAGGCGCAGACCGTGCCGGAGACCGAGGCGGCCGCCGACCGTGCGACTGTCGCCGATTGCCGCATCGGCCCGCTGCTCAGGTCCAGATGTCGCGATGGACATTGAAGATCACCCGCGAGCCGAGGGGCTCGAGCTTGATGGGAAGCTCCTTCAGGCCCCCCAGCCGGTCGCGGACCGCACGCTGGCGCTCGACCGGGCAGATCACCAGCAGGAAGCCGCCGCCACCGGCGCCGGTCACCTTGGCGCCGGTCGCACCGGCGTCGAGTGCCGCCTCGACGGCCTCGTCGATCTGCGGGTTCGACACGCCGGTGGCCAGCATCCGCTTGGCCTGCCAGCTCTTGCACAGCGCGGTGCCGACCGCACTCGGGTCCCCGCCGCGCAGCCCGTCGGCCGCCTCGCCGGCGAGGTCTCTGAGCTGGTCGAGCTGCGGGATCCGGTCGCCGACGTTCGCGGTCTGCTCCCCGAGGATGGTGTTCGCGTTGCGGGTGATGCCGGTGAAGAACAGCAGCAGCTCGTCCTGGAGCCGGCGGCGGACCGGCGCCGGCAGTTGGATCTTGTCGAGGTCGACCCGGTCGCCCGGCCCGAAGCGGATGTCGCAGATACCGCCGTAGGCGGCGGCGTACTGGTCCTGCTTGCCGATGGGCTTTCGGCAGCGGTCGATCTCGATGGCACAGGCCCGGTCGGCGAGCTCCTCTGCGGAGATCTGCCGGCCCTGGTAGGCGAACAGGGCATGCAGCAGTCCCACCGTCACCGACGACGACGAGCCAAGGCCGGATCCGGCCGACGGGATGTCGGCCAGAGTGGTGATCTCCACTCCGTGGCGGATCCCGGCCATGTGCATGGCCTCCCGGACCAGCTCGTGCTGCAGGTCCTCGACCCGGGAGACGATCTCCTTGCGGGAGTAGTTGAGGTAGATGTCGTCGTCGAAGCGCTGCTTGACGATGACGTAGACGTACTTGTCGATGGCGGCGTTGAGCACCCGGCCGCCGTGCTCGCGGTAGTAGGCGGGCAGGTCGGTTCCGCCGCCGACGAGGCCGATACGCAGCGGGGTCTGGGTCACGATCACGATGCGGGCCCGCCTTGCCACTCGTCCCTGGCGCGGCGCAGCGCGGCCGGGGTGCCGATGTCCATGAGGTAGCAGCCGTCCAGGGTCACCGCTCGTGCCTTGCCGACCAGCCGGGGGAGCAGGTGAAAGCCAATGTCCAACGGTCCGTCCAGCGGTGCGTCCGGCGGCCCGTCGATCAGGTCGAGCACGCCGGGATGGAAGGCGTACATGCCGGCGTTGGCCAGGTCGCCGCGCGGCTGGGCCGGCTTCTCGACGAAGCCGACGACCCGGCCGTCCTTGACGTCGACGATGCCGCACTCCGACGGCCTGGGCGCCCGGAACAGGGTGAGCGTGGCGATCGCGCCGCCCCGGCGGTGCGCGTCGACCAGCACGCCGAGGTCGAAGTCCGTGAGGTTGTCCGCGTACACCGCGAGGAACATCTCCTCGCCGGCCACGAACTCCCGGTTGGCCAGCAGCGTGCCCGCGCTGCCCAGCAGCCGCGGCTCTTCCACCAGCCGCACCGCCGGCCGGCCGGTCCGGTCGGCCAGGTGCGCGCGCACCACACCGGCCAGGTGGTGCAGGTTGACCAGCACCTCGTCCACGCCGGCCTTGGCGAGTGCGTCCAGCCAGATGTCCAGCAGGGGCCGGCCGCCGATCGGGATCATGCACTTCGGCGTGTGGTCGGTGAGCGGGCGCAGCCGGGAGCCGAGGCCGGCGGCCAGCAGGAAGGCCTTCACCGGGCGTCCGTCCGGTGCGCTGCGCCGGCTGGCCCGCCGGCCTGGCCGGCGCCGGCCGCGGCCCTGCGCAGGACGCCGAGCGAGCGCATCTTCGCCTCCGCCTCGGCCAGCACCGAGTCCAGGCCGGGCATACCCGCCAACCAGGCGGCGTACTCGGCGACCGAGTCGGCCGGCGTGCGCCGGGGCGCCCAGCCGAGCTGCTTGAGGGCGTCGATGTCGGACAGGATGTGCCTCGTGTCGCCGAACCGGTACTCCCCGGTGATCCGGCCGGGCCGGTCGGAGCCGTACTGGCGGCGCACCACGTCGGCGAACTGCTCGGTGGTGTGGCCGGTTCCGCCGCCGACGTTGAACACCCGGCCGGCGGCCCGGTCGTCGGTGAGCACCAGCACGTTCGCGTCCACCACGTCGTGGATGTTGACGTAGTCCCGGATCGCCTGGCCGTCCTCGTACAGGGTCGGCGCGCCGCCGAGCAGGTAGTGCAGGCAGAAGATCCGGCAGGCGCCGGAGTAGGCGTTGTAGACCGACTGCCGCGGCCCCTGCACGATGCTGTACCGCAGCGCCACGGTCGGGATGCCGTACCGGCGGCCGAGGTTCACCGCGACCGTTTCCTGACCGTGCTTGGACATGCCGTACGGGTTCTGCGGGTTCGCCACCCGCTCCGGGGTCGGCAGCATCTGCACCGGGCCAGCGCACACCGGGCAGGTCACGTCCCACTGGCCCCGCTCGAGCGCGGGCAGCGGTCGCATGTCCGGGGTCTGCTCGCCGTGCCGGCCGCACCGGTACAGACCCTCGCCCATGGCGGCCTGGGACGAGGCGACCACCACCCTGGCCAGGTCGAGGCGCTCGGCCACGATCAGCTCGTACAGCTGCGCCGTCGACGTGACGTTGACGTCGGTGAACCGGGCGAAGTCCGGCAGGTAGTCCTGGTAGGCCGCGAGGTGGTATACGGCGTCCACCCGGCGCAGCAGGTTGGCTACCAGGTCGCGGTTGCGCACGTCCCCGGCGACCAACTCCACGCCCGGGGTGAGGTAGTTCGGTGTGCGGTCGCGGTGCACCGGCGCGGTGAGCGCGTCGAGCACGATCACGTCATGGCCGAGCGCGACGAGGCGGTCGCAGGTGTGCGACCCGATGAATCCGGCGCCGCCGGTGACCAGGATCCTCATCGCCGCCCCCGCCGCGCCGCGTGTACCTCGCGGTAGACCTCCAGGGTGCGCTCGGCGGTGCGGGCCCAGGAGAACTCGGCGGCCCGCGCCGGTCCGGCCGCCCGCAGTCGCTGCGCCTGCGGGCCACACGCCTCGAAGATGGCGCTGGCGATCGACTCCGGGTCGTGCGGGTCGGCCAGCAGCGCCGCGCCGCCGGCCGTCTCCGGCATCGCGCTGACGTTGGAGGTCACCACCGGGCACGCCGTG
>DASXTS010000008.1:0-25822 GCA_036505275.1 Pseudonocardiaceae bacterium
GGCCATGGCCACTGATCCAGCCGGCGCCGCTCGTCAGCCCGCTGGTGCGAGCCTGACTGCGCGTGCCGGATCCGAACTCCGATCGCATCCACGGAGTGGTCAAGCACCTCAATGATCCGTATCTCGGGGCATGACGTGCTCGTCGTGGACGTTGGCCACGGTCCCGGTCGGGCTGCGAGTCAATGAGTTCACCGGGCGGCCCATCCGCGCAGTAACACGGTCTGGGTGCGCTTGAGCGCCGGCCGAAGGTGAGACAGCCGATCAGCCGAGCAGCGCCCACAGGTACGCCGCGACAGCGACGGCCATCAGCGTCCCCCCGACCTTCATCCAGGCCGTCTTCACGGCGGGGGTAGCGCCCTTGAGAACCCCTGCCGTGATGGCCAGTCCGCACAGCGCCGTCGCGTAGATGACGTGGCCCACCGCGGACCCGGGCGCCATGGTCGAGTACGTCCCTTCGGCGCCGTCCGGGTTATAGAACCAATAGCGGTACGGCATCAGGTTGGGCAAAGCACGCGCCCACAGCTTGTCGCCCAGAAGCGACGTCTCCCCGATGGCCAGGCACAAGATCTCGACGAGGAACACAACGACCATCGCGAGCACGCCTGCGCCGGCGAAGCGAAGCCAGCGTGCCACGACGATGCCGAGCGCCGCGCCGCCGAAGGCGGACACCGGAGCCTCGAGCACGCTGGCGATGTAGTCGGCCCAGCCGATCTGTCCCGTGTCGGGACGTAGCATGAACGGCGCGTCAGCGGACTGCGGTACGAGCAGGTTCGCCACGCCGTAGCACCCCATCAACACGACCGTTGCCCCGACGGGAACCAGGCAGGCGGCGAACAGCGCCAGGGTCCGCACCCGCTGGTCGGTCGGCGCGCTCGGCAGGAGGTCCAACGCCTTCTCCTCGGTGACGGCGAGCCGGTAGCCGACCACCAGACCGAGGAGCCCGAACCAGATGACGAATGAGAGCGTGGCGTCCCAGTCGGCCCCGTTGTCCGCGTCGGGCGAGACGATCGCTCGCTGCACGCCCAGGAGTACCAGCGCGGCCGTTACCAGGAAGACGGGATGGCGCACGTAGCGCTTCGCATGGATTCCCGCCAGCGCGACAAGCACCCGCTTCCGTTCGGCGGTGTCGAACAGCCCTGCCGCGTCAACCTGCGTTCCGTTCATTGCATTGCCCCCTCAGGCGTCCCCCGCAGCAGCAGGTAGGCGTCCTCCACATCCGGCTGGGCGAACTCGGCGCCGATCGGCGGGTCTCCGACATGTCGGTACCGCCCCGACGCCGTCCTGCGGTGAGCCAGCGCCGACACGTCGGGTGAATCAGCGACCCAGACGTGGTCCTTGGCCCGGCCGACGAAGTCGCGTACAGGGCCATCAAAGGTCACGGATCCCTCGTCCATCACCACGACGCGCTCACACACCGCTGCGACGTCATCGGTCTGGTGTGTCGCCACCACGAGCGTCGCGTCCCTGCCGACCTCGAGCATGAGCGCGCGGAACGCGGCGCGCTGCTCCGGATCCAGACCTGTGGTCGGTTCGTCCAGGAGTAGGAGGTCCGGCTGCCCGAGAAGGGCCTGGGCAAGCCCGAGACGGCGTCGCATACCGCCCGACAGCTTGCTCACACTCTTGGTTGAGAGCGAGTCGAGCCCCACCAGCGCCAACACTCGGCGTACCTCGGCACGCCGGGTCTTTGGGTCGACCCACTCCTTCAGCACGGCCATGTACTCCACGAAAGCGAAGGCCGTAAACCCGCGTGGGAAGCCCAGCTCCTGAGGCACATAGCCGAGACGGCGCCGGATGGCCCGACGCTCACGCTCCGAACGCGCGTCGAGTCCCAGCAGCCCGACCCGACCGGAGGTGGGCTCCTGGACCGTCGCCAGAATCCGCAGCAGCGTCGTCTTCCCGGCACCGTTCGGTCCGAGCAGGCCGGTAATGCCCGGCGAGAGGCGCAGGCTCACGGAATCGAGCGCGACCGTCGAACCGAAGCGCTGGACCACCTCGGACATGATCACGGATCCGTTCATGAATACCTCCAGTCGGTGGACAGCGCGCGGCGCCGGACAACGAGGACGAACAGAGCAGCCACCGCTGTGCAGACCGCCAGCGCGACGGCGTGCGAGCTGGTGATGTCCGCGAGGTCGCCGGCCATCAGGAAGACCTGGACCAGACTCATCCAGGCGAACGACGCAACGGCCGCCGATAGTGTCGGAGCCATCAGCGTGCTCAGGGCGAGTCCCACGGCAACGACGGCCGCTGCTTGCGCGAGCACGCGCGCACCGAACTGCACCCCCTCCAGACGGTGTCCGCAGAACAGAAGGATCGGCGCTGCCAACGCCAGGAACACAGCCGCACGAAGCAGGAGGAGTCGCAGCGTGGAGTACGGCGATGCCACCACAAGTTGGTAGTCCGCGTTCACTGACGGCACGTAAGAAAGCCCCAGACCCGCGATCGGCAGCAGCGGACCGAGCAACACGAACGCAGCGGACGCGAAGAAGGCGGATACCAGATCCACGAGGACCACTCCTGCACACACCACAGCCGTGAGAACAAGCCATGGCACCAGGGCACCGGCCCGGAGCACCACACGGGAGCCGCTCATCAGAGCATCGGTCATCGGAAGATCCTCAACCTGAGCAGCAGCACATCGCGCCTGAGCAGAAGAGTCGCGGCTCCGACGACCCCGAGGAACACAGAGAAGCCGATCGAGCCAGGTCCGACCAGGACCAGGATCTGGTCGAGTTGGTATGTGGCTACCGAGGCCACCGTCCACAGCAGGGCGATCGCTCCCGCAGCGCGGGACGGAGACCACCATGTCGTGGCAGCCAGCAAGAGAAGTACGAACGCCAGCCCCGGCGCCAGCCACGCCACCGCGACCCACCAGGGCCTCAGTCCGACCCCCGCAAGCACCGTGAGAGGCACCGAGACGACAGCGACCGCAATGGCGCGTAGCAGGAGCAGACGCAGCTGGGGGTACGGCGCCGCGATGCTGAGCTCGTAGGCAGGGTCCACCTCCTCGCCGTACGCCGCAGCAACGCCGGCCATGGGCACCAGCGGCGCCAGCAGCAGATAGATGGGCAGCGCGCTCGCTGGCGCGAGGATCGACATCAGGAAGGTCAGCGCGACGACCGTCGCGGTCGCCGCGACCCAGGAAACGGTGAAGGCGGAAGCGGCGCCCAGCAGGATGGCGTCCGACTCCGACATGCCGAGGCGGTTCATCAGCCTGCCCAGCGGCTTCATCGATGGCGGCTGGACCCGGTCGGCGATGCCCGTCCAGATGCGGTCGAAGTCGAGCAGCATCTGGTCTGCGGCCGGCGCCGCCACCCGAGATCGGCAGCCGGCACAGGTCGTCAGGTGCTGCTCGACCGACGCGGCGGTCGTCGGGGTGATCCGGCCGGACACCCAGGCGGAGAGGGTCTCGGCCGGGACATGCCACGTATCGGTCATGAGATCCCTCCTGCCAGGTTGGCCCTCAGCTGGGCGCGGGCCCGCATCGCTCTCGTCTTCACCGTGCCCTCGGGGATGCCGAGCAACTGTGCCGCTTCCTTGGTGGTGAGGCCGTCGAGCACCGTCGCCTCAATCACGGCCAGGAACTCAGGGGGCAGCCGCGCGAGAGCGCCGCCGAGGTCGCCGTACTCGATCGAGGCCAGGACGACCTCCTCGGCCGCCACTTCCACGTCGTCGTGCTCCTGGAGCGGAACCACGTCGAGTGCCGGCTTGCCCCGAAGTCGCGAGATGAGCCGACGGATCGCGATCCCCCACATCCAGGCCGCGACGTCCCCGTCGTCACGGAATCGGTTCGCCCCCTTCCAGACCGCCACGAACGCGTCCTGCAGGGCCTCCTCGACGATCTCGGTGTCTGCGCAGCGGCGGCGGAGCCGAACGCCCAACCAGGGGGCGTGCCGGGTGTACAACTCGCGCAAAGCCACGGAGTCACCGTCGGCGACCTTGGCCAGCACGGCGCGGTCGTCAAGGTCGGCGAGGGTTCCCACGATCCGATTGTCGCCGCGCAAGCGCCGATCGGTTCTCGCCCAGCCCGATGTGATCCCCAATGGCCGGTCACCGGACCTTCGGCCGCCAGCTGCGGCGGAACCAGAAGACGCAGAACAACCCGAACAAGATGGCTCCGAAAATGTGGAACGCGGGAAACAACACCAAGCCTGCCAGCCCGAACAGCGCGAAGACGATGCCCGCCCACGCGGGCGCCGGACCCCACCAGTTCGCGACACCGAGCACGACGAACCCCAGCGTCAGGCCGAGAAAGCCGATGACACCCGCGGCCGCGTGGATGTTGCCCCCAGCGGCAGTCTGCTCCAGGGCGACAAGCGGGCCGATGCTCTGCTCCAGGCACAGCACGACGCCGCCGAAACCGGCTACGGCTCCGCCAGCGAGGGCAACAGTCGCCCAACGCCCCCTGCGAAGACGGGCGACGCCGCGCGCCCACATGACGAGTGCGACGCCCATGCATGCATAGCCGACGCCCATGCCTGCGAAGCCGAGGCGGAACTGGCTGGGGTCCGAGAGCGCGATGGCGACCTGCTGGTCCGGGTGACCCGAGGCGTCCGCCCACTCACCGACGATCGGCCTGCTGACTCCCGCGAACGCGATGAGCCCACCAACGAGCAGCACCCATGCGGCTGCCCGCATGGCGGGCCGGACCTGCGCAGCATCAGATCGGGTCGAAGCGGCGGACGGAAGTGCTATGTAACTCTGTTCGGACATCGTGGAACTCCTTCGCTCAGGAAGACCTGACATGCCTGTCGCGAAGACCCCCCGGTCCGGTTCGCGTGCAAAGGCGCTGAGCGTGAGGTTCGAACGTCGTCAGTCTTCTGGCCCGCTTGGCGTCATCGATGCGCGGATGTCTCGTGTCGGGGCATGGCTTGGGGTAGACCTGTCTCTGCCCGTTGACGACGTTCAGTGATGCTGCTGTGTGGTGATGAGTGCGAGCATGAACAGCGAGCCATCTGCCGTTGGCCCCGCACCCGTGGTGCCCACGGTGGTTGACGAGCTTGGGGATCCCCCGTCCGCGGCAGGCCAGTGGGCACGCGTGACCAGGAGTTCCTCGAGTTCGTGCGCGCGTCCGGTCGCTACCCGCTACGTACTGCTGTGCTGCTGCTGTGTGGTGATCCGGTCCGTGCGGAGGAGCTGGTCCAGGCCACCTACGAGCGCACGTATCGATCCTGGCGCGTGGCGCGCGACGGCGACCCGCAGGCGTACGCGCGTCGCGTGCTGGTCAACCTGCGGGTGGATGGGTGGCGGCGCACGCGTCGCGAGGTCGTCGTCGACCCGGGCGCGCTCCCCGAACAGGCCGGGCCCGACAACACGGGTGTCGTCGTCGCCCGTAACCCCGTGGTCCAGGCTCTGGCCCGGCTGCCGCCCGCGCAGCGGCGGGTCGTGGTGCTGCGACACCTGTTCGACCTCACCGAGACCGAGGTTGCCGACGAGCTGGGGATCTCGGTCGGCACGGCTAAGTCCCACCACGCGCGCGGCATCGCCCGGCTGCGCGAGATCTTCGCGGAAGGGGATCTGCGATGAGCGTCCAGCTTCACGATGATGACGTTGTCGCCCGGCTGCGGGCGGGCGCCCCGGGCTACCCGGATGCCGGTCCCGACGCCGGTCGTACCCTCGCCGCCGCCCGACGAGCACTGCGCCGCAGCCGGGGCCGGCGGGCGTTAGGCGGCGTCGCCGCGGTCGTGGCCGCGGTCGTCGGACTCACAGCGGCAGGCCCGATCGAGCTGCCCGGCATCGGCAAGTTTGTCATGCCTGGCGGGTACGACGTCCATTCGCTCATTAACCAGGGTGAGCCGCCGGTGCTCCCGCGCCAAAGACTGCTTGACGACGTCGCGGACCTGGAGCTTCAGGTTCTGCCTGTGGCCGAGGAATTGGGGCTCACCCTATACATCGACCAGAGAGCGGCGTGGGGTCGACCAGCGTGCCGCGTGTTCACCTGGTCGCACGGAGCATTCCGGGACCGCGACCCGAGTTGTTCCAATCCCGACGACCCGGAGCCGCCGTTCGACGCCGAGAGCGAGGCCGCCATCACGCGGGTGTCCGAAGCGATCGAACTCTCCGGCGTAAACGTGTACCGGATCGAGAAGGGCGGCTGGGGGCCCGGCACGTCGTTCCACCTCCAAGACAGCTCCTGGATGTGGAACTGGTACTACTCGTACGTTCCCGGCACCCCAGCCGACGCCGAAGAGGTGCGGACGGAGACACGACTCGGCGTCAGGCTGCAGGTCCATGTCACCGGTAACTGGTGGTTCACCACGGAGCCCGACGACTGACATGGCGGCGTCGGCCGCCCATCTGGAACTGCTGGCCGAGTTGGGACCCACACGGAGCCCGGCGCCCAACCCACTTCGTATCCAGCATCAACCTCGAACGGCTGAAGCCACTTCATCGCGGCAAATGGGACGTTCAGGCGGTGCCGCTCACGGCGGTACGGAGGTGCTCGTACGTGTCATCGTCGAAGGCGAGAGATCAAGCCGATATGTCCGATTGCGTGCCCCCGGCAGGATTCGAACCTGCGACCAAGAGCTTAGAAGGCTCCTGCTCTGTCCGGCTGAGCTACGAGGGCGGGACTGCGGCTGAGGCCGCCTGGCAGGGCACAGGGTATCCCGCTGTCGACCTACGAGGAGGACTTACGCTGGCGTGGTGACGACTGAGGCGCGGTCGCCGAAGGTCGGGGGCAAGGGCGTGATCCCGCTGCTGCTGGTCGGGTTGGCGCTGGCGGCGGCCACGGCGGCGGCGCTGGTGGCGCTGACTCGCGGGGCGGCGATCGCCGGCATCCCGGAGGCCGGCGCCGCGACGGAGTATGGGCTGGCGGCGGTGCGCGCCGTCGCGGAGGTGGCCGCGATGGTGGCCGCTGGGTGCGCGTTGTACAGCGCGTTCCTCGTGCCGCCAGAGCGGACCGGGTATCTGAGTGTCGGCGGGTACGCGGCGCTGCGCGGGGTGACCTGGTTCGGCGGGCTGTGGTGTGTGGCCGCCGCGCTGATGGTGCCGCTGACGGTGGCGGACTCGATCGGGCGGCCGGTGGGCGCGCTGACGGTCGGGGTGGTGGCCAACGCGGTGCCGCAGCTGGGCACGGCGCAGGCGTGGCTGCTGACCGCTGGTCTGGCCGCCGTGGTCACGGTGGCCAGCCGGGCGGTGCTGACCTGGGGTTGGACTGTGCCGCTGTTGGCGCTGGCGGTGTTCGGGCTGCTGCCGGTTGGCGCCACCGGCCACTCGTCGGCCGGCGGCTCGCACGACGTGGCGACGAACTCGCTCCTGCTGCACCTGGTGGCTGCCGCGCTCTGGGTCGGCGGGCTGGTCGCACTGCTGTGCCATGGGCGGCGTGTGCCGGCGCACCTCGGGCTGGTAACCAGGCGGTTCAGCCGGCTGGCGCTGGTCTGCTGGCTGATCATGGCCGGCTCTGGCGTGATCAACGCGTGGGTCCGGGTGCCGCTGTCCGCGCTGTTCACCACCACCTACGGACTGCTGGTGCTGGCCAAGACCACGGCGCTGCTGATGCTCGGCCTGATCGGGTACGCGCAGCGTCGACGCTCGGTGCGCGCGGTCACCGAGCGGGGCGACGCCGGATCGCTGGTACGCCTCGGCTCGGTCGAGGTGCTGATCATGCTGGGCACCGTCGGACTCGCCGTGGCGCTCGGCCGCACACCTCCGCCACCGCGGCTTCGACAGGTGACGGTGTCCGAACTGCTGCTCGGTTACAACCTGGATGGCCCGCCGACCCTCGGCCGGCTGCTGTTCGACTGGCGGTTCGATCTGCTGTACGGCACGTTCGCGCTGGTGGCGGCCGCGCTGTACCTGGCGGGGGTGAGGCGGCTGCGACGCCGCGGGGACGCCTGGCCGGTCGGCCGGACGATCGCGTGGCTGGCCGGCTGCGCCACGGTGCTGATGGCCACCTCGTCGGGCATCGGCAAGTACGCCCCGGCGATGTTCAGCATTCACATGATCAGCCACATGTTGCTGTCCATGCTGGCCCCCGCGCTGCTGGTGCTGGGCGGCCCGATGACGCTGGCGTTGCGCGCGCTACGACCGGCCGGCCACGACCATCCGCCCGGCCCGCGAGAGTGGCTGCTCGCGGCGGTGCACGCGCCGGTCACGCGCGTGCTGACCGACCCGATGATCGCGCTGGCGCTGTTCGTCGGCAGTTTCTACGCGCTGTACTTCTCCGGTCTGTTCGACGCCGCGCTCACCAGGCACTGGGCGCACCTGATGATGAACGCGCATTTTGTGCTCGTCGGTTACCTCTTCTACTGGCCGGTGATCGGCATCGATCCGGCGCCGCGCCGGCTGCCGCCGCTCGGCCGGCTGGGGCTGGTATTCGCCTCGCTGCCGTTCCACGCGTTCTTCGGCATCACGTTGATGAGCTCGGCGACCGTGATCGGCGCGAGGTTCTACAGCACGCTCGGCCTGCCATGGGTTCCCGACCTGCTGGACGAGCAGCGGCTCGGCGGCGGGTTGGCCTGGGGCTCCGGCGAGATTCCGCTGCTGGTCGTGATGGTGGCGCTGCTCGTACAGTGGGCCAGCGCCGACGAGCGCGCCGCGCGCCGCGCCGATCGCAGGGCCGACGCTGACGGCGACGCCGACCGGGCCGCCTACAACGCCATGCTCCGCCAACTGGCCGACCGCGACCCCCGCTGACGCCCGCTCACCACGCCCGAGCCGCACCGCTCGCGCCGGGTGCCGCAACCTCAGCGTTGCGAGACGGCGTCGGCGGTGGCGTCCCGGAACCAGCGGTGGCGTCCCGGAACCAGTTGACGTGCGTGAGCTCGGCGGGCGTGGACCGCGCGGGGGGAGGCGGCGTGAGGTCGCGCGCCCGACCCGGTCCGCCCGGCCTGGCCAGCGTGAACATGATGCCGACCAGCGGCCACATGACAGCCAACATGGCGAGGGCGAGCGCCACCTGCAGCCCGGCGGACGCCATCTCGCCGTGCCGGGTGCCGCCTACGACGAGAGCGATCACTGTGGCAACGCAGAATCCCAGGGCCATCGTCAAGCACAGCGGGCGCGCGATCCGTCCCGGTGACTTCCGCATGGCGCGCCAGCATATGGACCGCTGCGGGGTCCGTGGCCTATATCACACCCCTCCGACGACGGATGGGCCATTGCGGCGCCGAACGGCGGTCTTGTCCACAGCGGACGCGGTTATCCACATGCCGATCTTGGATCGGTGGGTTCTGACGGCCGCTGCGGCGACGGTGGTCGTGCCCGGCAGCGGGCTGGGTAACAGACCATGAGGAGAGTGGACCGGTGAACGAGACAACTGTGACCATCGTCGGCCGTGTGATCAGCGTCCCTGAGTACCGACAGACGGCGAACGACGTGGAGATCGCCAAGTTCCGGATGGCCAGCAACGAGCGCCGGTACGACCGGGAGAGCGGCACGTGGGTGGACGGCGACACGCTTTACGCGAACGTGACCTGCTGGCGCCGACTGGCCTTCGGGGTGAACGCGTGCCTCGACAAGGGAGATCCGGTGGTGGTCACCGGACGGCTCTACACCAGGGAGTTCGAGGTGGACGGGCAGCGGCGCTGGATGACCGAGTTGGAAGCGACCTCGATCGGCCCCGACCTTTCCAGGTGCACGGTCAAGGTACATCGGCGCAAGGACGTCCAGCCGGCCGCGGCCGACGATGCCGTGCCTTCCGACCAGCGCGACCAGGACGAGATCGGCGAGCGGGTGGCGGTGGCCGCCTGAGATTCGGACCGGTGCCGGGCGGTGAGTAGCCCGGCACCGGCTCTACCATTCCGCTGTTGATCATTGCCCGTACGGACGCTGCCAAGTCGCCATCAGTACGGGCATAGTTGTCGGTGGATGCATGCACAATGCGGCGGACGGGGATGCTCCGGCCGGGGAAGGGCAGACGATGACCGCCGTTGCGCGCGAAGAGGACGACACTGTCGTGCTGGCCACGGAGGAGGACCTACGGCAGGCCGTCCGGGGCGCGTTGCAACGTTGTGGGCTCACGTATCAGCAGCTCGCTGAGCAGGCCCGTACCGGTCGCTTCTCCAGCGTCCGCGCACGCTTGGCGTGGGTCGCGATCGGCGATCTAGGGCATCTAGCGACCTGAGTGGCCGGCAACCTGGAAGCGAAGGCGCGCGCTGGACGACGAGCGCCAGCACCTCACGGTGCTGTCGTCCTTCCTCGGGCTCTTCCTGGACCAGCAGTTGAATCAGCCGCTCCTGCACTACGACTACGAACGGGGCAAGGGCGGCGGCTACCCAGAGGCGCACTTGCAGGTATGCGCGCACACCGCAACCTGGAACAGCATCTGCGAGCGCCGAGACATTGGTTCCCGGCCACTAGAGCGGCTGCACCTGCCGGTCGGCGGGCGGAGGTACCGGCCAACAGTGGAGGACGTGCTGGACTTCGTGATCCGAGAGGATCTAGCCGACAGCCACCCGCAAGCTGGCGCGTATATCGACGCAGGACGCCAGCGGTTCCATGAACTGCAGCTGCGCGCAGCCGTACGTCGGAACCCAGCCGCCGCAGTGGAAGTGCTGCGCGACATGGGCAAGGTCTAGCCTCCATCCACCTTGTCCCACCACGCCCGTGAACGTCGCGATGGCGCTACCTGGTGACGGTTGCCCCTAGCCATGGGTCCGTGCTCGCTCGTACGTTCGAGAGTCATGACCAACGAGCACGGGCGAGGGCACGTCGGTCGCGAGCAGCGCGCGGCGGCCAAGCGAGCACAGCTGCGACCGAGCCTTGACCACCTCGTCGAAGTGGTCCGGGCTACCGCTGGAGACCAGATCGCCGAGGAATACAGACGCCTTCAGCAACAACCGGTGCCACGGATCAAGCGCCAGGACGGCGATTGATAGGGCGGCGATCGAGTGCCAGCCATGCAATGCGTCTGCTGTGGGTGCTGGCGAATAGAGATCGTCTCGCTCCACGGGCGCCCCACAGGTACAAGGTCACCCACGCTGGCGGGATGGTCGGCGGCAGGGCATACCTCCGTAGTCCGGAAGAGGTCCAGAGCTGCTACGCCGGCTGCCCGGCCCGGACCTGGGCGACTTCACAGAATGAGCGCTAGGCACCACGAACCACTGAGCCGGCTGTGACGCGATCGACACCACGAATCTCGCCATCGGATGACAGGCGCGTACCTTCTTACGAGGCCGGCGCCCAGGGTCGCGCATCGGCGAACCCTGGACGCCGACCGCCGCGCCGGCCGACGAGATCACCACGTACGACTTGAGGCACTTCTATGCCAGCGCGTTGATCTCCGGCGGCGCGTCGGTCAAGCAGGTGCAGACGTTGCTTGGCCACGAGTCGGCAGCCACGACGCTCAAGACCTACGCACACCTGTGGCCCGGCGACGACGATCGGGCACGTGCCATCATGGACGGCGCGCTGGGCGGCTTGCGGACCATCTGCGGACAGCAGGGCACTCCGGAGCGCAAAACCGCAGGTCAGAGAGGGTAGGAGCACGTGCCGGAGTTCATCTACACCATGAAGAAGGTGCGCAAGGCGCACGGCGACAAGGTCATTCTCGACGACGTCACGCTGGCCTTCTACCCAGGGGCCAAGATCGGCGTGCTCGGGCCCAACGGCGCCGGCAAGTCGAGCGTGCTCAAGATCATGGCGGGGCTCGATCAGCCGAACAATGGCGAAGCGTTCCTCTCACCTGGTTACAGCGTGGGCATCCTGATGCAGGAGCCGGAGCTCAACGAGGAGAAGACCGTTCTCGGCAACGTCGAGGAGGGTGTCGGCCAGATCAAGGCGAAGCTCGATCGATTCAACGAGATCGCCGAGCTGATGGCGACCGAGTACTCCGACGAGCTGATGGAGGAGATGGGCCAGCTGCAGACCGACCTGGACCACGCCGACGCGTGGGACCTGGACTCGCAGCTGGAGCAGGCGATGGACGCGCTGCGCTGCCCGCCCCCGGACGCCGAGGTGAGCTACCTGTCCGGCGGCGAGCGGCGGCGGGTGGCGCTGTGCAAGCTGCTGCTCTCCAAGCCGGACCTGCTCCTGCTCGATGAGCCCACCAACCACCTGGACGCGGAAAGCGTGCTGTGGCTGGAGCAACACCTTGCGCAGTACCCGGGCGCGGTGCTGGCGGTGACCCACGACCGTTACTTCCTGGACAACCTGGCGCAGTGGATCCTCGAGCTGGACCGCGGCCGGGCCTACCCGTACGAGGGAAACTACTCGACCTACCTGGAGAAGAAGGCCGAGCGGCTGGCGGTGCAGGGCAAGAAGGACGCCAAGCTGCAGAAGCGGCTACGCGACGAGCTGGCTTGGGTGCGCTCGAACCCCAAGGCCAGGCAGGCCAAGTCCAAGGCGCGCCTTGAGCGTTACGACGAGATGGCCGCCGAGGCGGAGCGGACCAGAAAGCTGGACTTCGAGGAGATCCAGATCCCGCCCGGGCCGCGGCTGGGCAACGTGGTGGTCGAGGTCGACCACCTGGACAAGGGCTTCGACGGCCGCCTACTGATCAAGGACTTGTCCTTCACGCTGCCCCGGAACGGCATCGTGGGGGTGATCGGTCCGAACGGGGTCGGCAAGACCACCCTGTTCAAGACGATCATTGGGCTGGAGCAGCCGGACTCGGGCACGGTCCGGGTTGGCGACACGGTCAGGCTGTCCTACGTGGACCAGGCCAGGGCCGGCATGGAGGCGAGGAAGACCGTGTGGGAGGTGGTGTCCGACGGACTGGACCACATCCACGTCGGCCACACCGAGATGCCGTCGAGGGCGTATGTCAGCGCTTTCGGCTTCAAGGGTCCCGACCAGCAGAAGCCGGCCGGCGTGCTGTCCGGTGGCGAGCGCAACCGGCTGAACCTGGCCATGACGCTGAAGGAGGGCGGGAACCTGATCCTGCTCGACGAGCCGACGAACGACCTGGACGTCGAGACCCTGAGCTCGCTGGAGAACGCCCTCGAACAGTTCCCCGGCTGCGCGGTGGTGATCTCCCACGACCGCTGGTTCCTGGACCGAGTGGTGACGCACATCCTGGCCTGGGAAGGTACCGAGGAGAACCCCGCGGCCTGGTTCTGGTTCGAGGGCAACTTCGAGGGATACGAGCAGAACAAGATCGAACGATTGGGTGTCGAGGCCGCCCGGCCGCACCGCGTCACATACCGCAGGCTCACCCGTAGCTGACGGTGACGGTAGTGCGGCGAGCCGAGGTGGCGGCGCGGGTGGTGTGGCCTGAGCGGGAGGCTGGCTCAACGCGAGGCACCGAGGAGGTGGTCACGACGCACTCGAGGGCTCAACCGCGGCCAGCGACCGTGGGCACGGACGCTGGTGCGCTGGTCGCCTCCGCCGCCCGATTGCGGTGGCGTGCGCCGGAGCTGGCGCTGCTCATGGCCGATCAGGCGTCCGCCGCGGCGGCCCAAGCCGGTGCCGAGCCGGTACGGTTGCGCGCCGAGGTGCTGGCGGTGTTCGCCAGCAACCAGCTCGGTCGGGGTGCCGAGGCCGGCGGCCGTGCCGTGCGCGCGTTGCGGGCCGCGCAGCTGGCCGGGGAGGAGACCACCGAGCGGCTGATCAGGGTCGAGCTGGCGGCCGGCGCCGCGGACGCCGCGGCACCGGCCGCCGGGCTGGCGGTGCTGCTGCCGGTGTTCGACCGGCTGAGCCTGGCCGCGCCGGCCACAGGTGCGGTGCAGGCGGCGCTGGCCGCGCGGGCCGCCCCGACAGCGCGGGCCGCGGCCATGGTGACCGCGGCCGACTGCCTGGCCCGGCTGGGCGGCGGTCCCGAAGTGGCCGTACTGCTTGCCCAAGCCGACCGGCTGTACGACACCAGCCGCTCGGTCGAACCGGGGGCCGTGCTGTTACGCCGCGGAGTGGTGCACGCCCGGCTGGCGGCCTACCACCGGCGCCGTGGCGATTATCGGAGCGCCGAGTCGACGGCACGGACCGGTCTCGCGCTGGTCGACCGGCTCGCCGGCGACGAGCGGGCGACCGGCCACGTCACCGGCGCGCTGACGCTCGAGCTCGTGTTCGCGCTGCTGGACAGCGCGCGGATGCCCGAAGCAGTGCTGGCCGCCCAGCCGGTGCTGAGACGTCCGGCGCGGCCGGCCGGTGCGCTGGCGGCGTGCTGGCTGCGGCTGGGCCTGACGAGCCGCGTGCACATGCCGGCTGGGCGGTACGCGCTGGCCCGCCGCCTGCTCGGCGAGGCGGCCGCGGACGCCGAACGCAACCGGCTCGACGCCGCGCTTGCCGAGTGCAGCCAGCTGCAGGCGCAGTTGCATGAGACGTGCGCCGAGCTCGGCGAGGCGCTGCACAGCGTTCGCGCGGCGCACATTGCCGAACGGCGCTGGCGGGACACCGCCGCCGAGCTGCGCACCACGCTCGCCGCCGAGTTCGGCCCGCCGGCCCCGGTCGCCGAGCTGCGGTCCGCTCTGACCGACATGCTTGCGGTCATGCGGTCGACCGAGGCGTCCGCCCCGCTCGGCCGCGGTGGCCCAGCCCACCCCTCTCGATTCCGGCAGGCCGCGCCCGCGCCACCCCGTGCCCAGGCCGCGGAGGCTGCCGCCGCCGGCCACGAGCCGGTCGCAGCCGAGCCGGTCGCAGCCGAGCCGGTCGCAGCCGAGCTGGTCGCGGCTGCGGCGCGATCCGAGGTCACCTCGGCGGCGATGGAGGCCGGCGAGGGCGGTAGTTCGGCTTCGGACGCGAGTCAGCAACCGGAAACCGGGCCGCCGGCTCGGCCGGAGGCCCTTGCGACCGCGGACGTATCGGCGGTGGCGCCGCCGGTACCGCCCGTTGAGTGGCCGCCGCCGAGCGAACCTCACTCGGAGCCGGCGACCGGCCAGGAACGGCCGCCGTCACCGGAACCCGCGCCGGCCGTGGCGAGTGGGCCGCCCGCCGAGGCGGCGGTGGCCGAGGCGGCAGTCGACACCGATAGCGTCGGACGGCCAGCGATGAACGGGTTCGACCGTGGCTCCGGCCGCCACCGCTCAGACGTGGCCATGGCCGACCTGCTGGCCGAGGCGTTGCTGGCGTACCAGAACGGTCAGCGGTCGCGGTTGGCTGGCGAGGCCACGACGGCGCCGGCGGCACCCAGGCCGCAACCGGCCGAGCCTCCGACAGAGCCATCGAAATCCCACGTCAGGCTGGTCGACCTTCCGCCAGAGCTGGTGTGGCGCGAGCCTGGGTGGGAGCGGCGGCGCTGAACCAGGCAAGCCGCGGCACCAGCAGCTGTCGACGAACAACGCCTAGGGTTAACGAACGGTCCGGTACGACGGTGTGCCGGCCGTCTGCGGGTGTCCCGCAGGGACAGGGAGCCGTGAGATGACCGCGACGCGCGACATCACAACGTCCAGCGCAATCCAGCGCCGCGATGAGCGCCGGCCGGACCCGAGCGACAACGGTGGCTCGCCCGAACAGGTTCGCCAAGACCTGCTGCGCCGCGCCTCCGAAAAGGCGCCCGACCTGGCCGAGCTGATCCCGCTGTACTTCCGGCACGTGCCAGCCGAGGACCTGATCAACAACGAGCTGTCGGACCTGGTCGGCATCGTCAGGGCCCACCGAGAGCTGGCGGCCACCCGAGTACCGGGCCGGCCGGCGATCAGGGTGCTCAACCCGGGCCTGGCCGAGGACGGCTGGGCGTGCCCGACGACGGTGGTGCAGATCGTCACCGACGACATGCCGTATCTGGTCGACTCGGTGGTGGCCGGGCTGACCCGCTCCGAGGTCACGGTCTACCGGGTCGTGCACCCGATCGTCATCGTCCGGCGGTCGGTCACCGGCGACCTGCTGGAGGTGCTGGCCGGCGCCGACCCCGGCGAACCGCCGGCGGACGGGCTGGCCGAGTCGTGGATGTACCTGGAGGTCAGCCGGATCACCGAGCAGGACACCGCGCGCGAGGTGGAGCACCGCCTGCAGGCCGTGCTCAACGACGTCCGCGAGGTCGTCGAGGACTCCGAGAAGATGGCCGCCACGGCCAGGCAGATCGCCGACGAGTTGCAGGCCAACCCGCCGTCCAGCCTGCCCAAGGAGGAGGTCGACGACGGGGCCGAATTTCTCCGCTGGCTGGCGAATGGCCAGTTCACGTTCCTCGGCTACCGCAACTACGAGCTGGTCCGATCCTCCGACGCGACCGACGGCGAGCCCGCGCTGCGCGCGGTCCTGGCATCCGGCCTCGGGGTGCTGCGCAGGGACAGTCTGGCGGCACGCAACTTCACCGCCGGGCCCGGCGGCACCGGTCCCGGTGCGGTGGAGCAGGCGCTGTCCAAGGAGCTGCTGGTGCTCACCCAGGCCAGCGCCCAGTCGACCGTGGTGCGGCCGATCCATCCGTACTACGTCGGCGTGAAGACCTTCGACGCCGCCGGCGAGGTGAGCGGTGAGCATCGCTTCCTCGGCATGCTGACCTCGGGCGCGCTGCACGAGAACGTGCTGGACATCCCGGTGATCAGGCGCAAGGTGCTGTCGATAATCCAGCGGGCCGGTTTCCCGCTGGAGTCGCATTCCGGTCAGCGGATGCTCGACGTGGTCCAGAACTACCCGCGGGGCGAGCTGTTCTCCACCGACGAGGACACCCTGTACAACACCGTCACCGGGGTGCTCGCGCTGACGGAGCGGCGCAAGCTGCGGCTGTTCCTGCGGCGCGACTCCTACCACCGTTTCTACTCGTGCCTGGTGTACCTGCCGCGGGAGCGCTGGACCACCGCTGCCCGGCTGCGCATGCAGGACGTGCTGGTCCGCGAGCTGCACGGTCAGAAGATCGAGTACAACGCCCGGGTCGGCGACGCGCTGCTGGCGCGGGTGCACTTCGTGGTGCACACCGACCCGGTGACCACAGCGGATGACGAGCCGGACGTCGCGGCCATCCAGGACATGCTCACCGAGGCGATGCGGACCTGGGACGACCGGCTGGCGGACAGCGTGTACGCCGCGGACCCCGAGACGGTCGACCAGACCAACGCGCTCGTGGAGCGTTACCTCAATGGGCTGCCGGAGAGCTACAAGGAGAGCTACGACGGCGTCGAGGCGCTCGCCGACCTGCACCGCCTGGAAGGCCTGGCCACGTCCGGCGGGTTGGACATGGCCTTCTACAGTCCGGCCGACGCCGAGCCCGGCGAGCTGCGGTTCAAGCTGTACCTGACCGGCGAGGGCATGACCCTTTCCCAGCTGCTGCCGGTGCTGCAGGCCATGGGCGTCGAGGTGATCGACGAGCGTCCGTACCAGCTGACCAGGGCGGACGGCGAGCAGTTCTGGATCTATGACTTCGGGCTGCGGGCCGACCCGTCGGTGCTCGCGGTCCCCGGGGCGGACTGGGAGGGGGTCGGCCAGCGCTTCCAGGACGCGTTCGCCGCGGTCTGGCGATACGACGCCGAGGTCGACCACTTCAACGCACTCGTGCTGCGGGCCGGGCTGGTGTGGCGGGAGGCGGCGCTGCTGCGGGCCTACGCCAAGTACCTTCGGCAGGCCACGACCACCTACAGCCAGGACTACATCGAACACGTCCTCGGCGCGCACACCGACATCGCGGCCGCGCTGGTGAAGTTGTTCCTGACCAAGTTCGGCCCCGGTATCGATGACACCGACCGCGCCGCCCAGCTGGCGCAGCTCAGTAGCGAGATCACCAGCATGATCGACGCGGTGGCCGGACTGGATGCCGACCGGATCCTGCGCAGCTTCCTGACCTTGATCAACGCCACGCAACGGACAAGCTACTTCGTGCCCGGTGACCCGAGCCTCATCGCGTTCAAGCTTGACCCGCTGGCGATCCCGGAGCTGCCCCAGCCACGGCCCCGGTTCGAGATCTTCGTGTACTCGCCGCGGGTGGAGGGCGTGCACCTGCGGTTCGGGCCGGTGGCTCGCGGTGGGTTGCGCTGGTCGGACCGGCGGGAGGACTTCCGCACCGAGATCCTCGGCCTGGTGAAGGCGCAGGGTGTGAAGAACGCAGTGATCGTGCCGGTGGGCGCAAAGGGCGGGTTCGTGGTCAAGCGTCCGCCGGCTCCGACCGGCGACCCGGCGACCGATCGCGAGGCGCTGATGGCCGAGGGCATCGCGTGCTATCGCCGCTTCATCGGCGCGCTGCTCGACCTCACCGACAACCTGGTGGGTGGCGCGGTGGTGCCGGCCAGGCACGTGGTCCGACACGACGGCGACGACCCCTACCTGGTGGTCGCGGCGGACAAGGGCACCGCCTCGTTCTCCGACATCGCCAACGAGGTGGCCACCTCGCGCGGGTTCTGGCTCGGCGACGCGTTCGCCTCCGGAGGTTCGGCCGGCTACGACCACAAGGCAATGGGCATCACCGCCCGCGGCGCCTGGGAGAGCGTGAAGCGGCACTTCCGGGAGCTGGGCATCGACACGCAGACCGAGGAGTTCAGCGTCGTCGGCATCGGGGACATGTCCGGCGACGTATTCGGCAATGGCATGCTGCTGTCCCGGCACATCCGGCTGATCGCGGCGTTCGACCACCGGCACGTGTTCATCGACCCCGACCCGGACCCCGCGGTCGCTTACGCCGAACGGCAGCGACTGTTCGAACTGCCGCGTTCCTCCTGGGACGACTACGACCGCACCACGATCAGCGCGGGCGGCGGAGTGTGGCCGCGCACCGCCAAGTCCATCCCGATCAGCCCGCAGGCAGCGGAGGCGCTCGGGCTACCGGAAGGGGTCGACAAGCTGTCCCCGCCGGAGCTGCTGCGGGCCATCCTGCTGGCCCAGGTGGACCTGCTGTGGAACGGGGGCATCGGCACCTACGTCAAGGCCTCCACCGAGACGAACGCCGACGTCGGTGACAAGGCCAACGACGCGATCCGGGTCGACGGCCGTGACCTGCGGCTGAAGGTCGTCGGCGAGGGCGGCAACCTCGGCATGACCCAGCGCGGCCGCATCGAGTACGCCCGATCCGGCGGCAAGGTCAACACCGACGCCATCGACAACTCGGCCGGGGTGGATTGCTCGGACCACGAGGTCAACATCAAGATTCTGCTGGACCGCATGGTCGACGACGGCGTGCTCCCCGCCGAGCCGCGCAACCCGCTGTTGGCCGAGATGACCGACGAGGTGGCCAGCATGGTGCTGGCCGACAACTACGCGCAGAACGAGGTGCTCGGCATCGGCCGGGCGCACGCCGCCCCCATGCTGTCGGTGCACGCGAGGCTCGTCGACCACCTGACCGCCACCCGCGGGCTCGACCGCAAGATGGAGGTGCTGCCGACCAGGGCCCAATTCGCCGCGCTCGAGCAGGCCGGGGACGGGCTGACCTCGCCAGAGCTGGCCACCCTGCTCGCGCACGTCAAGCTGGCGCTCAAGGACGAGGTGTTGCAGAGCGAACTGCCGGACACCGACACCTTCGTCGAGATCCTGCCGGACTACTTTCCGACGCCGTTGCGGCAGCGCTACCACGACGAGATCCACGACCACCCATTGCACCGGGAGATCATCACCACGGTGCTCGTGAACCGGGTCCTCGACGGCGCCGGGGTGTCCTTCGCCTACCGGCTCCACGAGGAGCTCAACGCGACCGGTATCGATGCGGTGCGGGCGTTCGGGGTGTCGAGCGGCGTCTACGACCTGCCCGGCCTGTGGCGCGAGGTGCGCGCGCTGGACAACGTGCTGCCCACCGACGTGCAGGACGAGCTCATGTTGGAGTCGAGGCGGCTGCTGGACCGGGTGGCCCGCTGGTTCCTTGTCAACCGGCCGCAGCCGCTGCAGGTCGGCAAGGAGATCGAGCGGTTCGCCCCCGTGGTCGCCGAGCTCTCCCCCCGGATGCCCTCGTTACTGCGCGGCCGCGAGGCCGCCTCCACGGCCGCCATGGCCGAGCGGCTCGCCGAGCGGGGCGTGCCCGTCGGCCTGGCCACCAGGGTGGCGGCGCTGCTGTTCACCTTCGGGCTGCTGGACGTCGCCGAGGTCGCCGAGCACGCGACCAAGGGTGGCCGGCCGTATCGGACGCCACAGGAGACCGCCGAGCTGTACTACGCGCTCTCCGAGCACCTGGAGATGGACCGCATCCTCACCTCGGTCACCGCCCTCATGCGCGGCAACCGGTGGCACGCCCTGGCCAGGCTGGCCCTGCGGGACGACCTGTACAGCTCGCTGCGGGACATCACCCTCGACGTGCTCCGTTCCGCCGAGCCCGGCACCACCGCCGACGAGCGGATCGCGGCCTGGGAGAAGGCCAACGCCTCCCGGTTGGCCAGGGCACGGGCGTCGCTCGCGGACATCGCCGAGTCCGGCCAGCTCGACCTCGCGACCCTCTCGGTGGCCGGCCGCCAGATCCGCAGCATGGTGCGCTAGCGGGGCGGGCGGGGCGGTGACGCTGCTGGAAGAGGCGCGGACCGAGCTGCTGTTCAACGAGAAGCCGCGCCGCCGCATGGGCAATATGGGCAATATGGGCAATATGGACGGTGGCATCGTGGTATCCAGGTTGACCGTGGAGTACCTGGCGCCGCTGGTGTGGGGCGGACCGGTGAGGGTGGAGGCCTGGGTCAGGAGCCGGCCGCGCCGGTTCGGCCCCGCCGAGCGGGACTTTCTCGCTCCGTGGACCGTCGATGGTGTGGCCAGTGCCTGAGCTTGCGGTGCCGGATGCCGGCGAGCGCGACGACCTCGCCGCGTTCGTGGCCCGCGCGGTGCGGCTGGACCAGGCGGCCGCGGTGCGGCTGCGGTACCGCGCCGACGCGGGCCGGGTGGACGTGTGGGTGTCCACCCCCTTCGACACCCTGGTCACCCGCTCGGTGTCCGGCTCGCTCAGCCCGGCCGACATCACCGTGGCCGGCTCGGAGCTGCTCGCGGCGGTGGCCATCGTCGGCGGCGAGCGGGTCGACCCCGGCACGCCGCGCGACCTGCTCTGGCGTTCGGCGCTGCCACCCTTGGGGGGCTGGCGTTTCGTCGACCAGGTGCCCGCGTCGCTGCTCGGCGAGCTGACCGACCGCGGCGCGGCGCTGGCCCGCGAGCACGTCGGCCCGCAGGGCACCCCCCCGGCCTCGCTGCTCGACCAGACCGTGCTCACCGTCAGGGGTGCCGGCCTGGACGTGAAGGTGCCGCTGCGCTGCCTGTTCGCGCTGTCCGGCATGGGCTTCGTCGGCGCGGACGCGGTCGACGAGCCGGTCAAGATCAGTGCGACGGACGCCTGGCTGCGGATGGACGCGAGGTACGGCGCGGTGGTCCGCCGCCGGCACGCCCTGCTGCCCCTGCTGGTGTAGGGGTCGCCATCGGCGGCAGTGGCAACCCCACGTAGTTCTCGGCGAACGAGGTGGCCGCCGCCGTGGAGCTGGTCAGGTAGCGCAGCTGGGAGAGCTGCAGCCGGGCGGTGAAGGGGTCCAGGTCGGCGGAGCGGTGCAGCATGGAGGTCATCCACCAGGAGAAGTGCTGCACCCGCCACACCCGCTCGAGGCAGGTGGCGGAGTAGGCGTCCAGTGCATCCGCGCGGCCCGATCCGTACCACTCCTCGATCGCCGAGGACAGCACGGCGACGTCGGCGACGGCCAGGTTGAGGCCCTTGGCGCCGGTCGCGGGCACGATGTGCGCCGCATCCCCGGCGAGGAAGAGCCGGCCGTGCTGCATCGGCTCGGCCACATAGCTCCGCAGCGGTGTCACGCCCTTGTCCATGATCGGCCCGTCGGCCAGCGTGAAGCCGGACAAGCGGGCCAGCCGGGTGCGCAGTTCCTGCCAGATCCGCTCGTCCGGCCAGGCTGCCAGGTCCTCGTCCGGCGGGACCTGCAGGTACAGCCGGGTGACCTTCGGCGACCGCATGCTGTGCAGCGCGAAACCGCGCTCGTGGTGGGCGTAGATCAGCTCGTCGGACGACGGCGGCGCCTGCGCGAGCACGCCGAGCCACGCGTACGGGTACTCCCGCCGGTACTCGGTGAACACACCGGGCGGGACAGCCGGCCGGCACACGCCGTGGAAGCCGTCGCAGCCGGCGACCAGGTCGCACCGGAGCTCGACCGCCGAGCCGCCCGAGCCGCCCTCGATGAAGTGGACCACGGGCTCGGCGGTGTCCAGCCCGGTAAGGCCCACCGCGGGCGCGGCGAACAGCAGCGGTCGCCCGGTCGCCAGCCGGGCCGCCACCAGGTCCTTGACCAGCTCGTGCTGCCCGTAGATGGTCAGCTCCCGGCCGGTGAGCTCGGTCAGCGGCACCCGGTGGCCGACGCCGCCGAACAGCAGCTCCAGCCCACGGTGGATCATGCGTTCGCGCAGCAGCCGTCCGGCGAGGCCGACCTCGGTCAGCAGCGACACAGTGCCCTGCTCCAGCACGCCGGCCCGGATCCGGCGCTCGACGTGCGCACGGGTGTGCCGCTCGAGTACCACTGAGTCGATGCCGCGCAGGTGCAGCAGGTGCCCGAGCAGCAGCCCGGCCGGCCCCGCCCCCACGATGGCCACCTGGGTACGCATCACCACTCACCAATACAGATCGACACGCGCCTGCCCGGCCCGGGCGAGCCGGCTACGGCGCCGCAGACCGTCGACCAAATTACCGCCGGAGCCGAATCCAGGGTTCGGTGTACCAGACTCAGGCGGCGTCGGTGGTGATGATCGTTGCGGCCACCGTCGTCGGATGCGGAATCGGCAGGCCGTCACGCCGCAGACCCTCGAGGTGAAACTCGATGGCTTCCGCAAGGTACCAGCCGTCCGACTCAATGATCTTCAGGATCTCACTCACTTTCAACGGCATGTGACTCACCGTTCCCACCGCCGAGCTGGAGGCGGCCGCGACACGCCGCAAGTGGTCTGCCTTGAAGGCCGCGCGGTCGCGGGCCTAGTTATGCGCGGACGACCAGCCAGGCGGCCGCGTCGGTTGGCAGTGCGCCGTTGGCGAGCGGGGAGCTGGCCAGGAGCAGCTCGCCGGGTGGCAGCGGCACGGCCTCGCCGGAGGCATTGAGCGCGCAGATCAGGCCGCTGCCCCTGCGGCGGAACGCGAAGCAGCCGGGCGGCGCGCCGTACCACTCCAGCGCGGCGCCGGTGACGGCCGAGCGGAACGCCGGATGGGCGCGGCGCAGCTCCAGCGCCGACCGGTACAGCGACAGCATGGAGTCCGGGTCCTCGATCTGGGCCTCGACCGTGTACGCCGCCCAGTCCGGCGGCATCGGGAGCCAGGTCGGCACGGCGTCGGGCGCGAACCCGAACGGCGGCGCGGTGCCCTGCCAGGGCATCGGGACCCGGCAGCCGTCCCGGCTGACAGTGTGGCCGGACAGCGCCCACATCGGGTCCTGGCGCGCCTCCGGCGGCAGGTCGACGTCGGGTAGGCCGAGCTCCTCGCCGTTGTACAGGAACACCGTGCCGGGCAGCGCCAGCTCGACCAGGGCCATCGCCCGAGCGCGCGCCTCGCCGAGCACACCGCCGCCATAGCGGGTGACCTGCCTGGGCACGTCGTGGTTGGCCAGCGTCCAGGTCGGCGGCGCGCCGACCGCGGCCACCGCGGCGACCGAGTGCTCGATGGCCTCGCGGATCTCGGCGGCGTCGAAGGTGGCCGCGGCCAGCCGGAAGTTGAAGCCGAGGTGCAGCTCGTCCGGCCGCACGTACCTGGCGAACGACTCGTTGTCCTTGACCCAGATCTCGCCGATGGCCACCCGGTCCGGGTACTCGTCGAGCACCCCGCGCACCCTGCGGTGCAGCTCGTGCACTCCTTCGTGGTCGAACCTGGGGTCCTCGTCGGGCAGCGTGCCGGGCGGGGGTCGCTCGCTGAACTCGAAGTCCGGCAGCCCGTCCGGCTTGGCCATGCCGTGTGCCGCATCGATCCGGACGCCGTCGGCCCCGCGGTCGAACCAGAACCGCAGGGTGCGCTCGAAGTCCGCCCACACCTCCTTGTTGGTCCAGTTCAGGTCCGCCTGCTCCGGAGCGAACAGGTGCAGGTACCACTGCCCGTCCGGCACCCTGGTCCAGGCCGGTCCGCCGAAGACGCTCGGCCAGTTGTTCGGCGGCTGCTCGGCGCCGGGGCCGCTACCGTCCCGGAAGATGTACCGGTCGCGCTCCGAGCTACCTGGGCTGGCCGCGATCGCGGCCTTGAACCATTCGTGTTCCGTCGACGTGTGGTTGGGGACCACGTCCACGATCACCCGGATGCCCAGCTCGTGCGCCTCGGCAACCAGCGCGTCGAAGTCGTCGAGCGTGCCGAACAGCGGGTCGACGTCACGCGGATCGGCGACGTCGTAGCCGTGGTCGGCCATCGGCGACCGGTAGCACGGGGTGATCCACAGTGCCCCCACCCCGAGCAGTTCCAGGTAGCCCAGCCGGCTGCGGATGCCCGTGAGGTCGCCGACCCCGTCGCCGTTGGAGTCGGCGAACGACCGGACGTACACCTCATACACGGCCTCGTCGCGCCACCAGTTCTGGTCGCGGTCGAGACGGCCTGCGGTCGGCGTGGATCGTCGCACGACACGCCATCCTGCCATGCCCCGATCGGGTGGGCTTCCCGGTCACACCCAGGAGTTGACCAGGCTGTGCGCCGCCATTTCCAGGTAGTTCCACAGCACCGCGCGGTGCGCCTCCGGGAGATCGGCCTCGTCCACCGCGATCCGCATGCACCGCAGCCAGGCGTCGCGCTGCTCCGGCCCGATCGGGAACGGCGCGTGCCGCATCCGCAGCCGTGGGTGTCCGCGTAGCTGCGAGTACGTGTGCGGCCCGCCCCAGTACTGCTCGAGGAACATCCGCAGCTTGTCCGCGGCCGGGGCAAGGTCCTCCCCCGGGTACAGCGGCCGCAGCAGCTCGTCCGTCGACACCAGCTCGTAGAACCTGTCCACGATCTTGTGGAACGTCTGCTGGCCGCCGACCTCCTCGTAGAAGTTCCCTGCGACGAAGTTCCCAGCCACGCCCCCATCCTGCCAAACCCGGCGGCACGCTGGGACGGTCGGCGGCGGTGGGACGCTCCAGCGTCGAGCGCCGCGGTGTCCGGAGAGGCGAGCAATGAAGATAACGGACGGCGTGTGGTTGGTCCGGGAGGGCATGGATCCGCAGTACGCCGCGGAGGTCTACGACGTGCAGGCCACGCCCGAGGAGATAACGGCGTACGCCCCGGTGCGGCGGATCGAGCACCGCGGCTCGACCCTGAACGTCGCGCTGCTGACGGTTCGGCTGACCGCGCCGCTGGCCGGCGTCATTGGCGTCGAGGTCACCCACCACGCCGGCGGCGTCGACCGCGGGCCGCGCTTCATGTTGAGCCGGGACAGCGCGCACCGGCCGCAGACCCGGATCGGGAAACCGCCGCGGAGATCCGCAGCGGGCCGCTGACGGCTCGGGTCGGCCGTGGTGCGCCGTGGCGCCTGGAGTTCCTGCACGACGGCAGGGTGTTGACCACCAACGGCGGCAAGGCGCTGGGCTTCGTGAACACCGCCGCCGGCGAGCACCACATGGTCGCCCAGCTTTCCGTTGGCGTAGCAGAGACGGTGTACGGCCTGGGCGAGCGGTTCACCGCCTTCGTCAAGAACGGCCAGGTGGTCGACATCTGGAACGCCGACCCGGGCACAGCCAGCGAGCAGGCGTACAAGAACATCCCGTTCTACCTGTCCAGCCGCGGCTACGGCGTGCCGGTCGCCGACCCCGGCAAGGTCTCCTTCGAGGTGGCGAGCGCACACCTCGACCTTCGAGTCCATGGCGGAGAGCCTGCGCGGCGGGCTGTCCCTCGGGTTGTCCGGCTTCGGCTTCTGGAGCCATGACATCGGCGGTTTCGAGGGCACGCCCGACCCGGCCGTATTCGAGCGGTGGCTGGCATTCGGGCTGCTGTCCAGCCACAGCCGCCTGCACGGGAGCGCCTCCTACCGGGTCCCATGGCTGATCGACGACGAAGCCGTCGACGTGGCCCGCTGCTTCGCCCGGCTGAAGAACCGGCTGATGCCCTACCTGTACCAGGCGGCCGTGACCGCGCACGTGAGCGGCACCCCGGTGATGCGGGCGATGATTCTGGCGTTTCCGGACGACCCGGCCTGTG
>DASXTS010000009.1:0-2778 GCA_036505275.1 Pseudonocardiaceae bacterium
ATCAGGTCACCTCGTCAGACCGGTGGTGCCGAGGACGCCCGCCCCGACCGGCCGACAGATCCGATTCCAGGCAGCAAGGCCAGTGGATTCCAAGGGTCAGACCGGCAGGGCGGGCGCCTCGACCATCATCCTCGCAGTGGACCCAGGCTGAACCGGGATCGGCTTGGGCCGCTCCCCACCCAGCCCACGCCCACCGTGCACCGGGACGCGGGCTGCGACTGGCAGCCGTGCCGCGACGAGCTGGACCACCGCGGGATGACCGCCAAGATCGCCACCCGCGGGATCCCGGCACTGATCCAGGTCGGCCGCCGCTGGGTCGTGGAGCGCGCGCATGCCTGGCTGAACGGCTTCGGGAAGCTGCGCTGGTGCACCGAGCGGCGCCGCGCCTGCATGGCATTTTGGCTCGCGCTGGCCTGCGCGGTGGTGATCATCCGCCGGCTGGTCCGGCGCGCCTGGATCCAGTATCGCTGGAACGGCCGCCCTCGCCGGCCGCCATGACCCGCCCGCCGACGCCTCGGGCTCGTAGCATCTGTCCATGAACGGCTGGAGCCCGTCGACGTCCGAACCGGCCATTGACTCCTTGCTGGTTTCCATCCGCGAGGCCATCGTGACCGTCACCGGATCGTCCCTGGTGGGGCTGTACCTGTTCGGATCGTTGGCCACCGGCGACTTCGACGCCGCTATCAGCGACATCGACTTGCTGGCCGTCCTTGCCGACAATCCGAGCCAGCAGCTGGCCGGGCACCTCCGTCGGATGCATGCCGACCTTGCCCAGGCGAACCCTGAGTGGGATGCCCGCATCGAAGTCATCTACATCTCAACGCACGGCCTGGCGAACTGCCGAACCGACACGACCACCATCGCAGTCATCAGCCCCGGTGAGCCCTTCCACATCGTCGAGGCCGGACCAGACTGGATCCTCAACTGGTACCCCGCCCGCCAGCACGGGGTGCGGTTGCTGGGGCCGCCCATCGACTCGCTGATCCCGCCGATCACCAGTGCCGAGTACATCGACCAGGTACGACGGTCCATGGTTGGGTTCACCAACCGGATCGCTGACGATGCGCCGCCCGGATGGCAGGCGTATGCGATCCTCACGATGTGCCGCGGGCTGCATGCGATCAGGTTCGGCGAACGCCTCTCCAAGCGTGCGGCGGCGTCGTGGGCGCAGCACGAGTTCCAGCAGTGGGCCGACCTCATCCGTCGAGCGCTTGGCTGGCGCCAGCGGCAGCGGGACCCCGACAGGCAGGACGGTGCGGCGACCGTTTCAGAAACACGCTCGTTCGTGACTGAGATGGCCGAGCTCGCAGTTGAGTAATGCCGCTCAGAGCCCGAGGCAGTGACCACCTCCAACTGCCCAGGCTCTTAGCCAGGCGTCTCGATCAGTGTTTCGGTCAAGAACGGCAGGACGGCCGGGAGGGCAAGGTCGCTGCGGGTGAACGTCTCCAGGTGCCCGCAGCCGGGCAGCACCGCAAAGCGGGCGCCGGGAACTCCATCGGCGGTCGCTCGTATGTCGGCGAAGCCGGGGTCGCGGTCGCCAGCGAGAACGAGCGTGGGCGCCTGCACGTCCGCCAGCTCCTCCAGGACCCCGGGCCAGTCGAGCATGCCGGCGTAGCCGGCGGCGAACGCTTCCGGGTCGGTAGTAAGGATCACCGACCGCAACCATGCCGGCAGCGGCGGCCCGGCGGCCTCCAGGTCGGCGACGACGATTGCCATGCCGTGCTCGCGAATAGACCGCAGCTCGGCCTCCAGTGTGGCGGGGTCGACGGTGACGGCCTGCGCGCGGGTTGCCCCGGCAACCAGCGCCCGCAGCCGGCCGGGGTGATGGATGGCGAGGACGAGGCCGACCCTGCCGCCGAGGGACTGGCCCCACAAGCCGGCGCGGTCCACGCAAGGTCGTCCAGAACGGCGAGCACGTCGGCCGCCAGGCGCTGCGTTGCGTACATGGCGGGGTCGTGCGGCGCGCCGGTGCGGCCGCGGCCGTCGACCAGCACGACCGTGTACCGGCCGGCGAGCGCGTCCGCGTAGCCGGCGTGCCGCCAGGTGGTCGAGTCCCCGAGGAACCCGTGCAGCAGGACGAGCGGCGGTCCGCTGCCGGCCAGGTCGTAGTGGATCGGCACGCCGGAGGCGTCGGCGACAGGCATGCCGGCATCGTCTGCCTTTCGGGAGGTGTCGGCAACGGCATTGCTCGCGTGGCGCTCCTGCCGGACCACCCTGCGTGGCAACCCGGGCGGCGCTGAGGGTGCCGCCGGAGGCGGCGCGGACCGCAGGTCCGCCAAGATCGCATCGCTCCGGTCGGCCCTGGCCGTGGTGCAATGTCGCCATGCGTCGTCCCGGCCGCTTCCGTGTGTTCCCCCTCTACCACCAGGTGGAGATCCGCGACGCCGCCGACGTCGACCGTCCGCGATGGGAGAGCGGCGACGAGCCGGTGCTTGCCTCCGCCCAGTGCATCGTCCTGGCGACCCGCTCCGACCTCGAGGGCCCCATCGAGATCGAGGTCCGGGTCGGTGCCGGCTTGGATGACCCGGCGGCTGGGCAGCTGCTGTTTGACGGGGAGCTGCTCACCACCGGCCACGGGATCTTGGTTGGCAACTCGCTCACCGAACTACACCGCGTCGCAATGCCGATCGGCTGGCACCCGGTGTGCATCTACGCCGACCAGCCCGCCAATCCCGCCCGGTTCACGGTGCTGTTTGATCGCGGGCCGGCCAGCGGCTAACCGGTCCGCGCACCCGCGCGGGAACACGGTGCCGTGAGCTGAGCCGCCCGCAGCCTCAT
>DASXTS010000010.1:0-2336 GCA_036505275.1 Pseudonocardiaceae bacterium
CCCTTGGTGTACGGGATGGGGTCCAGCCCGACGGTGTCCGCCGGTCGGCCGAGCCGGCCGGCCAGCTCGCCGATCGCCTGGGTGCGCTTGGCGGCCGGCAGGGTGCACTCCACGCCCATGGTGAGGAACCCGGCGCCGAGCTCGTCCGGGATCTTCGTGCCGGACAGCGGCGAGTGCCTCAGCTCGACGGCGTAGGAGAACACGTCGAACATGGCCCGGCCGCCGGTCCGGGCGATCTGCGGGTTGGGCGCCGCGTAGTAGAACTGCTGCGGGTCGGCGTGGTCGGCGAACACCAGCACGCCACCCACCTGCACCGCGGGCGTCTCCAGGCTAAGCATGGGTGGCCTCCAAGTACAGCCATTGGGCGCCACGTGGGCCTTTAACCGCAGCCATTGCGGACCCTCCCTCAGCCCTTGATCGTCTGGGTGCGCAGGTCGAGCACCAGCAGGCCGGCGCTGCTGGCCGTCCATGGCTGGGTGCGCACGAACCCGCTCGAGTCGATCGCGGTCACCTGGTGGAACACCTGCAGGATGGGCGGATCGCCGCGCAGATACGAAAACGTGCCGACGAGTCCGGTCTCCTGCCCCGGCCGGATCCGGATCTTGGTGCCGGCCCGCACCGCCGAGGTCACCGGGTCGCGCACCTCCAGCGCGACCACGACCTCGACCAGCTTGACCGCCGCCAGGCTGCCGCCGATGGCCCGGACCTGCACCTGCCGCTCGTCCACCAGCCGACGGTCGATCACGATGCGGTCGTCGGTGGCCTCCCGCCAGGAGCCCTCCAGCAGTCCGCCGGCGGCCAGCTTGACGGTCAGCCGGTAGCTCAGCGCGCGGGACCCGCCGGCCGCGATCGAGTAGGTGCGGGAGAGCACCGGGGTGTCCGCGGAGAGCGTGATCGTCTCCTCGGCGTAGTGCACGTCGTGCGCGGGATCGTCGTAGCGCAGCTCGAGCAGCGCCGCGCTGATGTCGGCCCACGGCAGGTCGACGAAGAACGTGACGGTGAGTTTCTCCGGCATCGGGTCGGGCAGCGAGAGCCATGGTTCGACGGCCTCGGTCCACTCCGTGGTGACGTCGCCGCCGGCCTCCAGCGGCCGGTGGTAGCTGGCCCGCCACTGGTACGGCGCGCCCGCTGCGCCTGGTGAGGCGTACTGCCACTGCTGGCTCGGCGCGTCCGGCCGCAGGATCACCCTGGCCGCGCGGGCACCGGGGTCGCCGGCCGGCCGCAGCTCCACGGTGACCGCGCCGAACAGCGCGAAGGAGAACAGCGGCGCGACGGTGACCGTCACGTCGGTGACCGCGTAGGCCTCCCGTGGGTCGACCAGGAGGTCGCGTGCCTGGTGCACCTGCCACGCCGACTCCGCGGGACCCGCGGGCCGCAGCCGCGAGGACGGGTCGAAGTCGGCCAGCACCCGGTACTCGTACGGCGTGTCCCAGACGGCGTTGCGCGCCGCGTCGTCGAGCAGGTTCACCACCCAGTCACGGTGACCGGGATTGGCCGCGGTGAAGGCCAGCTCGGTCTCGTCGGCGTGCGTGCCGTCCGGCAGTCGTCTGGCCAGCTGCAGCCGGCAGGTGCGCAGCCCGTCGGTGGCGAACCGGTTGACCACATCGACGCCGACCTCGAGCCGCGGGAAGCCGCTCAGCTCGACCTGCTGCAGAATGCCCGCCTTGATCGCTGGCCAGCCCGGCGACGGGTTGCCGTGCTCGTCCAGCCGCAGCCGGCGCAGCAGGCCGCCGAGCATGCCCTGCGGGCGCAGCTCCCGCGCCTCGGCGACGCGCTCGCGCGCCCGCACGTCGAGGTGCCGCAGCTGGTTCTCGTCGATCTTCTTGAGCTTGTACGACACCCCGGGCAGGATCGCCCGCGCGATGCTCCACACGGTGTCGCCGATGGCCCGGCCGATCCCGGCGGCCGGCGGCTCCGGCGGCGACATCGGCTGGAACAGCCGCTCCAGCACCCAGTCCAGCAGCTGCTCCTTGGTCTTCTGCGCGGCGGCAGCCCCGCCCACCGAGAGCACCACCGTGTCGATGTCGACGCCGGAGGTCTCCAGCGCGTCGGTGATCGCGATGTCCACGTCGGCCGCGGCCACCCACGCGTTCAGGCCGAACTTCTGCTGCAGGGTCCGGTAGACCCTGTGCCAGTCGGCCTGGATGTCGATCTCGAAGCTGGGCCGCAGCGCCGCGAACGTCAGCGCGTAGGTCACCAGCACCGGCAGCTCCGGTTGGTCCAGGCAGGCCCCGATCAGCTCGGCCGCCGGCTCGTTCAGGATGAGCTGGAACGACGCCGGGTTGGTGTTGCCGAGCGACGGGCGCCCCCCGGCGGCGAACTGCACCTCGAACGTG
>DASXTS010000011.1:0-24151 GCA_036505275.1 Pseudonocardiaceae bacterium
GGCCAGCACGTCGTCCACGATGGACGTGCTGTGCTCGCCGCGGCGGAACACCGGGTCCGAGATCAGCTCGCCGAGGAAGCCGGCGGTGGTCCGCACCCCTGGGCCGGAGATCCGGAACTCCTCGAGGGCGCGGCCCATCCGCTCCAGCGCCTGCTCCCGGTTCGGCGCCCACACGACGAGCTTGGCCAGCAGCGAGTCGTAGTCGGCCGGCACCTTGTAGCCGGGGAAGCCGTGGGTGTCCACCCGCACGAACGGGCCGCCGGCCGGCACGAACTCCTGCAGCACGCCGGGCGCCGGCGCGAACCCGCGGTCCGGGTCCTCCACGTTGATCCGGCACTCCACCGCGGCCCCGCGCGGCTGCACGTCCTCCTGGCTGATCCGCAGCCGCTCGCCGGCCGCCACCCTGATCTGCTCCTGCACCAGGTCGACGCCGGTGACCATCTCGGTGACCGGGTGCTCGACCTGGATCCGGCAGTTGACCTCCATGAAGGAGAACCCGCCGGTGCCCGGGTCGACCAGGAACTCGAACGTGCCGGCGCCGACATAGCCGGCGGCGCGGGCGCCGCGGACCGCGGCCTCGCCCATCGCGGTGCGCAGCGGCTCCGGCAGGCCGGGCGCCGGCGACTCCTCGACCAGCTTCTGATGCCGGCGCTGCGCCGAGCAGTCCCGCTCGCCGAGCTGGATCACGTTGCCGTGCCCGTCGGCCAGCACCTGGATCTCGACATGCCTGGCCCGCCCGAGGTAGCGCTCCACGTACACCCGGCCGTCACCGAACAGCGCCTGGGCCGCGGCCCTGGTGTCCCGGTAGGCCCGCGCGAACTCGGACTCGTCGTGCACCACGGACATGCCGCGGCCACCACCGCCGGCGGCCGCTTTAATGATCACCGGCAGGCCGATCTGGTCGACCACCGCCTTGGCCTCGGTGACCGTGCTCAGCGGCTCCAGGCTGCCGGGCAGCATCGGCACGCCGGCCTGCGACATGAGCTGGCGGGCGGCCACCTTGTCGCCCAGCCGGGCGATGACGTCGGCCGGCGGCCCGATGAACGCGATGCCATTGGCCGCGCACACCTCGGCGAAGAAGGAGTTCTCCGACAGGAACCCGTAGCCGGGGTGGATCGCGTCGGCGCCGGTGCGCAGCGCCGACTCGATGATCGCCGGCATGCTGAGGTAGCTGCGCTTGGCCGGCCCCGGCCCGATGTGGATGGCCTCGTCCGCATACCGGACCACGGCCGAGTCCCGGTCCACCGTCGAGTACACGGCCACCGTGCGGATGCCGAGCTCCCGGCACGCGCGGGCGACTCGCAGCGCGATCTCGCCACGGTTCGCGATGAGTACCTTGCCGAACACCACTCGTCTCCCGTTCCCTCAGCTGTCGCTCAGCTATCCGCCGGCTCGATGGCGAAGAGGCGATCGCCGTACTCGACCGCCGCGCCGTCGGTGGCCAGCACCTCGACGACGCGCCCGGCCACCTCGGACTCCACCGGGATCATCAGCTTCATCGCCTCGATGATCCCCATCTGCTGGCCGGGCGCGATCACGTCGCCGACCTCGACGAACGGTTTGGCACCCGGCTCGGGCGCCCGGTAGAACACCCCGACGGTGTGCGCGACGACGTACTGCCCGGTGGGGCTCTCCCGGTTGTGGGCCGCCTCGGGCAACGCTACGGCCGCGCCGGGCACGGCACTGGGGATGGCGCCGGGGATGGCGCCGGCTGCCGCGCCGGCGGCCGGCTCCGGAGTCGCCCATTCCAGCTCGATCTCGACCTGGTCTGCCTTGATCCGCAGCGACCGCGGCGCCCGGTCCAGCCCGCCCAGCAGCTCGAGCGCGCTCTCCTGCAGCTGCTTGAGCACCTCGGCGGGGGCGGCCTCGGAAGAGTCGCCCGACTTCTCCTTGCCGAACAGTCGAGCGACCTCGTTCGTGGTCATCGCCGACCCTCCCTCGTAGACACCAGATCTGCCCCGAACGCCCGGAACTTGGCGTGCCGCGCGGTGACGAGCTGCTCGGGGTTGAGTGCGGACAGCTCGCGCAGGCTGTCGACCAGGGCGCCGTGCACGAGCTCGGCGGCCCGGACGTGGTCGTCGTGCGCGCCGCCGGCCGGCTCCGGCACGACGCCGTCCACGATGCCGTCGGCCAGCAGCTGCCGCGCGTCAAGGCGTAGCGCCGCCGCGGCCCGCGGCGCGGACGCCGCGTCGTTCCAGAGGATGGACGCGCAGCCCTCCGGGCTGATCACCGAGTACGTCCCGTTGGCCAGGACCAGCACCCGGTCGGCGACGGCCAGCGCGAGCGCACCACCGCTGCCGCCCTCACCGGTGATCACCGTGATCACCGGCACCGGCAGCCCGGCCATCAGCCGGATCATCTCAGCGATCGCGATTGCCTGGCCGCCCTCCTCGGCAGCCACGCCGGGGTAGGCGCCGGGCGTGTCGACCAGGGTGACCACCGGCAGCCCGAGCTTGGCGGCGAGCCTGGCCATCCGGGCGGCCTTGCGGTAGCCGGCCGGCTGCGGCATGCCGTAGTTGCGGGCGGTCAGCTCGGCCGGGGTGTGGCCCTTCTGGTGGCCCAGCACCACCACCGGCTGCCCGGCCAGCCGGGCCAGGCCGGTGACGATGGCCGAGCAGTCGCCGCCGACCCGGTCGCCGTGCAGCTCGTCGAAGTCGTCGAAGACCCGGCTCAGGTAGTCCAGCGTGGTGGGCCGGCCGAGGTGCCGGGCCCGCTGCACGGCATCCCACGCCGGCACGGCCGGCACGGCCTCGGAGTCGGTGATCACCACGTCGGCCCGCTCGGCCGGCAGCTGCGTGCCGCGCCGCGAGCCGATGGACAGCAGCCTGCCCAGCGCGTGCCGCAGCGCATGCCGCGGGTGGATGGCGTCGATCAGGCCCTGCCGCAGCAGCAGCTCGGCGGACTGGAAGCCGGCCGGCAGGGTCTGACGGATGGTCTGGGCGATCACCCGGGGCCCGGCGAAACCCAACCGGGCGCCCGGCTCGGCGATGATGACGTCGGTCAGGGTGGCGAACGAGGCGGCCACCCCACCGTAGGTCGGGTCGGTGATCAGTGACACGGTCAGCACACCGGCCTGATCGAGCTGCCCGAGCGCTTGGCTGGTCTTGGCCATCTGCATCAGTGAGAGCGCGCCCTCCTGCATGCGGGCGCCGCCGGAGGCGGTCACCAGCAGCAGCGGTGTGCGCTCCCGGAGGGCGGCCTCGGCGGCGATAGTGATCAGCTCGCCGACCGCCGCGCCGAGGCTGCCGCCCAGGAAGCGGAAGTCCATCACGACGGCGATCACCGGGTTGCCCTCGATGCGGCCCCTGGCGACCAGCGCGGCCTCCGGCAGGCCGGTGCTCCGCCGGGCGGCCTGCCAACGCTGGGGGTACGGCTTGGAGTCGATGAAACCGAGCGGGTCGCTGACCGTGACCGCGACGTCGAACAGCTCCATCGACCCGTCGTCGAGGAGCTGGTCGAGCCGGGCGGGCGCGTCCAGCCGGTGGTGGCTGTTGCAGTCCGGGCAAACCATCAGGTTGCGGGCCAGCGCCTTGCCGTAGATCATCTGCCGGCAGCCGGGGCAGCGGACCCATTCGGCGATCCCGGTGAGCGGCTGGCTCAGGGTTTCCGTCACGGTGGCTCCCTGCTCGAAGTCGATCGGACCTGCCGTAACGGTGCCCGAGGCAGCGTCACTGAGACGTCTCGACGACGCCGCGTCGGTAGTCACCCAGCAGTTGCTCCAGCAGCGCAACGGCGAGACTGCCGACCGCGCCCTGCTCGACCGTGCGGTCGGCCTGGGCGGACAGCATCCCGGCCCACGTCCAGCGGCGGATGATCTGCTCGGCGAAACGGCGCTGATCTTCGGTCAGGTTCCTGGCCATGGCTGCTCCCGTGCGGCAAGGTCGGCGTGCGGGCCCAGGTGCGTCCCTGGTCCATGCGGCTCGGCGCGCCCATGCCATCCGGGGCGACATCGCGAGCCCGCTGCGGACGAGGGTGCCGGCGAGGCCGTGACCGCCGCGTCGACTGCCGTGTTGACAGCAGTGTCGATGGCGGTGTCGCAACACCGCCGCCGATCCGCCGCCGATCCGCCGCTGATCTTCGTCCACCGGTAGCTTGCTCATGCCGTGCGGTGTCAGTCAGGTTGCCCGCCGGCGGCCGAGCGCGGGCCGAGGGCCACTCGACCGTCCTCGACCACCGGGTCGGGCGGGTAGCCGTTCAGGCTCTCGGTGAGGTGCTTGGCGTGGGCCAGGGTCTCCACGCAGTGCCGGCGCAGGCCCTGGCGCACCAGCTCCCGCGCCCGCTCGACGGTGCCGTTCTGGCCGAGCATGGTGTCGGCCTTCCCCGGCCGGATCATCACGGTGTTGTGCGCCGTCAGCCGCACGCCGTCGGCAGTGGGGAACAGGTGCCAGCCGCCAAGGTGGGCGGCCAGCACGTCCGGCGGCTGGGTCTGCTTGTAGACGATGTTGTGGTACGGGAAGCAGACCCGCACCATCCGGGTGGTATGAGTCGAGCCATCGGCCACCGTGGCGTCCATCTCGACGGTCTGCACGTTGGGCACAGCTTCGTCGGCGATCAGCCGGCGGACGTGCGGCAGCCGCTGCGGCCAGTCCTGGACGCGGTAGAGGAACTCGTAGACCGTGCCAAGCGGCGCCTTGACGATCATCGAGTCGGCGAAGGAGTGCACCAGCGTCTGCAGCCGGTCGCCGAGCTCCGCCGTGCTCTTGAGCGCGGCCAACTCGGCAGTGCTCGAGCGATCCACCGCCTGCTTGATCAGCGCGGTGTTGGCCTCGTCGTCGCCGATGGCGCGGAAGCCGTGCAGCAGCACCACCGAGGTGGCCTCGCCGGGCAGCGGGATGAACACCCACTCGCCCGACATGGCGGCCACCGGCGGCCACGGCGGCTCCTGCCGGAACCGGATGCGCAGGCCGTCGGGGTCGAGGGTCCGTCGGGAGACGCAGCTGCGCACCGCGCCGTTGCCGACCGTCCACAGCCGCAGCCGCTCACTGGTCGCGCCGCCGGCCAGCCGTTCGACGTGCACGATCGACGGGAAGATGTAGGGCCAGCGGGTCACGTCGGCGATCAGTTCGTACACGGCCCGCGGCGGCGCCGCGACGAAGGCGGTGTGCGTGCTGGTGACGGCGCTGTCGTCGTCGGTCACGAAACTCGTCATGTCGGTTCTCCACCTCCTGCCGCGGGATCGGCGGGCCCCCGGCACGTCCGTCCGCGGTTCAGCGCACAGAACCGCTCGTTGACCAGCGTGCGTCGGTGTACTAGCGGTGGGCTCAGTCGCGGCTGGACCATCGATGGGTGGCGTGCCATTTGGCCGCGCCCACTGATCCGGACGGACCACTGCGCGCAATCCTGCGCCCGTCGCATTGCTACCCGGGACATGCGTGGCCATTCCGACATTTCGTCGACAGTGGTCGAATTGATCAATACCGAGTTAGATCGCGAGCCTTTCCGCGGGCTGCCACTTGATCGGCTCCTCGTCCAATGACGGGTCGGACCGCAGGATCGCGCGCTGCAGCTGCTGCAGGCGCGCCGACGGCTCGACGCCGAGCTCGCCGACCAGCGTGTCGCGCAGCCTCTTGTAGGCGTCCAGCGCGCGCCACTGCCGGCCGGAGCGATACAACGCCACCATGAACTGGGCGCACAGGTTCTCGTGCATCGGATAGCTCGCATTCAGGCTGGCGAGCTCGCTGAGCAGTGTGTAGTGACGGCCGAGCCGCAGGTCGGCGTCGATGCACAGCTCGAGCGCGCCGAGCCTGCTTTCCTGCAGCCGGATCACCTCGATGCCCAGCCGCAGCCCGGCCTGCACGTCCACCAGAACCGGCCCGCGCCATACGTCGAGCGCCGAGCGCAGCAGGCTGGACGCCGGCTCGTAGTCGCCGATCTCCGCCGCGCGGGCGCCCGCGGTCGCCAGCCGCTCGTAGGTGTGCACGTCAACGTCGCTGCTCGGCACCTTGAGCAGGTAGCCGCCGCATCGGGTGACCAGCAGGTCCTTGGCCGCCGACCCCTCGTCGGTCTGCAGCGCGGCCGCGATCAGGCGGCGCAGCCGCAAGATGTAGGTCTGCAGGGTGGTGAGCGCGCTGCGGGGTGGCTGCATGCCCCACAGTTCCTCGATCAGCGTCGGCACGGTGACCACCTGGCCGGCCTCCAGCGCCAGCAGCGCCAGAATCTGCCGGGCCTTACCCGCGGTGGGCGCGATCGACGTGCCGTCCACGGTGGCCTCCAGCGGCCCAAGGACCTTGATCTCCATCGCCCTGACCTCCTCCTGCCGGTGCCGCCGGCCCGCTGTTGACCTTGATTCGCGGGCGCTGCCGCCGGCCTGTCTGCACTACACGAAAATCGCAGAAAAGGGGCCGTCGGACCAGTGCGCGGTGCACCGGACGCGGATGAGAAAAGGACCGTTCGGGGTATGAAAAGTACACATGCGCCAAGTGAGGTCACCACTGGCTGGCGAGGCTGACTCCGCATCAGAATCTGCCACGACCGACGAAAGTGCGGTCGTCGACCCTGCCGATAGGAGTCCGCGATGATCTCAGCAATCGTTCCGAATGAGCGTGTGACCTCGCTTGCCTGCCCGCCGCTGGGGGGCGATCTGATGATCCACGAATTCGATCTCTGGACCGACCAGACCGACACCGTGTCGCTGTTCTCGGGGGTCTGCTGGCTGCCTGACGCCGTGCTGGAGTGGGCCGAGTGAATGGTTCCTCCGCAACCGGCACCGCGCCGGCGGAGCACGCCACGCAGCTGATCGGGTTCCGGCGGCACCTGCGGGCCGAGGTCGTGGCCGGTGAGGCCGCGTACCTCTTCTCGGAACGCGGGGTCACCGTGCTGACCGGATCGTTCGTCGAGGCCCTCGCGCCGCTGCTGGACGGCACGAGGGACCTACCGACGGTGCTGCGCGACATGCCGGACGGGTTGACTGCCGACGAGGTCGGCAACCTGATCAACCGGCTTATCGACGCCGGGCTGGTGCGCCCATGGTCGCGCGTGCCAGCCGGCGCCGACGAGGCCGACGGGCAGGCCGAGGCCTACTGGGACACCACCGGCCTCAACCCCGCCACGGCCGTGACCGGCATCACCAGCGCCCGGCTGGAGCTGGTGACGGTCGGGCTCACCAGCGTGGCGACCACCGCCGCGTCGGCCGCGCTCGGTGCGGCCGGGCTTACCGTGACCGGCGCAGCGGACCAGGCTGCCGACCTGTCCGTCGTGCTGACCAGGGACTACCTCACGCCCGAGCTGGCCGAGATCGACGCGGCCCACCGCGCAGCAGGCCGGCCGTGGCTACTGGCCAGGCCGGTCGGCGCGACCGTGTGGGTCGGACCGATCTTCCAGCCGGGGCACGGCTGCTGGCACTGCCTTGCGGTGCGGCTGCGGGCGCACCGGGAGGCCGAGGGTTACGTGCAGGCCGTGCTCGGCCGCAGCGGTCCGGTCGCGCGCACCACCGTCTCGGTGCCGCCGCTGACCGCAACGGCCATGCACGTCATTGCGCTGGAGGCGATCAAGTGGCTGGCCGGGCACCGCTACCACGGCCAGCACTGCGTCTGGACCTTCGACAGCTTCGACCTGCGCGGCCGGCACCACGAGCTGCGGGCCCGCCCGCAGTGTGCCGCGTGCGGGGATCCAACGTTGGTCCGGCAGCGGGCGACGCGGCCGGTGACGCTTCGACCGCGGCGCAAGGCCTGCTACGGCGGCGGCGGGCACCGCTCGCTGCCGCCGGAGCAGGTGCTGGAGGCCTACCGCCACCTGGTCAGCCCGGTCACCGGGGTGATCAAGGAGATCGGCCGGGACCGGCGGGGGCCGTCCTTCTTCAATTGCTACCGCTCCGGGCCGAACCGGGCCGCCGGCGCCCGCAGCCTGCATACCCTGCGATCCAGGCTGCGGATGGCCAACGGCGGCAAGGGGATCACCCCGCTGCACGCCGAGGTCAGCGCGCTCTGCGAGGCGCTGGAGCGGCACAGCGCCACCTTCGACGGTGACGAGGAGCGGGTCCGGGGGAGCCTGCGCTCGCTTGGCGGGCGGGCCATCCACCCGAACGCCTGCCAGCTTTACGACGAGCGGCAGTACGTCAACCGGGAAGTGTGGAACGCCTCACACGCGCCGTTCCAGTACGTCTGCGCCCCGTTCAACGAGAACGCGGTGCTGGACTGGACGCCGGTGTGGTCGATTACCGAGCGGCGCCACCGGCTGCTGCCGACCGGCATGATGTACTTCGGCGCCCCGGTCCAGCCGGGCCCGCGCTACGTGCTGGCCGACTCCAACGGCAACGCAGCCGGCAGCAGCCTCGAGGACGCCGTGCTGCAAGGCCTGCTCGAGCTCGTCGAGCGGGACGCGGTCGCGCTGTGGTGGTACAACCGCACCCGCGCGCCGGAGGTGGACTTGCACGCCTTCGGCGACCCGTGGCTGAACGAACTGCGCCAGGTGTACGCCGAGCTGGGCCGGGACGTGTGGGTTCTCGATGTCACCTCGGACCTGCGCATCCCGACCATGGTGGCGCTGTCCAGGCGGCTGAACAGCCGCTACGAGGGGATCGTGTTCGGTTTCGGCGCGCACCCAGACCCGCAGGTGGCGCTGCGCCGCGCGTTGACCGAAATGAACCAGCTGATGCCCGCGGTCATCGACGCCGGTGCCGACGGGGGCGTCACCGGCCTCGACGGCGACCCGGACGCGGCGCACTGGTTGCAGCATGCGACCGTGGCCAACCAGCCGTACCTGGCGCCGGACCCGGACCTGTGGCCGCGGCGCCCGGCCGACTTCGAGTATCAGCCCCGCACCGACCTCGCCGACGAGGTCCGGACCATCCAGGCCACGTTGGAGACGCTCGGCATGCAGTTGCTCGTGCTCGACCAGACCCGTCCGGACATCGGCCTGCCGGTGGTCAAGGTGATCGTGCCGGGGCTGCGGCAGTTCTGGGCCCGGTTCGGGCCGGGACGGCTCTACGACGTGCCGGTGCAGCTCGGCCGATTGGCCCGGCCAAAACGGTACGAAGACCTCAATCCGATCCCGCTGTTCGTCTGACGGTGGCCGCCATGATCACTTGCACTGGCCGAGGAGCGTCGTTGCGCCTGCAACCCGCCGACCGCGTTCCGGCACGCAGGCGGCTGCTTTCGCTGAGCGAGGATGCGCTCGTCGAGACGGGACCGGGCGGTGACCACCTCGTGGTGGTCAGCCAGTGGGGCGAGATCAGGGTGGACGAGACCAGCGCGCCGGTGCGGGAGTCTCTGCAGCGGATGAGCCTCGGCCCGGTGTCGGTGGAGAACCTGCCCATCGTCGGCGAGAGCTTCCTGCGGTGGAAGACGGGTTCACGGGACGAGTGCTGCGAACCGTGGTACCGACTGCGCCGGGTGCTGGAGCAGCTTGGCAGCTGCGTGGTGCAGTCGCTCGGCGTCGACGACGAGGCCGGGCCGGTGCTCTCCGTCGCGCCGGTGTCCCCGCGGGCCGGTTTCTGGCTGCCCCAGGCGATCGCCCCGGACCAGCCGATCCGGCTGTCCACGTTCGCCGCGGTGCGATCCGGCGGCGGGCAACTTCTGATGGAGTCACCGGTGGCCAAGTACGAGGTGGTGCTGCACCGGCCGGTGGCGGCCTGGGTGACCGGCTCGTTGGGCGGCCCGACCACCGCGGCCGACCTGGCCGCCCAGCTCGGCATCCCCGGGCCGGTGCTCGCCGACATCCTGGCCTACCTGGTGGCCAGCGGCATGGTGCTGACCGGCGAGCCGGACGCGCCGGCGCGCTTCGCCGAGGACGGCAACCCCGCACTCATCCCCTGGTCGCACCACGACCTGGCCCTGCATGCCAGAAGCCGGATGGGCCGGCAGGGCGGGCAGGCCGGCGCCGTGTTTCCTTACGTCGACCAGCTGCCGGCCGCCCCGGTGAGCAAGCCGCGGCCATCCGGCCCGCGGTTCCCGCTGCACCGGCCGGAGCTGGCCAAGGTCGCCGCCGCCGATCCCCCACTGACCGAGGCCATCGAGGACCGCAGGTGCTACCGGGATTGCGCGGCGGATCCGGTCACCGCCGAGCAGCTCGGCGAACTGCTGTTCCGGGTGGCCCGAATCCGCTGGACCAAGCTGGTCGCGTCGGCCGTCGGGCCGCGATACATGATCTCGGACCGGCCGTACCCCAGCACGTCCGACCTGTACGAACTGGAACTGTATGTGACCCTTGACCGGTGCGCCGGATTGCCACGGGGGAGCTACCATTACGACCCTGGCGAACACGCGCTCACCCTGGTCGACGATTCGGAGCCGACGATCTCCGAGATCCTCGACGCCGCCAAGGTGGCGGCCGGCAGCACGAACCGGCCGGCCGTGCTGATAACGATGACCAGCCGGATAGCCAGGGTCTCCTGGATGTACAGCGGAATCGCGTATTCGGCGACCCTGCGTCACGTCGGCATGCTTCAACAGACGCTCTACCTGGTGGCAACCGCCATGGGCCTGGCGTCGTGCGCCCTCACAGTGGGCGACGCCACGACGGCCGACGAGGCTCTCCGACTCGACTGGCCGACCGAGGTCAGCGTCGGAGAGTTCATCATCGGTGTCAGGCCGTGACCGGCTCGTTCGGCCATGACCTAGTTACAATGCGACGCGACCGTAGCGGTGCGGTTAGGGGACGACTCATGGGCTCAGTGCCTGCGCCTGCCCGGCTTCGGGTCAATGGTATGAACGCGGATCCCGAGAGGGCCACGACGACCGAACGGGTGCGCCGATGGATGGCCCCACAGCTGGCCCCGCGACTGGCTAAGGGCATCCTGATCGCCGTCCTCAGCAGCTTCTACCTCATCGCGTTCCTGAAAATCCGGTTCGCCGCGCAGGATCTGGCGCCGCTGCTGCTCAGCGCGGCCTACATGATCCCGATGCTGGCCCTGCAGCTGTTCTACTTCAGCCGCCCGGTGCCCATGTCCCGCTCGCCGATGGCCTACCTGGCCCTGCTGGTGCAGGCCGCACTGGTCTACCTGCCACTCCTTCAGTTCCGCCAGGCGTGGGTCGGCATGCCGGGCTTCCTGGCCGGCAGCGTGCTGCTGGTGCTGCCGGCCCTGCTGGCCTGGGTGGTGTTCGGCCTCATCGCGGTCAGCGTGGCGGCCGCCCAGTGGGTCTTCACCGGCACCCTGAACGACATTGCCTACGTCGCGGTCTCCACCGTGATCACCGGCCTGGTCGTGTACGGCCTGACCAGGCTGGCCAACCTGGTCACCGAGCTGCACGCGGCGCAGAACGAACTGGCCCAGATGGCCGTCGCCCAGGAGCGCCTGCGGTTCGCCCGCGACCTGCACGACCTGCTCGGCTACAGCCTCTCCGCAATCACGCTGAAGAGCGAGCTCACGCACCGCCTGATGACCAAGGACCAGGCGCGGGCCCAGGAGGAGCTGTCCGAGGTGCTGGACATCTCCCGGCAGGCGCTCGCCGACGTGCGCTCGGTGGCCAGGGGCTACCGCGAGCTATCGCTGGACAACGAGGCGGAGGCGGCCAGGTCCGTGCTGCTCGCCGCCGAGGTCGACGTGCACATGGACCTCGACTACGGCGAGCTGCCCACCAGGGTCCGCACCGTGCTGGCCACCGTGCTGCGCGAGGGCATCACGAACGTGCTGCGGCACAGCAAGGCGGAGCAGTGCGAGATCACCGTGCGGCAGGCCAACGGCGAGGTCTGGATCGACATCATCAACGACGGGGTGTCGCAGGCCACCGCCCAGCGCGCGCCGCGGGGGGGCAGCGGGATCGCCAACCTCTCCGCCAGGGTGGCCGCGCTGGACGGCACGCTCAGCGCCGGCATTGACGCGGACGGCCGGTTCCGGCTGCACGCCTCGGCGCCGGTGCCGCGGCCGCGCTCCCGGCGGGCCACCGCCGCCAAACACGGCTAGCTAGGTGTGACTCCAAGTACCGCCATTGCGGTGTTGTTGGGCCTTTAACCGCAGCCATTCGCCGCGGCCAGACGCCGTTCGCCGTCAGACCAAGCTGTCGCCGTTAGACCCAGCCGTCGCCGTCAGACCCAGCCAGGCGTCGCCGTCAGACCCAGCCGGCGTTGCGGGCCAGCCGGATGGCGTCGACCCGGTTGCGGGCGTTGAGCTTGGTCACGATGGTGGTCAGGTAGTTGCGCACCGTCCCGGCCGAGAGGAACAGCCGGGCGGCGATCTCCACCGCATCCGCGCCGTCCGCCGCAAGCCGCAGCACCTCGATCTCCCGAGAGGTGAGCGGGCATTCGCCGCTGTCCCAGGCGGCCAGCGCGAGCTGGCTGTCGACCATCCGCCGGCCCTTGGCCACCCCGCGGATCGCGTCGGCCAGCTCGGCCGCCGGGGCGTCCTTGAGAATGAACCCGCCGACCCGGGCCGACAGCGCCCTGCGCAGCGTGCCCGGCCGGCCGAGGCTGGTCAGGATCAGCGTGCGGCACTCCGGCTGCTTCTCGTGCAGTTGGCTGGCCGCGGTCAGGCCGTCGATGCCTGGCAGGTCGATATCGATCACCGCGACATCCGGGCGGTGCCGCTGGGCGGCCGGGACGATCTCGTTCCCGGATGCCACCTGGGCAACCACCTCGATGTCCGGCTCAAGATCAAGCAGAGCGACCAGGGCACCGCGGACCATGTGCATGTCCTCGGCCAGCAGGACTTTGATCAACCTCTGTGCCCTCCGCCGCGCGCGCCCCCAGCCTCCGCCTTCCAGTTGTATCACTCTCCGGTACCGGCCGAATACCCCAACTGGGTGCCGAATCCCCGGTTTGCGCTATCCGCCGCGTGACACGGTCCCATCGCGGTGCCGGTACTGGACCAGCTTTCTGGAGAAACTTCCTCCGGAAAATCTGATAAGGTCTCGGGTGACGGCACGCCGAGCAGGAAGGGCGCTGCAACGCGATGACCGGGACGGTCCGGACCGGCGGGCCCCGCCCACTGCGGGCCGACGCCAGGCAGAACCGCGACCGCATCCTGGCCGCCGCCCGCGACGTGTTCGTCGAGCTCGGCCCGGCCGCGCCATTGGAGGAGATCTCCCGGCGAGCCGGCACCGGCATCGCAACGCTGTACCGCCGCTTCCCCGATCGGCAGGCGCTGATGCGCGCCGTGGTGCTGGACGCCCTGGCGGGCAGCGCCGACGCGGCCCGTCGGGCCGCCGCCGACGAAGCGGACCCGTTCGCCGCTCTCGCCGCGTACATGCACGGGGTGCTGGACATCCGCACCGCGGCGGTGATCCCGGCGCTGCTGGAGGCGATCCCGTTGGACGACTGGGAGGTCCGGGCCGTCCGCGAGGAGAGCAGTCGGCTGGTCCAGGCGCTGGTCGACAACGCGCACCGGGCCGGCACGCTGCGCGCCGACGTGACGTTCGGCGACATCGGCATGCTGGTCGTGCGGCTGTCCCGGCCGCTGCCCGGCAGGGTCACCCGTGACCTGGACAACCGCCTCGCCCATCGGCACCTGGACCTGCTGATCAACGGTCTGCGTGCCATCCCGGATCCGGCCGCCGTGATCGGCGGGCCCGGCCTGACGCTGGCGGACCTGCAGGCCTTGCGACCCGACCACGGCTGAGCTGAGGAGCTGAACCGTGTCGTACCCAACTACCTGAACTCCTACCCCGAACCGCGGTACCTGGGTGACACCGGCGAGGTCAGTGGTGTTCCGGCCGACCGGCGGTGAGCCTGACCTCGGCATGGGGTCCGGCGGTACGAGAGTGACCTATCTGGCCACCGGCGCGTCGACCGCCGGCGAGTTCGGTCTGTACCGATGGGACATGGCCGGGCCACCGAGCGGGCCTGATCCGCACTTCCACCGGACGATCTCCGAGTCGTTCTTCATCCTGTCCGGCGGCGGCGCGTGTTCGCCGGTTCGGTCGCGCGTGTTCGCCGGTTCGGTCGCGCGTGTTCGCCGGTTCGGGCGCCGTCGACGCCAACATGGAGTGCCGAACCGCCCAACTCACGTGTACGGACGCGCGGACACGCCGGAGGCTCCTCGAGCTAGCAAGGCGGGCTGCGGCCGTGGGTCGGGATCCGGCACCCACCGCCCCTCGACCTGGGCATACCGCCAGCGGGGTCCGTCGGTGGCCAGGGTGTGTAGCGCAACGACCAGGCGGTCGACGTGCTCGGCGGTGCTGCCCAGGCCGAGGCTGGCGCGCAGCGCCGTGCTGGCGGTGGAGCCGGCGGCATCGAGCAGCCGCTGGGTGCCCAGGTGCGCGCAGAACGCGCCGTCGCGCACCCCGATGCCGTGCTCCGCGGACAGCGCGGCGGCCAGCAGGCCCGGGTCGTGGCCGTCGATGGTGAAGCTGACCACGCCGACCCGCGGATGGTCGGCGCCGAACAAGCTGAGCTCCCGCAGCCCCGGCACGGTGGCCAGGCCGACCCGCAGCCGGCGCAGCAAGGTCTCCTCGTGGGCGGTGATCGCATCCCAGCCGCAGTCCGCGATCGCCGAGCACGCCGCGGCCAGTGCGTGCACGCCCACCACGTTGGGCGAGCCGGCCTCGTGCCGCTCCGGCACCGCCGCCCAGGTAACCGCGAGGTGGTCGCCCCAGTCCGCCACCCGCCGGCTGGCCCCACCGCCGGCCAGGTACGGCGGCGCGGCCTGCAGCCAGTCCGCCCGCCCGACCAGCGCGCCGGCGCCGAACGGCGCGTACAGCTTGTGCCCGGAGAGCGCCACGTAGTCCACACCACGCCGGTAGGCGTCCACCGAGCGATGCGGCGCGAGCTGCGCCGCGTCCAGCACCGTCCTCGCTCCGTTCCGCTGCGCCACCGCGGCCAGCTCGGCGACCGGCCACAGCTCGCCGGTGACGTTGGACGCCCCGGTGATCACCACGAGCCGCGGGCCGACGGGTGCATCCCGCAGCGCATCGTCCAGCGCCCGCACCGCGGCGTGCGGCGATGCCGGGGCGGCGATGCGTCGCACGTGCGGGCCACGCCACGGCAGCAGCGCGGCGTGGTGATCGGTGTCGAACAGCACCACGGACGTGCCCCGTGGCACGGCGCGGGCCAGCAGGTTCAGCGCGTCGGTTGTGTTGCGGGTGAAGACCACGGCGTCCCGGTGGTATGCGCCGACGAACCCGCGGAGCACGGCACGGGCCCGCTCGTACACCGAGGTGCACACCTGTGAGGCCCAGCCGGCGCCGCGGTGGACGCTGGCGTAGTACGGCAGCAGCTCGTTCACCGCGTCCCGAACGGCGTCCAGGCACGGCGCGCTGGCCGCGTTGTCCAGGTTGGCGTACGGCAGCCACCGGCCGGTGACCAGCGGCACGGTCAACTCGGCGCCGGCGACCGCGGGCAGGTGATCGAGCGTGTGATCGGCCGTCCGTGGCTGGGCGAGTGCGACTGTCATGGCGAGGCCTCCCTCGAGGTCCGTCGGACCACGGAGGGTCCGCGCTTGCCCGGCGCATCTGCGTACCGGACCAGGTCGTCACCCGGGGCACCCCACCGCGGAGGAGGGTTGCCGGCCAGCGAGCCGGGGCTTGGCGCTGGCGCTCATGACCTTGCCGAGCACCATACCAGGTCCGCGGCACCCGTTGACACTTCTGACATTCCATGGATGAATTGTCAGAACGTCATGGGGCCGAGGCTGGGAGGCACCGGTGGACGTCAAGGTCAACGGCAGCAGCCACATGCTGGACGACGCCGCCAAGGACCAACCGGCCGTCGGCCTGCTCAGGGACACCCTCGGGCTGACCGGTACGAAGCTGGTGTGCGGCGCCGGCGTGTGCGGCGCATGCACCGTTCAGGTCGACGGCACGCCCATGGTGAGCTGCCTGCTGCCGTGCGCCGCGGTGGCCGGCCGCGCGGTGACGACGGTGGAGGGTCTCGGCGGGTCGCATCCGGTGCAGCGGGCGTTCGCGGCCCACGACGCGCTGCAGTGTGGATACTGCACACCGGGGTTCGTCGTGGCGGCGGCCGCCTTCGTGGACCGCTGGCGCGTGGAGCACGGTGAGAACGCCGAACCGCCGGCGCGGGCGGTCATCGCGGACGCGCTGGCCGGGCACCTGTGCCGGTGCGGCGCCTACGGGAGCATCTACGCCGCGGTCGCCGCGGCCTGCACCGGGGCCCACGACGAAGACGGCCAGACCGGGCCGCCGCGGGTCGAGGCCATGGCGAAGATCACCGGCTCCGCCAGGTACACCACAGACGTGCGGCTGGACGGCCAGCTCGACGGCGTGATCGTCCGTTCGACCAAGGCGCACGCCGTGGTCCGCGCGGTGACCGTGCCGGACGCCGGGACGACCACCGTGGACCTGCTGCCGGACGACCGCACCGTGCGCTACGTCGGCCGGCCGATCGCCGCGGTCGCCGCCCCGACGCTTGCCGCGGCCCGCGAGGCGGCGGCCAAGGTGGTGGTCGAGTACCAGGAGCTGCCGGCGGTGCTGGACGCCGCGGTGGCCCGCCGGCCGGACGGCCCGCTGGTGTACGGCTCGCGGGCGGCCCGGCGGGCGGCACCGGCGTCGGCCGAGGGGCTCGTGATGCCGGCGCGCTGGCACGGCAACGTGCGCGGTCCGTCGGCCATGGGCTGGCGGGGTGGCACCGCCGCCCGCCGCATCGAGCAGGCCAGGCGGCGCGGCGACGAGCGCTTGGTGTCCGCCCGGTACACCACGGCCGTGCAGGTGCACACGCCGCTGGAGCCGCACGCGTGCGTCGCCAGGTGGTCGGGCCCCGATCTGCACATATGGGTGTCCAGCCAGGCCGTCGGCATGGTGGTGGAGGCGGCGTCCGCACGCTGGAAGCTGCCGCCGGAGCGGGTGCACGTGGTCGCCGAGCACGTCGGCGGCGGCTTCGGCGCGAAGGTCAAGCCGACAGTCGAGCTGGTCGCCGCGGTCGAGCTGGCCCGCGCGGCGGGGGCGCCGGTGCGGGTGGTGCTGGACCGTGCCGAGGAGCTGACCGATGCCGGCAACCGGCCGGGCACCGAGGTCGAGCTGAACCTGCTGGCCGATGACGACGGCAGGCTCGCCGCGCTGACCATGGACGTGTACGGCGACGGTGGCGTGTCGACCGGCTCGTCGGTGGCCGCCCTGGCCCGGCTGATCTACGGCAACGCGCCGCGCCGGCTGCGCGACTTCGACGTGGTGACCAATCTGCCGCCGGGCACACCGTTCCGCGGCCCCGGTGGCCCGCCCATGGCGTGGGCGCTGGAGCAGGCCATCGATGAGCTGGCGCAACGGCTCGGCGACGACCCGATCGCGCTGCGCCGCCGCTGGGACGGCAATGCGAAGCGGCGAGCGCTCTACGACTGGGCGGCCGCGCTGCCGGTATGGGCGCAGCGGCCGCCGCCGGGCTCGCAGACCGGCCGGTTCCGTCGGGGGGTCGGCGTCGCGGCGGCCAACTGGCTGTACCTCGTCGACCCCGGCACGGAGGTCGAGCTGACCGTCGAGGACGGGGTAGTGGTGGCCAGGACCGGCACGCAGGACATGGGCACCGGCATCCGCTCGGTCATCAGCGGGGTGGTGCGTGCCGACCTCGGCCTGCCGCCCGACCGGGTGCGGGTCGAGGTCGGCCGCACCGGCACCGTGCACGGACCGGCCTCCGGCGGCAGCCGCACCACGACCTCGGTGGCTCCGGCGGCGCGGGATGCCGCCAGGCGACTGCGGGCGGCCCTGACCAGCGGCGGGACCGGCGGCGCCGGCGGCAGCATCGTCGGCCTGTTGGACGGCAGCGCGGCCGACGGCGTGCGGGCGGTTGGCCGGCGGCCGCGGGACCGCCGCGGCTACTTCACGCCGTTCTCGATGGGCGGCGTCCGGATCGGCCGCGGGTTCAGCGGCGCGGTGCACGTCACCGAGGTGGAGGTGGACACCCGGCTCGGCAGGATCCGCGCCACCAGGGTGTGGGGCGGCATCGCGGCCGGCCACATCTACTCCGAGCGGTTGGCCCGCAGCCAGTGCGAGGGATCCATCGTGCAGGGCATCGGCTTCGCGCTGTACGAGCAGCGCCACGTCGACCCGGCCACCGGCATCGTGCTGACCGACAACCTGGAGGACTACCGCATCCCCGGCATCGGGGACACCCCGGAGATCGAGATCCACTTCCACCGGGACGGCTGGGACCACGTCACCGGCGGCGGGGTGGGCCTGGGCGAGGTGGCGACGCTGAGCGTGGCCGCTTCCGTCGGCAACGCGGTGCACGCCGCGACCGGCTGGCGCCCGCTGGATCTGCCCATCCGGCCCGACCGGCTGCTGGCGGGGCTCGCGGGGGTGGCCAGGTGAACCTCGACGACGTGACCGCGCTGCTGAGCGCGAATGGCGCCGAGCCGCGGGGCGGCGGCACCGATCTCACCGCGCGCCAACGGATCGGGCGGGCCACGGGCCCGTTCATCGACCTCGGCGGCGTCCGCGAGCTGCACGGCATCCGGTGGCTGGCCGACGGCTCGGCCCGCATCGGCGCGATGACCACCGTGGCCGCGCTAGCCACCGACCCGACGCTGCGCGCCGCCTACCCCGGGCTCACCGGCACCGCCGCCGGCCTGGCCACCCCGCAGATCCGCGCCGCCGGCACCCTCGGCGGCAACCTGTTGCAGCGCAACCGCTGCTGGTACTACCGCAACCCGCTGTTCGCCTGTTTCCAGACCGGCGGGCACGGCTGCCCGGCACGCGCCGGCGCGCACCTGTACGCCACGGTCATCGACCAAGGGCCGTGCGTCGCGCCGCACCCGTCGTCGATCGCCATGGGCCTGCTGGCCTACGGTGCGCAGGTGATGATCAACGGGCGCGGGGGCGCGCGGTCCATGCCGGTGGCCGACCTGTACGGCGACGGGTCGGACCCCACCCGCGATCACCTGCTCGCCCCGGCCGAGGTGCTCACCGCCGTCGAGCTACCGGCCCCGACGCCAGGCGAGCGCGCCGCGTACCACCGGGCCATCGCCCGCGCCGAGGCGGAGTGGCCGCTGGTCGAAGCGGTCGCCCGGCTCGTGCTGGACGGCGGCACCATCACCACCGCCGCGGTCGCCGTCGGCGGGGTGGCCCGCACTCCGCTGCGGCTGCCCGAGGTGGAGGACGCCCTGGTCGGCCGGGAGGCGACGGCTGCCACTCTTCAGACGGCGGCGGCCGCGGCGATGAAGCGGTGCGCGCCCCTGCCGCAGACCGGATACAAGGTGGCCCTGCTGCGGGACACCGTCGTCGAGGTGCTGGAGCGCGCCGCGGATGGCCGACGACCGGACTGAGCGCATCCTGGACGCCGCGTACGCGTGCTTTGCCAGGCACGGCGTGCGCCGTACCACCATGGACGACATCGCGGCCGCCGCCGAGATGTCCCGGCCGGCCGTGTACGTGTACGTGCGGAACAAGGACGACGCGTTCCGCCGGCTCGCGACCAGACTCTTCGACCGGGCCCTCGCCCAGGCTCGAACAGCCGCGACCGCCCCGGTCGACGCCCCGCTCGCCGAGCGGCTGCACGCCGTGCTCGCCGTCAAGCTGGAGCTGACCCTGCAGCTGTGGCGGGACAGCCCGCACGCCGCCGAGCTGTTGGACGAAGGCGCGCGGCTGTCCGGCGATCTGGTCGAGCGCTTTACCGACGCGCTCCGCGAGCTGGCCACGGAGGTCGTCGCCGTCGCGCAGGCCAGCGGTGAGGTGGCGCTGCACAGCCTGCCCCCCGCCGAGGTCGTCGACATCGCGCTCGCCCTCACCCGCAGCCTGGAGGCCGACCTCACCGACCCCGACCTGCCGCGCCGGCGGCTGCGGCGCGGCATCGACCTCCTCGTGGCCGGCCTCCGCTGTGGATAACTCGTGAGTGGCAAATGGTGCGATAGCGCCATTTGCCACTCACGAACCTTTCGGACACACGCCGACGGGTCCCCCACATTGGTGAACGTTCGCCTTACCGTGCACCCGACGGGGCTGACCTGCTGTTTCGGAGGGTCACGTGCGTTATCTGGTGCTCCGCCCGCCGTACTGCTACCGCTGGGCCGCGCTCATCACGACCGTGGGCACGATCGTCGCGTTGGCCGTCGTCGTCGTGCAGGTCGCCGGCGCTCGCCCGACGACCGACCCGGTGGCCCACCCGTCGTCCGTGCGGACAGCGACCGCGGCACAACCGGCGCCAGTGCCCGTCGACCTGGTGAGTCAGGCCGGGTCCGGAGACACGCCCCGCCGGGTGGTGGCGCTCACGTTCGACGACGGCCCGCACCCTGAGTACACACCGCAGGTGCTGAACCTGCTGGTCAGCTACCGCGCGGTGGCCACGTTCTGCATCGTCGGAGTCGAGGCGCAGCGACACCCCGAGCTGGTCAGGGCCACCGCGGACGCCGGCATGGCGCTGTGCTCGCACACCATGAGCCACGACGAGAACCTTGTGGCGCGGCCCGATGCGGAGGCAGAGGCGGAAATCGTGGGCTGCCGGCAGACCCTGCTCGCGGCGGCCGGCCCTGGCGCCACCGTGCCGTTCTTCCGCGCCCCGGCCGGCCGCTGGTCGGACGCCGTCCGGGAAATCGCCGGCCGCAACGGCATGCGGCCGCTGTCCTGGTCGGTCGACTCGCGCGACTGGCAGCGTCCCGGCGCCGCGCAGATCGTGGCCGCCGTCCAGCGCGCCGTGCAACCCGGCGCGGTCATCCTGCTACACGATGGCGGTGGTCGGCGGGACCAGACCATCGCGGCACTCGCCACGCTCCTACCGTGGCTGGTCGACCAGGGGTACGGCTTCGCCCTCCCCGGCTGAGCCAGCGGCGCGCCCCTCAATGGAACAGCCTCAGTGCACGCTGCCGCTACCGTGGATCTTGCCGGTGGGGTGCGCTGCGACCCGCTCCGGCGGGGAGAGCAGCGAGAGCGGCCGCGCCGGCTGCCCGCTGGGCAAAGGGCAGCCCTGCGTGATCCACTCGGTGGCGACGTCGACCCAGACCAGGCCGCCGGTGCCGGGCGCGGTGGCCTTGAGCGCGCGGCCCATGGCGTTGCGGCCGCGGAGCAGGTCGGTGACGAACGGGCTGTCGTCCGGCTTGCCGGGCACGATCCACCCATTGCCCTCGTTGGCCAGCGCGCGCAGCAAGGCGACCGTCGGCTGGCCGAACCACCAGGCCACCGGCTCGGTGACGGTCCTGGACCCGTCGGCCGGGTCCGGCCCAGTGAGCTTCTCGGCCTTGTGCGGCGCGACCCCGTCCTGCCGGCCGCGCATGGTGTCCACCAGCCGCACCATCCGGTCAGCCACCGACTCGGCCACCGACTCGGCCACCGACTCGGCCACCGACTCCGTCGCTGGCGTCGCGGCCACCGTCCCGTCCGCCGACGCCACCGAGCCGGCCGAGCCCGCCGCACCCGCCGCGCCCGCCGCGCCCGCCGGCAGCGATCGGATCCAGTCCCGCCAGGTCTCCAACTCGGCCTCGGTGAAGATCTTGAACATCGGCCCGTCCAGCGTGACCAGCTGGAAGAACGGGCTGCCGGCCGGGTCCCCCGGCACGATGTAACCGCCGGCGACCAGCGAGGTCATCAGCTCGGCCGGGTCGGCGAACAGGTCATTGATCAGCTTTCCGGCCAGCCGCTTCTGCCCGTGGTTGAGCCTGGCCTTGGGCGCCCGCTCCCGCACCATCGCCGCGACCTTGTCGGCCGGAGTGAGCGCCGGGCGCAGCCGCCGCTTTCGCATGTCCTCGGCCAGCGTGCCGGTCGTCGCGAACGCCACGTACCCGTTCCAGATCCGCTCCCACACGTCCTGCATGGCCTCGTCACCGCTGTCCACCCGCACCCGCTCCAGGTACAGCTCGATCGCCCGCCTCGCCATCGCGCCGTGCCCGGTCGCCGCGTTGTCGATGGCGACGTGCAGCTCGTAGAAGTGAGTGTCCAGCCCGAAGTGCCGGTTGAGCAGCACCATGTTCTTCAGCTCGACCGAGCTCCACTCCAGGTACTGCGTCATGCCCAGCAGCTCGGGAAAGTAATCCTGCGAGAATTCCGACACGACGAGCTGGAACAGCGCGAGAGTGAACGCCGAGTCGAGCAGATCCGGGTTGTCCGCGTATTCCCGCGACCGGATGTCCGGCAACTCGATGTCCACGGTGCGCAACAGGTCGGTGTAGAGATTGGCGTGGTGCAGCTCGGGGTCGCCGCCGCCGAGCTCCTCGATCCAGATGGTGAACAGCAGCGCCCTGACCGCGTCGATCGGCCCGACCGGCGCGATCTGGCGCAGCCACGACCCGTCGGTCTGGTTGAACGGCGCCATCTGCAGCATCCACTCGATGACGTCCCCGCGGGTGCGCATGGTCCAACTCTGCTGCGCCTCGTACCGTTTCACGTCGTCGACCAGGCCCTGGTAGATCTGGTCCAGCCTGGCCTCGAACGCGGCCTTGCTGTACGTGAACGGCCGCAGCTCCGGCTCGAGGCCGGGATCGTCCTGACGCTTGCGGGCGTCGTCCAGGAACTTCTCGGCGAGGGCCCGCGCCGTCGGCAGGAAACCGTCGTAGGAATCCAGGTTGAGCATGATGTGGAAGTAGTCGCGGTCCCGAAGCCCCGCGTACGACTCGTTGGAACTCATGTCAACCTCACCGGCGCCAGGTCGGAGTGCGTTACAGTACACGCCCCCCGGAGACCGGTGGCCCCGCAAAAATACGGTTACCCCGCCGGCGGTCCGCCGGGCGCCCTGGGGTCGTGCAGCTCGGGATCGTCGTCGGCGAGCGGCTCCGGATCGCGCCACTCCTCTGCCCTACTGGGCTTGTTGCCGCGCAGCATGCCCTCGAGCTCGTGCTTGAGCTCCTCGTCCTGGCGCGGCCCGTGCGTGTCGCTCCCGCGTGGCAGGTGTCCTCCCTCCGGTTGCCGGTCTCAGGTGTGCCGCAACAGCACGCCGACGCCGTCCGCCAGCGCCAGCTCGTCCTCGATCCGCACCGCCGCGCCCACCGCGATTGCGCCGAGCGGGATCACCTCGTCGGCCGGATGTTCGCCGACGTCCGCGATGCCCTGCCCGCGCAGGTCTGCGTCATCGACGCCGACCGGGGCCGGGTCGCTCGGTGAGCTCCACATTGTCTCGCGCTCGACCCGGGCCGGGTTCACCAGCAGCACCTCGGCGTTGGCCTCACGCAGCGCGGCCGCCGCGGCTGGCAGGCCCTGCACGGCGCGGCCGCCGTCCCGGCCGCTCTCGGCGGTAGGTTTCCAACAGCGCGCGGCGATCGGCCTGACGCACCTCGTCCACCGCCCGGTCCACCTCGGGCTGCAATGCGTCCTCGTCGGCACCCGGTGCCCGACTGCCGGCCTCCGCCTCGACCGCGACATCGCTCGCCGGGCTGCGACGCGTTGCCCACGGCTCAGTGGCCGCTCAGTGGCCGCTCAGTGGCCGCTCAATGGCCGCGGAAGGCCTCCTCCAGCCACCAGGAGCCGCGGTCCGAGACGACCTTGGCGTCGATGAGAATCGGCCGCGACCGCGGGCCGTGCAGCCAGTCGGCCACGACGCCCAGGTCTGCCACGGTGCGGACGAGCACGCCGTCGCAGCCGAAGCCGCGGGCGATCGAGGCGATGTCGGTCGGCGGGAAGACCACGGTGTCCAGGGCGTGCCCGTCGGGGCCGAAGTGGTGCACCTCGGCGCCGTACGCCTCGTCGTCGTAGATGACGATCACCAGTGGCAGGCCGAGCCGCACGGCGGTGTCCAGCTCGGCGATGCTCATCAGCGCGCCGCCGTCGCCCAGGGCGGCCACCGGCAGCCGGTCGGGCCGGGCCAGCGCGGCGCCGATCGCCGTGGCCAAACCGAGCCCGATCGACTGGAACGCCTGGGTGAAGCAGAAGCCGTCGTCGTCGGGGACCGAGAGGTACATGCTCGGGTAGCCCATGAAGTTGCCGGAGTCGATCGCCAGCACTCGCTCGCGCGGCAGCAGGTCGTCCAGCGCGAGGGACAGGGTGCGCGGGTCGATGCGCCTGCCGTCGCTCTCGTCGCGATACGGCACGTCGCGCCACCGGTTCTCCCGAGCGATTCTGGCGCGCAGCAGGTCCGAGCGGTAGCCGTCGGAGTTGTGTCCGCGGTCGTTCAGCAAGTTCTCCACCGCGGCGGCGGTCGTGCCGACGTCGCCGAGCACGCCCAGGTCCACCAGCCGGTTCGCGCCGATGGCGTCGGCGTCCAGGTCGACCTGCACCACGGTGGCATCAGGGCCAATGAGCGCACCGTGACGGGTGGTCCACATGGACAGCGAGCAGCCCCATGCAACGACAACGTCGGCGCCCTGGACCAGCTCCGCGGTCAGTGGGGACGCAAAGCCGCCGCAAACGTCCAGATAGAACGCCTCCTCGCGGTACAGGCCCTTGGCCACCGCGGAGGTGGCGATCAGCGCGCCCACCCG
>DASXTS010000012.1:0-11762 GCA_036505275.1 Pseudonocardiaceae bacterium
GCCGACACGGTGCGTCTGTCCGCACTGTCGGGCGAGGCGTTCGAGCGAGAGGTGGCCCCGGTGGCCGGTGGGTACCAGGTAATCACCGAGGCGTTGGTGGCGCACCGCACCGGCCTCGGCCGGATCAATGATCAGCTGGCCACCGCGCTGGAGGCCGCGCAGCGAGTCAGCGTGCCGCGCGACGCCTACGGCGTGATCTGCCAGTTCTTCCCGCCGATGATCGACCCGATCGAGCAGAGCGGGGTGGACGCGCTGGCCGCGAGCGTGCAGTCGGTGAGCGACACCATCACCTCGGTGGAGCGCACCGCCCGGTACTACGACTCGGTCGAGATGACAAACGCCGGCTCGTTCGGTCCGAGTTCAGCGGCCGGAACCGAGTGATGGCCGCGCCGAATTCGCTCGTCGCCGAACTGCAGGACAGCACGACGGCGATCACCGGCATCGGCATCGCCGAGTCGGCCGCAGAGGTGCACCAGGGCAACGCCGGCGCCAGCTGGATCGAGGGCGGCCTCGGCCTGGCCGGCGGCGGCCTCGAGGCCCTCGGCCTGATCACGGACCCGATCGGCACGCTCCTGCAGTACGGCATCTCGTGGCTGATCGAGCACGTCAAGCCGCTGTCGGACGCGCTGGACTGGCTGGCCGGCGACCCGGACGCCATTGCCTCGTACGCGCAGACCTGGCGCAACGTCGCCCAGGCGGTCGGGCAGGCCCGCACCGAACTCGACGGTGCCGTGCGCATCGACACCGCGGCATGGACCGGGAACGCCGGCGACGCGTACCGCGCGTTCGCCGCCGGACAGAGCGAGCGGTTCACCGCGCCATCCACGGCGGCGGCCGGCACCGTCGGCACGGTCGTCGAGGCGGTCGGCGTGCTGGTCGCAGTGGTCCGCGAGATCGTCCGGGACCTGGTCGCCGAATGCATCGCCACGCTGGTCGCCCGCGGCTGGATGAGATCTGGGACGCCGTCGAGCGCGGTGTTCACGCGCCCGGCGACGGCGGCTCACCGGCTGCACCGACCACCGCCAGCGGCGCCCCGGGCATCAGTCCCGGCATGGTGTCCCACACGCCGGAGGCCTCGCCCGGCGACGCATCGCCGGCAAGGACGCCATCCTGCACGTGAAGCCGGCCGGAACCCCGGGCATCTGGGTGGAGAACGACCGGCACTACGGTGCCGGTGAGCGCGAGCTGCTGCTCGGCCGCGGCTTGGAGTACGGCGTCGACCGGGTTGTCTTCCAGGGCGGCCAGCGGCACATCTGCGGCGAGTACCTGCCGGTCCGATGACATCCGACGAGCGGAGGACGGAAGGCATGACCACCGGTGGCGGCTATCGCGACGAGGACCTCGAGTTCAAGCCGGTGTCAGGCCCGGCCCGTTATGGCTTCAAAGCCAGCGGACCGGTGCGTTACGTCGTGGTGGCCAACCAGGACGGTGTGCTCGGGTACCTGTGGGCCTCCGACCCGGACGACGCCGCCGGATACGAGCGCCGCAGGTCAGCCGGCGACGCGGCCGCCAATGCCGGCGTGCCGTGGTACCAGCGGCTGCGGACGGCAAAAGTGCGCGGCCTGCCGCCCTCACGGGCCCTCGCCGAGCTGGCGGACGACCCCGGCGACTCGGTGACCGGCCGGGTGGTGGCCGGCTCGGAGGGCACCCTGCCCAGCCTGACCGCACTCAAGGAACTCGCCGCCCGCTGACTGCGCGCTGACTGCGCGCTGGCCGGCGCATCGCGGCTACGTTGGCGAGGGGTCGACGACCAGGTGGTCGCGGCGTTGAACGCACGAGAAGGGTTCCGCGGTTCGATGGGCTTTGGACACCACGGGCGGACCTACCGCCTCGACTGGGAAGACGTCACGATCAGGGAGTGGGACTGCACCGTCATGTGGTCCGACCCGGCCGATCCGGAGGCCGGCATCGTGCTGGACCGGTCGGCCTTCTACCCCGGCGGTGGCGGCCAGCCGCCGGACCACGGTGTGCTGCTCTGGCAGGGCGTCCAGACGCGGATCGTCGGCACCCGCAAGGGGGACGACCTGTACCTGCTGCCCGCGCCGGGGGATCCGGTTCCGGCTGCCGGCGTTGCGGCGCGCGGCGCCATCGACGACGCGCGGCGGACCACCCTGATGCGCACCCACTCCGGCCTGCACGTGCTGTGCGGCACGGTGTTCCGCGACTATGGCGCGCTGGTCACCGGCGGCAATATGGAGCCGGGCGAGGCGCGAATGGATTTCAACCTGCCGGACATCCCACCGGACTTCAAGAAGTCGTTGGAAGACGCGGTGAACGCCGAAATTGCGGCCGACCGGAAGATCGAGGCCCGCTGGATGCCCCGCGCCGAGGCCCTGGCCATTCCGGACATCGTCCGCACCCAGTCGGTATTTCCGCCGGAAACCGGCGACGACCTTCGGCTGGTCGATATCGTCGGGCTGGACGTGCAGGCCGACGGCGGCACGCACGTGGCGTGCACCAGCCAGATCGGCCGCATCCAGATTTACAAGGTGGAGAACAAGGGCCGGCAGAACCGGAGGGTCCGGATCAGGCTGGCCGACTAGCTGGGCCGTCAGCCCGGGTGGCGCAATGCACTCTGCCGCACCGTCGTAACTGTCCGCAATCATCCACACCCACACTCACCCACATCTGGGGACAACTCTGTGGATGACTGGCTTCCGCTGTGCATCAAATGGCCCATTATCAAGCTGTCCACCGTCGGACCCGGCTCGTTCCCAGGCACAGCGAGTAACTGTCCACAGGCCGCCACGCGGGTCCACGAGGCACGACAGCCGCTGTCCCCACCATCCACAACGCCTACTACTGCTGCTGTAAATCTCTTCAACAACGACCATTCCCGAAACACCGGTTGTGCACGCACGACACCGACGCCCTACCGTGAGCCGGTGCAGCTAGGACTGGTCGGCCTCGGCCGGATGGGCCGCAACATGCGCGAGCGGCTGCGCGCGGCCGGCCACGACGTCATCGGCTACGACCGCAACCCCGAGCGGAGCGACGCCGGCTCACTCGCCGACCTGGTCGACAAGCTCGACCCCGCACGCACGGTGTGGACCATGGTGCCGGCCGGCCCGCCGACCAGGCAGGTGGTCGAGGAGCTCGCCGGCGTGCTTGACGAGGACGACCTGCTGATCGAGGGCGGCAACTCCCGCTACACCGACGACCTGGTGCACGCCGCGTTGCTGTCCGAGCGCGGCATCGGCTACCTCGACTGCGGGGTGTCCGGCGGGGTATGGGGCCGCGAGACCGGGTACGGCCTGATGGTCGGCGGCGACACCAGACTCGTCGAACGGGCCATGCCGATCTTCGACACGTTGCGCCCGGAAGGCCCCCGCGAGGACTGCTTCGCGCACGCCGGCTCGGTCGGCGCCGGCCACTTCGCCAAAATGGTGCACAACGGCATCGAGTACGGCCTGATGCAGTCCTATGCCGAGGGCTACGAGCTGCTCGCCGCCTCCCAGGCTGTCACCAACGTGCCCGCCGTGTTCAAGGCATGGACGCGCGGCACCGTCGTTCGCTCCTGGCTGCTCGATCTACTCGTCCGCGCCCTGGAAGCTGATCCTGAGCTGGCCAAGATCAGTGGCTACGTCGAGGACTCCGGCGAGGGCCGCTGGACCGTGGAGGAGGCCATCCGCCATGCCGTGCCGGTCCCGGTCATATCGGCCGCCCTTTTCGCCCGCTTCGCCTCCCGCCAGCCCGACTCACCGGCCATGAAGGCCATCGCCGCCCTGCGGCAGCAATTCGGCGGCCACGCTGTCCACGACGCGGGTCCGACCTCCGGCGCCACCGGCGACCCCGCCGTCTCCGGATGAGCCGCCGACCCGCCGACCCGCCGACCCGCCGACCTGCCGACCTGCCGACCTGCCGACCTGCTGGCTGGCCAGCTGACTCCGCGCCCCGCGCTTTGCTGTGATAGCCGGCTGGCAATGCGCGAAAGCCAAGGTGGACGGCGAAATCCGCAAGTCGGCGAGCGTTGCCGGCCGGCGCTCAGAGCAGAGCAACCGTGGAAAGATGCCGGTGGGTCACGTCCGAACGCCCCGTGCCGGAAGGAAGACGGTGCACGTCAGCCAGCTAGAGGTGACCGACTTCCGGTCATGGGAACGGGCGCGGCTCGAGCTGGGTCCCGGGGCCACCGTGCTGCTGGGCGCGAACGGGCAGGGCAAGACCAACCTGGTGGAGGCCCTGGCCTACCTGGCGACGCTCGGCTCGCACCGGGTGGCCACGGATGCGGCACTGGTACGGCGTGGGGCGCAGCGCGCGGTGGTACGGGCGGCGGTCGTCAATGCCGGACGCCGGCTGCTGCTCGAGCTGGAGATCAATCCGGGGCGGACCAACCGGGCGCGGATCAACCGCGCGCCGGTCAGGCGGCCGCGGGAGTTGCTGGGGGCTTTGCGGACAGTGCTGTTCGCGCCGGAGGACCTGGCGTTGGTGCGCGGCGATCCGTCCGAGCGGCGACGTTTCCTCGACGATCTACTGGTGGCGCGCGCTCCCCGGCACGCCGGGTTGCGGGCGGACTATGAACGGGTGCTCAAACAGCGGTCCGCGCTGCTGAAGACCGCGGGCGCGGCCCGGCGGGCCGGCTCGGCCGGTGACCTGCGAACCCTTGACGTGTGGGACGGCCACCTGGCGCGGCATGGCGCCGAACTGCTCGCCGCGCGCCTGGACCTGGTCGACGACCTGGCACCGCACGCGGCGTCGAGCTATGCCGCGGTAGCGCCGGAGTCGGAGCCGGCCGCGGTTCGCTATCGGAGCTCGGTGCCGCTGCCGACCAGCGCCGAGCTCGCCGGGGACGCTGGGCCCGCCGAGGCACCCGAGGTGAAGCTGCTGGAGGCGGCGCTGCTGGCTGAGCTGGACACGGTGCGGGCCGCGGAGCTGGAGCGCGGGGTGTGCCTGGTCGGTCCGCATCGCGACGATCTTGAGCTGCTGCTGGGCGACGAGGCCGCCCGTGGCTACGCCAGCCACGGCGAGTCGTGGTCGTTCGCGCTGGCGCTGCGGCTGGCAAGCTTCGAGCTGTTGCGGGCTGACGGCCAGGCCAGCGGCCTCGGCGATCCCGTGCTGATCCTGGACGACGTGTTCGCGGAGCTGGACCGGCGGCGCCGGTCAATGCTCGCGAAGGTAGCGGCGACGGCGGAGCAGGTGCTGGTCACCGCGGCCGTCGCCGAGGACGTGCCGGACGAGCTGGACGGCGTGCGGTTCGAGGTGCACGAGGGGCGACTGCACCGTGTCCGGTGAAAAGATCCCCCCTTCTGGGGACAAGTCTGTGGATCGTGTGGACAACTCGGCCGCACAGCAACCGGACGAACCGGGCGGACCGGCCGGGCTGTCCGGCCCCGACCTGGCGAGGGCCGCGCTGGAGGCGGCCAAGCAGGCGGCGAAGGCCCGCGGTCGGACGCCCACCTCGCGGCGCGCCGGCTTCGGTCGCGGGCAGCGGGGCTGGAGCCAGACCCGCCGCCGTGCCTGGTCCGGCCCCCGGCCGGACGATCGGGACCCGCAGCCACTCGGCCGGCTTGCCGCGCGGCTGGCCGCGGACCGGGGGTGGCGCGAGCAGCTCTCCGGCGGCGCGGTGTTCGGGCGGTGGGCCGAACTGGTCGGTGCCGACGTGGCCGAGCACGCTAGGCCCGTGTCGCTGCGCGATGGCGAGCTGACCGTGCAGGCGATGTCCACCGCATGGGCCACCCAGCTACGGCTGCTGCAGCGCGACCTCCTCGCCAAGATCGCCGCCGGCGCCGGCCGCGGGGTGGTGACAAAGCTGCGCATCCACGGCCCGACGGCGCCGAGCTGGCGATACGGCAACCGGCACGTCCCCGGCCGCGGCCCGCGCGACACGTACGGCTGAGCCGCCGCCGAGCCGCTGGCGAGCCGCCGCCGACAAGCGGCCTGAACGACGTCAAGGCCGTCAAATGCCCGTCGGCGGCCTAAGCGACCTGTCCGAGCGCCGTTTCGTGGCCCAGTGGCGGCGTTAGGGGTGTCCTTGCCGTCCTTGAGGATGGGTGGACCGGTAGAGTGACAAATGAGGGCGCCAGCAGCGCGCGACGGCCGTCGGGGCGGGGTCGTCACAGATCATTTTACGAGGAGAGACCGAGAGGCCTGTGGCTGCGAAGAAGAACGACTACAGCGCATCGTCGATCACGGTGTTGGAAGGTCTCGAGGCGGTCCGCAAGCGTCCCAGCATGTACATCGGCTCCACCGGTGAGCGCGGCCTGCACCACCTGATCTGGGAGGTCGTGGACAACGCCGTCGACGAGGCGATGGCCGGGCACGCCACCAGGGTCGACGTGACCCTGCTGGCCGACGGCGGGGTGCGGGTGGTCGACGACGGCCGCGGCATCCCGGTCGACATGCACCCGATCGAGAAGCGGCCGGCCGTCGAGGTGGTGCTCACCACGCTGCACGCCGGCGGCAAGTTCGACGGCGAGTCCTACGCGGTCTCCGGCGGCCTGCACGGCGTCGGCGTCTCGGTGGTCAACGCGCTGTCCACGGCGCTCGACGTGGAGATCCACCTCAACGGCACCATCTACCGGCAGCGCTACGACCATTCCAAGCCAGGCCCACTGCGCAGGGAGGGCCGCACGAACCGCACCGGCACCACCGTCACGTTCTGGCCGGACGAGAAGATCTTCGAGACGGTCGAGTACAACGCGGAGACGGTGGCCCGGCGACTGCAGGAGATGGCGTTCCTCAACAAGGGCCTGACGATCGTGCTTCGCGACCAGCGCAACGGCAACGGGCACAGCGAGGAGGAGACCGGCCGGATCAAGGAGCGGACCTTCTGCTACCCGGGCGGCCTCGAGGACTTCGTCAAGCACATCAACGCCACCAAGGAGCCGATCCACAAGAAGATCATCTCCTTCGAGGCCAAGGGCGACGGCCTCGAGGTCGAGGTCGCCATGCAGTGGAACTCGACCTACGCCGAGTCGGTGTACACGTTCGCCAACACCATCAACACCCATGAGGGCGGCACCCACGAGGAGGGTTTCCGCGCCGCGCTGACCAGGGTCGTCAACGACTACGCGCGGGAGAAGAAGATCCTCAAGGAGAAGGAAACCAACCTCACCGGCGAGGACGTCCGCGAGGGCCTGGCCGCGATTGTCAGCGTCAAGCTCAAGGAGCCCCAGTTCGAGGGCCAGACCAAGACCAAGCTCGGCAACACCGAGGCCAAGTCGTTCGTGCAGAAGACCTGCAACGAGTGGCTCGCCGACTGGTTCGAGCGCAACCCCACGGAGACCAAGACGATCGTCAACAAGGCGGTGTCCTCGGCACAGGCGCGGATGGCGGCCCGCAAGGCCAAGGAACTGGTGCGGCGCAAGAGCGCCCTGGAGATCGGCGGCCTGCCCGGCAAGCTCAAGGACTGCCGATCGACCAACCCGGCGGAGTGCGAGCTCTACATCGTCGAGGGCGACTCGGCCGGCGGGTCGGCCAAGGAGGGCCGCGAGTCGGAGTTCCAGGCGATCCTGCCGATCCGCGGCAAGATCATCAACGTGGAGAAGGCGCGGATCGACCGGGTGCTGCGCAACACCGAGGTGCAGAGCCTGATCACCGCGCTCGGCACCGGCATCCACGACGAGTTCGACGTCAGCAAGCTGCGCTACCACAAGATCGTGCTGATGGCCGACGCCGACGTGGACGGCCAGCACATCCGCACGCTGCTGCTCACCCTGCTGTTCCGGTTCATGCGCCCGCTGATCGAGCACGGCCACGTGTTCCTGGCCCAGCCGCCGCTGTACAAGATCAAGTGGCCGCGCGCCGATCCCGAGTACGCCTACTCCGACCGGGAGAAGGACGGCCTGATCGAGACCGGTATCGCGGCCGGACGCAAGCTGCCGAAGGACGACGGCATACAGCGGTACAAGGGTCTCGGCGAGATGAACGCCGACGAGCTGTGGGAGACAACCATGGACCCGGCCAACCGGCTGCTGCTGCAGGTCACCATGGACGACGCCGCAACCGCCGACGAGCTGTTCTCGGTGCTGATGGGCGAGGACGTCGAGGCGCGGCGGTCGTTCATCACCCGCAACGCCAAGGACGTCCGCTTCCTCGACGTGTGACGGCTTATCGATGACCGCGGGGCTGGCGTTGGACGGGTTGCTGGGCCGGGCGCTGGCCAGCGGGGACGACGCCGACCTGCGGTCCGCGCTGGTGGCGGACAGCGGGCTGCCGGGTGCCCGGCTGAACCTGCGGCTGATGTCCGCGTTCGCGAAGGCCGTCGGCAGTGTCGTTTCCCCGTCAGATGGCGGGTCCGGTCCGCCGGTGGCCGCCCTGGAGGCATTGCTGGACGGCTGGGCCGCGCTGGACGCCGAGCAGGCCCCGGTCGACCAGCCGTCCGTGATCCTGCCGTGCGCCGCGGTCGCCGCCTACGGCGAGGTGGGAGCGGTCCGACCGGACTGGTGGCCCGACGAAGTGCGCAAGCTGCGCCGGGCCGCCGCCGACGACCGCTGGCGGGTCCGTGAGGTGGTGGCGCTGGCCCTGCAGCGGCTGCTCGACGCCGACTGGGACCGGACGGCCGCCGAGCTGCTGTCGTGGGCCGCCGACAAGGACGATCCGCTGGTGGTGCGGGCCGCGGCCGCCGGGGTGGCCGAGCCGCCGTTGCTCGCGGCCCGGCCGGCGCGGGCGTCGTCCGCATATGGCGTGCAACGCCGGGCCGTCGAGACGCTGCGGGGCTATCCACCACCGGACCGGCCCACGCCTCCGGTCCGGGTGCTGCGCCAGGCGCTCGGCTTCACGGTCAGCGTGGTGGTGGCCGCCGCCGGCGACTTCACGCTGCTACACGACCTGGCCGCCGCCGGCGACACCGACCTGCTGTGGGTGGCGCGGGAGAACCTCAAGAAGTCTCGCCTGGCGCGGTGGCCCGCCGAGGTGCACGCCGTACAAGCCCTCCTCACCGGTCAGGATGCATTCCGCACGCAACGGTGACCGGTAGATACTCGTGCGCATGGTTTTCAAGATCGACGTTCCAGCTGGCCTGATCGCCGGCGACGTAGCCGAGGGGTACGGGCCGGTGGCCGAGGAGTTCCGGCGTAACTTCGCCGAGCGCGGCGAACTCGGGGCGGCGTGCGCGGTGTACCGAGACGGAACGAAGGTCGTCGACCTGTGGGGCGGCTACCGAGACGGGTACCGGCGGCTGCCGTGGCAGCGCGACACGATGGTCACGGTGATGTCCACAACCAAGGGCGTCGCGTCGCTTGCCATGGCGGTTGCGCACTCGCGTGGCCTGCTCGACTACGACGCCCCGGTCACGAGGTACTGGCCGGAGTTCGGAGCTGCCGGCAAGGACGCGGTGACCGTGCGGCAGTTGCTGTCGCATCAGGGCGGGCTGCCGGTCATCGACCGGCAGCTGAGCCTGGCCGACCTCGCCGACCTGGACCTCGTCGCGTCGACACTCGCCGAACAGAAGCCGGCGTGGCGGCCGGGCACCCGGCACGGCTACCACGGCATCTCCCTTGGCTGGTACGAGGGTGAGCTGGTGCGGCGGGTCGACCCCCAGCGGCGCTCGCTCGGCCGGTTCTTCGCTGACGAGATCGCCGCCCCGCTCGGCATTGAGTTCCACATCGGGTTGCCCGAGGATGTGGACCCGAACCGGCTGGCGTTCATCCACGCCTACAAGCCGTACGAGATGCCGCTGCACATGCACGAGATGCCGCCGCGGTTCGTGGCCGGATTCCTCAACCCGCGCAGCATCACGGCGCGCGCGTTCGGCAATCCGAAGATCCTGGGTCTCATGAGCAACTACAACCGGATGGACGTGCTACGGCTGGAGGTTCCGGCGGCGAACGGCACCGGCGAGGTGCGGGGCATCGCCCGCGCCTACGGCGCGATGGCCACCGGGGGCGCCGAGCTCGGCGTCACGCCGGAAACGATGGATGCGCTGGTCCAGCCGGCCCGGCCGCCCAGCGGTGGGCTCCGCGACGTGGTGCTGGGCGTGGACTCGGTCTTCTCGCTGGGCTATGTCAAGCCGTTCCCCAGGTTCCGGTTCGGCGCCAGCGGTGGCCGCGCGTTCGGCACCCCCGGCGGCGGAGGCTCCTTCGGGTTCGCCGACCCGGAGACGCGCATCGGCTTCGCATACGCCATGAACCGGACCGGCTTTCGGCTCTGGGATGACCAACGCGAGGTGGCGCTGCGGGACGCGCTCTATCGCAGGGTGCTGAAGGAGGCGCCGCAGCGGCCCGACAAGTGACCACGTCGTGACCCTCCGCGGCCTGGTCTCGACTCGACCAACCTACCGACCGGCCCGACGGCTCGGCGTGGGCGCTGGTAACGCGCGTCGCCGCTGAGGGCGCGATCGCGGCCGGATAGACTGGGTCGTCGCTCGCCGGCCGGCTGCCGGGCGTGCGCGCCGGGGGGCGTGGAAAGGAACTTCGAGGCGTGACCGAGACCATCTTGCCGCCGGGCGGCGACCGCATCGAGCCGGTCGACATCCAGCAGGAGATGCAGCGCTCCTACATCGACTACGCGATGAGCGTGATCGTCGGCCGGGCGCTGCCGGACGTGCGGGACGGCCTCAAGCCGGTGCACCGCAGGGTGCTGTACTCGATGTTCGACTCCGGCTTCCGTCCGGACCGCGGGTATGTCAAGTGCTCCCGCGTGGTCGGCGACGTGATGGGCAACTACCACCCGCACGGCGACAGCGCGATCTACGACACCCTGGTCCGGCTCGCCCAGCCCTGGTCCATGCGTCACCCGCTCATCGATGGCCAGGGCAATTTCGGCTCACCCGGAAACGATCCGGCTGCCGCCATGCGTTATTGTCTATCTGCCAATACGCGGGTTCGCTTGGCCGACGGGCCGTCCGTCCGAATTGACAGCATTGCCCCGGACGCGACCCCGAACAGCGACAATTCGATCGACCTCAAGGTCCTCGACCGCAACGGAAACCCGGTTCGGGCCACCGCGCTGTTCCACTCCGGCGAGCACCCTACGCTCGAGCTGACGACGGCCGAGGGCTACCAGCTCACCGGAACGGACAACCACCCGGTGCTGTGCCTGGTCAGCGTGCTGGGCGTGCCCACGCTGCTATGGAAGCTCCTGGACGAGATCCAGCCCGGCGATCGGGTAGCGCTGCAGCGCACGCCGCGCGACGATCACGGCGCGCCGTCCTGGTCCGAGGCCGCGGCTGCCATTCTACTCGGCGCATTCATTAGCGAGGGGTTCGTCTCGGCGGAGCGGGCCGGGTTCAACAACGTCGATGAAGAGTTCTTCGGCCTGGTTCTCGCCGCATATGACACCGCGGTCGGCGGCCCGCGCTACGTCAACTCGCGCGTGATCGCGTCTGGCTCGAGGATCTATGAGCTTGACGTCCAAGACCTCTCGGCCATTCGGCGGAGCGTGCTCGGATACCTGGTTGGCGAGCGCAGCGCCGACAAGCAGGTGCCGGAGTTCGTCCACGGCGGCTCGACGGCGGGCAAACGGATGTTCCTGCAGGCGCTGTTCACCGGCGACGGCTCGGCGTCGGCGCTGCCCCGGGGCACCGTGCAGATCTCCTACAGCACCCGGAGCGAGCAGCTCGCGGTCGACGTGCAGCATCTGCTGCTGGAGTTCGGCGTCGTCTCCCGCCGGTACCGGCACGCCACCGGCGAGCACAAGGTCGTGATCACGAATCGTCGTGACGCCGTCCTGTTCGCGACCAGGATCGGCTTCCTCGGCCGCAAGCAGGACAAGCTCACCGAGATCGTGCAGGACCTGCCGTACCGCACCCGGTCGATGAGCACCGACCACGTGCCGTTCGTCGCCGACTACATCCGGGCCAACGGCGCCAGCCGGTGGACCGAGCG
>DASXTS010000013.1:0-6858 GCA_036505275.1 Pseudonocardiaceae bacterium
GCGTCCTTGCTAGCGCCGCGCGGCGCCGCGGCGTGAGGATGAACTGCCAGAACATCGTGATGGCGAGGCCACCGCCGGCCACGATTATGGCCGCAGTCTTGGCGCTGCCTTGCATCGAGTCCGACGTGAGGTTGGTGAAGTATGCGAAGCAAACCGCGGTTACCGCGTTCAGGAAGAAGCCCCGGGCCACCGTATTGCGTCGCTCGCGCGGCTGGTGTTGCGGAGGAGTTTCGGCCGGCTCCTGAGCTACCGCATAATGGTGCTCCGTACTGGCGTCACGCTGCGTGGCAGTTGCCAGCGGCGATGACGTCGGAGCCGCCGTCTCAGCATCGTTGAGCTGTTGGGCGGAAACAGCAGGCGGTGCGGTGACCCGCTCCCAGATCCAGTACTGCCACCCTGGCGGGGGCTTGGGCCACGACGGGTCAGGCTGCCAATCTGGCCCGGGTGCAAACCCGGGTGGTGGCGCCGGCCAACCCGGTGCCGGATTGAACCGCCACCCCATTCGCCGACCTCCGGCTGACGGCAGCACCCGATATTCGAGCGCATAATAGCAGGGGTGACGGACCGAGACAATGGCCCTTCCAGTGAGCAGGCCGGCGTTCCGTTTGGAATGGGTATGGATCAGTCCAGACGACCTGGCATGGTGTTGTGCGAGTGAGGACCCCAGGAAATCTCGACGGCCTTGATCGCGTGCCAGATTGCCATTAATCAGGCACATGTTCGGCGGATCCACATGTCGATCGCCGGCCGGGCTGGCGTGAACTCAACATGGGTCCGGTCACCACGCCCGCCCACCTGGACTTGGGTCGCCCGCCATAGCCGCACCGGCTGATCCTCGGCACCATGCCGGCGGGACCATGGCACGATCGGCCAGGTGAAGGTCACCCGCCCTGCGCTCGCGGTGCTGTCGATGCTCCTGCTGGCCGGCTGCTCGACCGTGATCACCGGCACGCCCAGGCCCGGAAGCTCCTTCGAGCAGCGCGGGCCGGCTGGCGCCGTGCCGGCTGGCCTGGAGCGGTTCTACCGCCAGCAGGTGGTGTGGTCGGCGTGCGAACCGTTCGCCACCGTGCGGGACGAGAGCACGGCCTTCCGCACCAAGGGCGTGGAGTGCACCAGGGTGGAGGTGCCGCTGGACTACGCGAAGCCGGACGGGCAAACGATCAACATCGCGATGTTGCGCCGCCCCGCTGAGGACCCGGCGCAGCGGGTCGGCTCGCTGCTGGTGAACCCCGGCGGGCCGGGTGCGTCCGGCATGGTGGCTGCCGCGTCGCTGGTCAAGCACGTCGAGGGCACGCCGCTGGGCAAGCGCTTCGACCTGGTCGGCTTCGACCCGCGCGGGGTCGGGGCCAGCCGGCCGCCGATCCGCTGCCTGACCACCGAGGAGCGCGACGCCGAGCGGCTGGACAACGACGTGGACACGTCACCGACCGGGGTGGCCCAGACCGAGCGGGAGGAGAAGGACTACGCGGCCAAGTGCGCGCAGCGGGTGGGCACCACACTGCTGGCCACGGTGGGCAGCCGGGACGTGGCCAAGGACATGGACGTGCTGCGCTCGGTGCTCGGCGACGCCAAGCTGAGCTACCTCGGCTACTCCTACGGCACCAGGATCGGCACGGCGTACGCCGAGCAGTTCCCGGCCAATGTGCGGGCGATGGTCCTGGACGGCGCGCTGGACCCCGATCAGAACCCGGTGGACGAGCTGGTGGCCCAGGTCGCCGGCTTCCAGGGCGCGTTCGACGCGTACGCCGCGCACTGCACGCAGACCCCGCGCTGCCCGCTCGGCACCGACCGGGCCGCGGCATCGGCGAAGTTCCGAGCCATGGTGCAGCCGCTGATCGACCGGCCGATCAAGGTGGGCAGCCGCAAGCTCTCCTACGACGACGCCATCACCGGCGTGATCGCCGCCCTGTACGACGACCAGCTGTGGAAGCTGCTCGACCAGGGGCTTGCCGAGCTGGCCCGCGGCGAGGGCGGCGTGCTGCTCTTCCTCGCCGACACCTACTACGGCCGAAGCGGCGGCGAGTACTCCACGCTCACTGACGCGTTCGCCGCCATCCACTGCGTGGACGATCCACCGCTCACCGACCGCGCCGCGGCGACCGAGGCAGACCGGCGGGCCAGGGCGGCCGCGCCGTTCCTCGACGACGGGCGACCGCCGAGCAACGCGCTGGACACGTGCGCGTTCTGGCCGGTGCCGCCGACGGGCAAGCTGGGAACGCCGCAGGTCGACGGGCTGCCGCCGGTGCTGGTGATCTCCACGACCGGCGACCCGGCGACGCCATATCAGGCCGGCGTCGGCCTCGCCGAGGCGCTGCACGGCCGTCTGCTGACCTACGAGGGCACCCAGCACACCGCGTTCCTGCAGGACATCGCCTGCGTCGACCAGGCCGGCATCGCCTATCTGCTGGGCGGCACCCTGCCGGCCGAGGGGACGAAGTGCGGGGGCTGACCGCCCCCGCCTGTGAGTGGCAAATGGTGTCCCAGCACCATTTAGCACTCACGACTTGTCCACAGGGGGGAGGATCTGGCGGAGCTGGCGGGGGCGCGCGCCTGGGCGTTGCCACTCGCGGGGATAGCCGACGGACACCTCCTCGAAGCGCACGCCGTCGTACCAGGTGGTGCGCGGGATGTGCAGGTGCCCGTACACCACGGCGGTGGCCCGGAACCGGACGTGCCAGTCGGCGGTGCGCTCGGTGCCGCACCACTGGGCGAATTCGGGGTGGTAGAGCACCCTGGTCGGCTCGCGGACCAGCGGGTAGTGGTTGACCAGCACGGTGGGCAGGTCGGGGTTCGGCCGGTCCGTGAGGCGCCGTTCGGTCACTGTCAGCCGGGCGGCGCACCAGGCGTCCCGGCTCGGGTAGGGGTCGGGGTGCAGAAGGTACTCGTCGGTGCAGACCACCCCGGCCCGGTACGCGATGGCCAGCGCCTGCTCCTTGGTCGCCGCCCCGTCCGGCCGGAACGTGTAGTCGTAGAGCAGGAACAGCGGCGCGATGGTGGCCGGCCCGCCGGCGCCGCGCCACACCTGGAACGGGTCCTCGGGCGTGAGCACTCCCAGCGACCGGCACTGGGTCACCAGGTGGTCGTAGCGGGCGACCCCGCGCAGCCGGACCGGGTCGTCGCGGGTGGTCCACAGTTCGTGATTGCCCGGTGTCCAGACCACCGTGGCGAACCGCGAGCGCAGGGTGCCGAGCGCCCACTCGATGTCCGCGACCGTCTCCGCGACGTCGCCCGCCACCAGCAGCCAGTCCTCATCCGACCGGGGCCGCAGCGCCTCGACAATGGCGCGGTTCTCCGGGTAGGCGACGTGCAGGTCGCTGATCGCGAGCAGGGTGGCCGTCACGCCGCGGGCTCCGCGCGGCGGGCGGCCTCGGTGATGATCACAGCGGCGAGCGCGCCGAGCACGCAGATGCCGCCGGTCACGAGGAAGATCTCCCGGTACTCGGTGAGCAGTGCGGCGTCCACGGCCTGCTGGTAGGCGGCCATCCGGCGGTTGAACTCCTCGACCGGAACGCCGAACGGCAGGGGAGTGTCCAGCGACGCCGTGAGCGCCCGGAAGCGGTGCAGGCCGTAGGCGGCCAGCGCGGCCACCCCGACCAGCATGCCGGTCATCCGGGCCACCACCACCCCGGCCGAAGCCACGCCGTGCTGGGCGGCCGGCACGGCCCGCAGCGCCGCGGCGGCCAGCGGCGCGACGGTCAACCCGAGGCCCAGCCCGGCGATGGCCAGGTCGGCGTCCAACCGGGGCACGCTGATCAGCCCGAGGTCGTGCCGTTCGGCCAGCACGGTGACCGGCCACCGCGAGATCAGCAGGTAGCCGAGCGCTGCCAGCAGCAGGCCGGCGGCGATCACCCAGCGCGGCGCCAACCGGCCGCCGAACAGCCCGCCGAGCAGCCCGCCGAGCAGCGCGCCGACCGGCAGTGCGACCAGGAACCTGGCCAGCAGCGCGGTGCCGCCGACCGCATCGCGGTCCAGCAGGGTCTGCGCGAACACCTGCACGTTCACCAGCGTGACCAGCAGCGCGGCGCCGGCGGCCGAGCTGGCCGCGAGGGCGGCCAGGTACGCCGGCATCCGCACCCCGGTCGGGTCCAGCAGCCGGGTCCGGGCGCGCCGCTCCCACATCAGGAACGCGGCGAAGAACACGCCGGCGGCCAGGATGGCCGGCAGCCCCCACCGCGGTAGCACGCCGTGCTCGGGGTCGGGGTTGTACAGGCCGAGGACCGCCAGCCCGAGAGCCACCGCGAGCAGCAGGCCGCCGACCACATCCACCCGTGCCACATCCACCCGTGCCGCGGCGGCGGTCGTGCGCGGCCGTCCGGGCACGGTGAGCTGCACCGCGACCGCGGCCACCACCGCCAGCGGCACGTTCACCCAGAACACGCCGCGCCAGCTGCCCAGCAACGCCGCGAGCGCAGCGCCGTACACCGGCCCCAGCACACTGCCCAGCTCCTGAACCGCGCCGACCAGGCCGAGCGCGGCCGATCGCCTGGCCGGCTCATGGGCCGCCCAGAAGTCCCCGACCAGGGCCATGGTCACCGGCAGCAACGCGCCGCCGGCTATGCCCTGTAGCGCACGACCCGCCACCAGCACGGGCAGGGTGCCGGCCACCGCGGTCAGCACCGAGCCGGCGGCGAACCCGGCGATGCAGGCCTGCAAAACCAGCCGCCGTCCGATGAGGTCGGAGAGCTGCCCGAGCAGCGGCATCGCAGCCACGTAGCCGAGCAGGAAACCGGTGACCACCGGGGTGGCCCGCTCCAGCCGGTTCACCGGCACCCCGAGGTCGACCACGATGTCGACGAGCAGGCTGACCACCACGTAGGCGTCCAGCGCGGCGAGCAGGACCGCCGCGCCGCTGGCCCCCAGCGCGACACCCCGGCCCCAACGGCCCCAACGGCGGCCCCAGCGGCCCCAAGCGCCCCAGCGGCCCCGACGGGCCGGCCGGAGGCTGGCGGTGTCCGTCGCGGCGTCCATGGAGATGGTCAGCTCGGCTCAGCTCGGCGGGGTGATGGTGACCGGACCGTCGAACTCCGAGAGCCTGATGGTGACGGTGCCACCGGTGGCGCCACCGGTGGCCGGCACGTCGACCTTGGCCATGATCGGCCGGTTCGGCTCGGCAGTAGTGATCCACATCTCGCCCGGCAGGTCCGTGCTCGCTGCGGTACCCGGCAGCAGCACGCCGAGGTTGTTCTTGGCAAACTTGGCCTTGACGTGGTAGGTCTCCGTGCCGTCCACCGTCTCCTTGGCCTGCACCGCCGGCTCCGTGGCGTTCGCGACCAGCGCCGGCAGCCCGAGGTTGGCGTCAAGGATCTTGCTCGGGTCGTACACGCCGGCCGCAAACGCCAACGGCAGCTTCTGGAAGCCACCGGTGGGACCCTTCAGGTACAGCGTGTCGCCGACGATCACGAAGTCGGTCTCGGTCGGCTGCCCGAGCGCGGTGAGCACCGCGCTGCCCTGCACATTGCCGGCCTTGGTCAGTTGCCCCCGCGCCGAGCCGATCGAGATGCCCGGGATGGCGCCGTCCACCTTGAGGTCGAAGCGCAGGGTCTCGACCTGCCGCAGCGCCTCGGCCGCCCGCTGGGTGAGCTGCCCACCGTTCGGCAGCGCCGAGCCCTCGCTGCCGGTGCAGCCGACCGCGCTGGCGACCGCCGCGAGCCCGAGCAGCACACCGAGCCAGCGAATCATGGCCCGAGCCTATCCGCCGGTCGCTGAGAGCACCGGCGCCGGGCGTGCCGACCCGCAACGCCGGCGAGCACGTTCGTCGGCCGTCCACCTACGCTGCGCTTATGGATCGCCAGCAGGACTTCGTGCTGCGCACGCTCGAGGAACGCGACATCCGCTTCGTGCGGCTGTGGTTCACCGACGTGCTGGGTTTCCTCAAGTCGGTGGCCGTCGCGCCGGCCGAACTCGAGGGCGCGTTCGCGGAGGGCATCGGATTCGACGGCTCCGCGATCGAGGGCTTCGCCAGGGTCTACGAGTCGGACATGGTGGCCAAGCCCGACCCGTCGACGTTCCAGGTGCTGCCCTGGGAGACCCCGGACGGCGGGCTGTACTCGGCGCGCATGTTCTGCGACATCACGATGCCGGACGGCTCGCCGTCATGGGCCGACCCGCGGCACGTGCTGCGCCGCGCGCTGTCGCGGGCCGCGGAGGCCGGGTTCACCTGCTACGTGCACCCGGAGATCGAGTTCTTCCTGTTCAAGAGCCTGCCGGGGGACGGAACGCCGCCCGAGCCGGCGGACACCGGCGGCTACTTCGACCAGGCCTCGCACGACGCCGCGCCGCACTTCCGGCGGCACGCCATCGAGGCGCTGGAGGCCATGGGCATCTCGGTGGAGTTCAGCCACCACGAGGGCGCCCCCGGCCAGCAGGAGATCGACCTGCGCTACGCCGACGCACTCACCATGGCCGACAACGTGATGACCTTCCGGTACACGGTCAAGGAGGTGGCGCTGACCCAGGGCGTGCGCGCCTCGTTCATGCCAAAGCCGTTCGCGGACTGGCCCGGCTCGGCCATGCACACACACATCAGCCTGTTCGAGGGCGACCGCAACGCCTTCCATGACGCCGACGACCCGTTCGAACTCTCCGAGACCGGCAAGGCGTTCGTGGCCGGCGTCCTGCGACACGCCCGCGAGATCACCGCGGTGACCAACCAGTGGGTCAACTCCTACAAGCGGCTGATCATCGGTGGCGAGGCGCCGACCACCGTGTGCTGGGGTCACGCCAACCGGTCTGCCCTGGTCAGGGTGCCGATGTACTCGCCGGGCAAGGCATCCACCCGTCGCGTCGAGATCCGCTCCCTGGACTCGGCGTGCAACCCGTACCTGGCCTACGCGGTGATCCTGGCCGCCGGGCTGCGCG
>DASXTS010000014.1:0-10231 GCA_036505275.1 Pseudonocardiaceae bacterium
GCTGCAGCAGCTGACCGGCCTGGCGGTGCGGATCAGCGGAATGGCCAGCATGATCGACGAGTATCGGGAGTTCGCCACCAGCTGGACATCGGGCAAGTGGATGATCGACCACCTCAAGTCCTGGAACTGGACAATTGCCGCCGGCAGCAACGAGATCCAGCGAAACATCATCGGCGAACGAGTGCTCGGCCTGCCGCGGGAGCCGCAGTCATGACGTATTCAGACGTTGACAATTCAGACGTCGACACGGACGAGGTCCGCGACGAGTTCCGCAGCTCGGTGCGAGCTGCGCTCAGGAAGATCTCGGGGAGCCACGCGCCGGTGTGGCAGAACGAGGCGGTCGATGCTTCGGCGGTTGCCCAAGCGGCATCCCTCGGTTGGACCGGCCTGCTTGTCGATGACCGACTGGGTGGGGCCGGGGCCGGCATGCTCGAAGCGGTGATCGTCGCCGAGGAGCTCGGCGCGCACCTCAGCCCGCTGCCATTCCTTTCGAACGCCGTGCTCGCCGTGACGGCCCTGTCCGTGGGAGGCAGTCGGGCGCAGCAGGAACGATGGCTGCCGGGGATCGCGTCCGGAGAGCTGCGCGCGACCGTGGCGCTGACCGGGCCCGGTGGACGGCCGGACCTCGATCTTGTCGACGTGCGGGCGAGCGAGGACCGCGGCAGCCTGCTGCTCAGCGGCGAGGCCGGTTTCGTGCTGGACGCCGATGGCGCGGACCTGCTGATCGTCGGGGCGCGGTCGCTGGGAGAGCCGCTGGAACTGTTCGCTGTCGAGAACGGCAGCTCCGGCATCGAGATCACCGAATTGCTCGGCGTCGATCGCACGCGGCGGGTGTCGACGGTCGTGTTCCGCGATGTCCGGGTGGACGCCTCGGCGCGGCTGCCGTTCGGCGGACCCGCCCTTGACGCCGTACGGCAGCGCGCGTCGGTTGCCCTCGCCGCTGATGCCACCGGCGCGGCACGGCGTGCACTCGACATGGCCGTCGAGTACGCCAAGCAGCGGGTGCAGTTCGGCCGCCCGATCGGTTCGTTCCAGGCGATCAAACACAAGCTCGCCGACATGTACCTGCTCGTACAGGGCGCAGTCCTCGCCGTCGAAGGTGCGGCGAGGGCGCTCGACGAGGGACTCGACGCAAGCCGGCTGGTGGCGGTGGCCGGTTCATACGCATACGACGCGGCGACCACAGTCACCGGCGACGCGATCCAGGTGCATGGCGGCATCGGCTACACGTGGGAGCACGACTGCCATCGACTGTTCAAGCGCACGAAATTCGACGAGCTCTACCTGGGCGACCCGGCGACACACCGCGAGACCCTCGCCCGCCAGGTCTTCCGCTCCTGAGGGCAGCGCGCCATTTCGAGGATGGGGTTCCATGATCCGCAATTGTGTTGGCTGAGTATTCAGTTTGGGTGTGCCGGCCAGCCTTGGTGAATACTGAGCCAACACCTTCGCGGATCATGGGGACCGCGATCACGATCTGCGGTTTGACGGCGCTGGTACGACAGCCGGACATCCGTTACCGAGGCCGCCGAACGCCTGCCCTCGTACCGGTCATGATCGTCTCTGGTCCTTGATCACCAGCAATGACAGCTGACAACGCGGCCCGCTGGCCCCGCAGCCGAGGGCCGAGTGGTCTGTGTGTCGAAGCTTGATGACGGGACGGTCAGCGAATCGGCCAAAGTTCCCCAACCCCTTCGGTCACACACTGTGATGAAAGTGACAGCGGACCGGGGCGTATTACGAAGTCCAGCTGTCGTGTTAGGAGAGGTCATCGAGGAAGTCGATCACCGCTCGGGCGAAGGCGTCGTTGTCGTGCCCGGCGACCATGTGTCCGGCGCCGGCAACGTCGACCAGTCGCGCGCCCGGGACCAGCGTGAGCAGCTCGTCGGCGCCCTCCGGACTCAGAAGATCCGACTGCACGCCGCGGACGAGCAGCGTCGGTACCGCGACGGCCGCCGCGGCCGATAGCAGCCTCGGCCGGTCGAGAATTCGCTTGGGATCGGCCTCTGCGGAGCGAATGAACGCCGGATCCCAATGCCAGCGCCACCGTCCGTCGGCGCCCAGCCGCACATTCTTCTTCAAGCCATCTGCCGATACCGGCCTCGCGCGAAGCGGGTTGTACGCGGCGACGGCGTCCGCCACGTCGTCCAAGCTGGCAAAGCCGTCGGGGTTTGCCTGCATGAAGTCCCGTATGCGTTTTGCGCCGGCTGCTTCGGTCCGCGGCGCGACATCGACCAGCACCAACCCGCGCGGATTGATCCGCCGCTCACCGGTGGCGACAAGGGAACTCAGACCACCCATTGATGCGCCGACGAGGACCGGCGACTCATAGGCCGCCGCTATGCCCACAAGATCCGAGACCTGGGCATCCAGCGAGTAGTCACTGTCGGGCGCGCGATCGCTGTCTCCGTGGCCTCTGGCATCGACCGTCAATGACGACCATCCGGCCCCGGCCAGCGATAGCGCAGTGCCGCGCCACGAATGCCTGGTCTGGCCGCCACCGTGCAGAAGAATGACGGTGCCGCGAGATGGCACCGTCTGGATCTCGTCCCCGATCAGCCGGAGCCCGTCGACTTGGAAGCTTCGAGCGGACGCGGTTGTCATTGCCGACTACTACCCCGGTCCGGCGAGCCACCACGGTAGAACTGCTCGGCCTCGTCGAAGGTGCCGGCAAGGTCATTGGACGACCGGCTCTGGACGAAGTTGAACTCGTCCTTCTCGAAATGCAGGTTGGTGCCGTAGGCGTGCAGCAGGTAGCTGCTGACCTCCGACAGCGCCATCCCCATGCTCTGCTCGACGAGCCGGTACGCCTCCTTCGCGATCACGATGCCGTCGGCGGGCATGCGGGCAACCTGCCGCGCCAGTTCCTCCGCGGTCTCGTCCACCTCCGATGCGGGGACGAAGCGGGTGAAGACACCCAGCGGCGCGAGTTCGCTGGCGGGCGCGATCCGCCCGGTCAGCAGCAGGTCCTTGGCCAGCACGGGACCCAGGCGATGGAAGAAGAGGTGCAGGTCACCCAACACCGGACCGAGATAGCGCGTGGCCGGCATACCGACCTTCGCATCGTCGCCCACCACGCTGATGTCCGAACCCATGAGGAACTCGAGACCGCCACCGAGTGCGAACCCTCGGACCGCGGTAATCGTGACCTTTGGGTGATAGATGACCCGGTTGTACACATGCGACGTGCGCCTGTCGACCACGAGCCGGCGCCGCTGGCTGGGACGGCGCTTCTTGCCGACCGATCCGTCGGTGCCGGGGCCGTTGGTATTGGACTCAGTGGCGCTGTCACCATCGGGTGGGCCGTACCAGTTGTAGACGGCCGCCATGTCCACGCCAGCAGTGAAGTTCTCGCCAGCGCCGCGCAGGATCACGACCTTGATGGCATCGTCCTCCGCCACATCATCGAGGCACGACACGATTCGTTCGTACATGTCCAGCGTCATCGCATTGAGCTTCGCGGGCCGATTCAGGGTCAGCCGGGCGATGTGGCTGAGCGGATCTTTTTCATACAGCACGTGGTCGTCCACGGTTCCGTCCTTCGTCGAGATTTATCGCGCGGCTGCGTTCGCGGCATTCGTACCGGCGATGCGCCCGAACACCGAGCCAGCGGTGAGCCCCGTGCCGCCGGGATAGTTGTGATAGAAGAGACCGCCGACGATCTCGCCGCACGCGAACAGCCCTGGCATGACGCTGCCCTCGGCATTCACGACCTCCGCCTGCGGCGTGATCCGGATGCCGCCGAAGGTGAACGTTATTCCGCAGGTGACCTGGAACGCGAGAAATGGTCCGTCGGTGAGCGGGTTCGCCCAGTTCGATTTCGGGACCGCGAGGCCAACCGTGCCGCGGCCGTCCTTCACGGTCGGATCGAACGGCACGTGCGTCTGCACAGCGGCGTTGAACGATGCGACCTCCCTGAGGAAGCCATCGGAATCGACACCGTCGAGCCGGCCGGCGAGCTCGTCGAGTGTGGCGGCCTGCACGCGGGTGGCTTCCCGGATGCGGTACTCGTCGCGCAGCAGGTGCACCACTTGCTGGTCGAACACTTGCCAGGCGAACTGGTTGGGCTGTTCGAGAATGCGGTGCCCGTACTTGGCATACGTGTAGTTGCGGAAATCCGCGCCCTCGTCGACGAATCGCTGCCCGTTGGCGTTGACCATGATCCCCAACGGGTAGCTGTGCTTCTGGAAGCCGTCGCCGACGGCGAGGTCGCCGTACTCCGGTGCGTTGCGATCCCACCCGACGGCGTGGCAGCCCGACCAGTGACCCGCGGCGGACGCTCCGGCATCCAGCGCCATGCGATGGCCCTCGCCGGTGTTGAACCGGGTACCCCGAACCTTCGCCAGATCCCAGCCGGGGCCGAGGTAGCGGGTGCGCCACTCGACGTTCGACTGGAACCCCCCGCTGGCCAGCACGACCGCCCGTGCCGAAATCTCGGTGGTGACGCCGTCGATCACCGCGACGACCCCGTGAACGCCGGTGTCGTCGGACAGCAGGCCGGTGGCCCGGCTGTTGTAGAGGATCCGTACGCCGGCCTGGGTCGCGATCTTGTGTTCGCTCTCCACCAAGCCGGGGCCGCCCCCGACGACCTCGACCGTGAGCCCACCCCAGAAGCGGAACCGACCGTTCACCTTGAACGCCTGCCGACCGTAGGCCGGCGCGAACCGGATCCCCCTTTCGGCCATCCAGGTCAACGTCTCATGGCTGCGGGTCACCAGCACCTCGACCAGATCAGGATCGGCGCGATGCTCGGTGACCCGCGCCATGTCGTCGTAGAACGCCTCGGCGTCGTAGACGCCGAAGTCGGTGTTCTCGATCTCCGCGTCGGACAGGTCGGGCATCAAGGCCTTGAGGTCGGCAACGCCGCCGTACACCGTTCGCATTGCGCCTGCGGTGAACGCGGTGTTGCCGCCCCGGTCGGCCTCGGGCGCACGCTCGAGCACCACCACCTCGGCACCCGCATCGCGAGCCGCGACGGCGGCACACAAGGCAGCATTGCCGGCGCCCACCACGACGACGTCTGTCTGCATCGTCATATTCCGGCCGCCATGCTCATCCGCATTCCGTCGATCACGCGGTGGGCTTGCTGAAGGGGTCGATGAACTGGTCGTTGTTGGCGCTGACCAGCTCGCCGCCCTGGACCTTCAGGTAGGTGACTCTGGTGTTGAACGCCCGTGGAAAGTCCGCGCCAACGGCCGGGTTCGGCGTCTTGAACTGAACCTCCGGCAGTAGCTTCAGGTCGAAGGTATTCGAGTCCAGGGCGGCCTTGATGCCGGCCGGATCGATGCTGGTCGCCCTTTCGGCGGCCTGCTTGAAGAGCATGACCGCGGCCCACGAGTTCTTGGCCGTGTCGCTCAGGGATGCGCTGGGATCCTCCGCCTTCATGGCGGTGATGAACTCCTGGATAGCCGGGTTGGACGATGAGTTGGGGGGGAACTGGGCGTTGATCAATATTCCCTCGGCGGCCGGTCCCAGGGTGGTCAGGCTGGTGCCTGAGAGTGATGTGCCGCTGCGCGAAATGGCGACCTTCGAGCCGGTCTGCCGGATCGCCATGATGAGCTTGTCGATGTCGGCAGGCGCCATGGCGATGTAGACGCCGTCCGGCTTGTTCTGCAGCACCGCGGCCGCGTACGACGACATGTCGGGGGCACCCGCTGGCACGGGCACCATGCGGGGCGCGGCTACGCCACGCGCGGCCAGCACCGGAATGGCCTGCTTGACCGCGGCGGCCGCCGAGGCCACATCGACATAGGCGATGGTGATGTTCTTCGCCCTGGCCACGTCCGCCAGGACTGCCACCCCGCCGGTCGGTCCGCCGAGATTGCCTCCGATGATCGGGTAGGCGCTGGCGTGCTTGGCCTCGAAGACGCCGGCGTAGGGGGCGACGGCCGGAATCCCGGGGGCCTCCAGAATCGGCAGATACTGGCTGCCGTATTGGCCGAACGAGCCGACGACCGCAACGGCGCGATCACTGACCGCGTTGCGAGCGCATTGAACCGCCGTGTTGACGTTGTTCTTGTCCGCGCAGACCTTGGCGCGAAGGGGACGGCCCTTGATGCCGCCGGCGGCGTTGACCGCCTTCACTGCGGCGTTGATGGCCACGGCGCCCTCGCGGAAATCAGGCGTTCCCGGTGGACCGTCCGTCTCGATGATGGACACAATCTTGATGGGCTCCCCGGCCGGCCCTCCGGAGCCGGCGTTATTGCTGGCACCGCAGCCGGCAGTGAGCAGTGTCAGCCCTGCCAAGGCCACGACGATGATCGGGTTCTTGTTCATGAAGTTGCTCCCATAACCTAGGTAAGTCATCCGACCGGCGTTGCTAGATAGGACTTCTTCAGCTCATCGAGCCTCCCGATCAGCTCGTCAGCCGGAGCTTCCATGACGATCCGCCCCCGATTGAGCACGTAGGCTCGATCGGCCACCCGCAGCACCTGGCGGGCGTGCTGCTCAACGACCAGCACGGCCACTCCATCGCTGGCCACCGCCTTGATGGCGCGTATCAGACGCGAGACCACGATCGGGGCAAGGCCGAGCGAGAGTTCGTCGACCAGAAGCAGGGCGGGCATTCGACCAAGGGCGCAGGCGAGAGCGAGCATCTGCTGCTCACCACCGGACAGCAGCCCCGCCCGTCGCGACAAGAGCGGTCGCAGTTCGGGGAAGAGACTCAAGGCATGCGACTGATCGATGTCGCCGACCCGCAGGTTGCCTGCCACCGTGAGGCCGCGGAATATGGACCGGGCTTCGGTCACGAGCGCCATTCCCATCGTCGCCCTCTTGTGCAGGGCGGCGGTCGTCGGCTCACCCTTCCACCGCACTTCGCCGGCCATCGGGGGCAGCCATCCGGCCAGCGCGAGCAAAGTCGTCGACTTGCCGGCGCCGTTCGCTCCTACCAGGGCGACGACCTCACCGGGCTGCACCGCCAGATCGATGTCGCGTACCGCGGCGAGGTGTCCGTAACCCGCTGACAATCCCCGTGCCTCGATGAGCGCGGTCATGGCTGAGCCCTCCTCTCGCCGGCCGCCCCGGAAGGCACGGCCGAGACCATCTGCCGGCCACGGACGTCGTCTGCCGTGTCGTCTGCCGTGTCGTCTGCCGTGTCGTCTTCCTCGCCCAGGTATGCGGCCACGACCGCCTCGTGCGCCTGGACGACCGACGGTGTTCCCTCCGCGATCACGCGTCCGCTGTCCAGCACGGTGATCCGGTCGCACACCTTCATCACCAGGTCGACGTTGTGCTCGACCAGCAGCACGCCGATACCCCACTGGCGGGCCAGGCGACAGATGAGATCGCCAAGATGACGGCTTTCCTCATCGTCCAGGCCGGCGCATGGCTCATCGAGGAGCAACACGGCCGGACCGGTCGCAAGCGTGCGGGCAATGGCCACCAGGCGGCGGCGTCCGTAGGACAGGTCCTCGGTTCTTGCGTTGAGATCCTCTGCCAGTCCCAACTCGGTGATGGCCGACCATGCCCCCTTGCTGAGCGGCACATCGGCTGGTCGGATCAGATCGAGGAGATAGCTGCGGACGTCGTGCCGGTCGGACGCCGTTCGCAGGTTGTCCAGCACGGTCATGTCGTCGAACAGTTCGAGAGACTGAAACGAGCGGCCGAGCCCTGCCCGCGCCCGCTTGGCGACCGACCAGCCCCCGATGCCCCGGCCATCCAGCCTTACCTCGCCACCGGCCAGCGGGACGAACCCCGTCACGCCGTCGATCAGGGTGGTCTTGCCGGCGCCATTGGGCCCTATCAGCCCGACGACCTCCCCCGGATTGACCGACAGGCTTACGCCGTCGACGGCCACCACACCGGAGAACCGGACGGTGAGGTCACGGATCTCCAGCGACGCCGGCCGGACCACCGCCTCGTCATCGATCCGCGGAGCCGGCGGGGCTTGCGGCGACTGTGTCTTTCCCTTGCGGAACCGCCGCACGATCGCGGCGAAGTTGTGCGTTTCGGCCATCCCGTTCTGGTTGAAGATGAGCGTCGCAAGGACGATGAAGCCGGCGAGCGTTCGCAGCGTCTCGGTGAGGCCGCTGTAGTTGGCCAGCGGCCGGGCGGCCAGACCGTCGGGAATGAATACCGCGGCACTGAGCAGGGCACCCGACACCCAACCGATTCCGCCGATCACACCGACCAGCACGGCGTTGATCGAGTGCAACACCGTGTAAGAGCCGGCGTAGAGCACGTTGGAAAACCGGTAGGCCATCAGCACTCCGCCGAGGGCGGCGATGGCGGCCGACAGCGCAAAGGCGTAGAGCTTGGCTCCGTGCCGGTTCACGCCAAGGGCGGCCGCCGCCCGCTCGTTGCTGCGTACCGCGATCAACCTGCGGCCCGAGCGACCTCGCCGCACGTTGGAAATGGCCAGCGCACACAACACGAGGAAGGCGAGGACGACGAAGGCGTAGCGCTGCGGGTGCAACATGGCGTCGATGTTGATGCCGAACAGGTGCGGGGTACCGATCACGGTGCCATCCATGCCGCCGGTACGGGCCTGGCTGCTCAGAATCATGACGTCGAGGACGAGTCCCAGACCGAGGGTCGCCACCGCCAGTGTCACGCCCCTGGTTCGCAACGCCGGCAGTCCGACGATGACGCCGATCGCGGCACCGGCGGCGATGCCGGCGACGAGCGCGAGCTCGAACGGGATGTGGTAGGTGGCAATGAGCCGGCCGGCCGTCCATGCCCCGATGCCGGCGAGTCCGAACTGGGCGAGTGACAGTTGCCCGGCCAAGCCGGTCACCACGACCAACGACAGCGTGACGAACGCGAAAAGCATGCTCGTCGTCATGGGGTCGACCCATGAGATCGGCAGCAGGGCGATCGCGACGACGGCTGCCGCCAGCCAGGCCAGGAGGACGAGCGGGTGTGCGCGCCCTGGCCCCACCGACGGCAGCCGGGCGAGCAGTTCCCCCCGCACCGGCAACGCACGGCTCCGGACGAGGAGCACGGCGATGATCACCACGAACGGAACGGAGTCCGCAAGTCCCGGCACGCTTGTGAAGCGGGCCGCCTCCGAGCTCAGCACGCCGATGAGGAGGCCACCGACGAGGGTCAGACCGAATGACGAGAATCCGCCTACCAGCGCGGCAGCCACCGCCGGCAGGACGAGCAGGGTGAGCTGGGTCGGCTCGAGGCCCACGATCGGTGCGATCAGGATGGCGACCAGCGCCGCAATGCCGCCCCCGATCGCCCAGTTGACAGCCGCAGTCCTTGACGGTGACACCGCCCGAGCGGCGGCTGCCTGCTCGCTTTCGGCGACGGCCGACGTCCTCAAACCAAACCTGGTGCGCTGGTAGATGACGCCGAGGACGGCCGTAAGAGCCAATGCGAGGCCGAGCAGGATGACGCGGTCCCCACTTACCGTGGCTCCCTCGACCGGCGTGACCAGAAAGCTGGGCAGGACGCTCGGCACCAGCCGCTGATCGACGCCATAGCGGACGGTGAAGGCGTTCTGGATGATCGTCAACAGGCCCAGGCTGGCGATCAGCCGCACCAGCGGCGACGCCCGGCGAAGTGGCCGCATGACGAGCACGTGAGATGCCGCACCCAGCACCGCACCGGCAAGAATTCCCAGCACCATCGCAGCCGGCCACGGGAGCCCGATCTTGTCCCGAAGGTCGTAGAAGACGAATGCGCCGGCCATGCCGATCGCGCCTTGTGCGAAGTTGAGCACGCCGGACGCCCGGTAGGTGACGATCAAGCCCTGGGCCGCCAAAGCGATCAAACCGCCGGCGCCCAGGCCCATGATGGCGAACCTGACGACATCCATGCAGAAACCCTCCAGACCATCCACATCCGGCCGCCCGGATGATTGCCGGCCACCGACCGGCCGACGGCAACGCTTGTCGGCTGGTTGCCGTGTGCCGAACGACGCACCTGGTACGGAGCTACCCGCGGGTCCCAGGGCCCGACGCTCGAGCCGGCGCTTATTAAGTATACTCAATGGGCATTGCCCGGTCAACAATCAGTGTCCTCTTTGTACCCGCGGCCGTGCACGAGAGGACCAGACGTATGGCTCGAGGCTCGCCATCCCGGTGCGGAGGAGCCAGGCCAAACCAGGAGCTGAGGTCTGCGCCTCGCATCAGCGGCGCCTCAGGCTCCATCAATGCACAGCCGGGAGCCAGCCCCACCGGAGCCAAGGCCGGTCCTCGTCACGCGCTCCCAGGCCCGCAGACCCAGGCAGAAAGTTTTACCAATTACAGTATACTTTATTGGTGGGACGGCAGAGCCCCTG
>DASXTS010000015.1:0-6654 GCA_036505275.1 Pseudonocardiaceae bacterium
GACTGCTACCTCGTGAAACTGCGGGTCGGCTCGCCGCAGGAGCTGTCCGCGGCGGTCGCCCGCCTGCGCACGCTCAGCCCGACGGTGACGACCCGCACGACCGTGGTGCTTCGCACCGTCCTCGAGCGCCCGCTCCTCACCACCGGCGGCACAGCGTCACGCGTCGCGGAGCTTGAACAGGGCAGCGCCCAGAAGCATGGCGGCGCCGGCGTAGGCGGCGAGCACGCCCAAGCCGGCCCACGGCCTGATCGGTAGCTGGTCGAGCCCCTTGGTGGCCTGGATGGCGAGCCCGGCCGTCATCGGCGCGAGCTTCTGGAGCCGCTCGTGCCACTGTGGATCGGTCACGAACGCGGCGATGACCGGGAAGACGTAGAGCAGGGTGAGGACGGTGGTGATCGCCCCGGCGGTGTCCCGGATGGCCGTGCCGACCCCGAGGCTGAGCAGGGCGACGAGCCCGAGGTAGAGCACCGTCCCGATGGCCGCCCGCAAGGTCGGTTCGTCGGCCAGCGACAGCGGCGGGTACCCGTTTGCCGGCGTGAACCCGTTGCCGGGCAGGATGCTCCGGGCGGCCAGCAGCGAGCCGAGCACGCCCACCGTAGCGGCGGCGAGCACGGTCGCGGTGACGACCGTCGCTTTGGTCACGAAGACCATGCCCCGCTGCGGAGTTGCCGCCAAGGTCGTCTGGATCATCCCGGTGCCGTACTCGTTGGTCACCGCCAACACCGCGAGCACGACGACGGCGATCTGCCCGAGCCAGACCCCGGTGAGGCTGAGCTTGGTGGTGTCCTCGAAGCAGGTGGTCGGTGTCGGGCACTGGGACGTGTCGACCGACGCCGTCGCCAGGGTGCCCACCGCCACCGTGAACGCCACCGCGGCAAGCAGCAACCAGGCGGTGCTCGACACGGTGCGCAACTTCGTCCACTCCGCGCGCAACGCGCGCCTCATGCGTCGCGCCGGCGAAGCAGCCAGAACGCCAGCGCGAGGGTGACCGCGGCGTAGGCGCACAGCACGCCGAACCCGGTCCACGGGCCGATCAACGACCACGGCTCGACCAGCGCCTCGGTCGGCTCCTTGGCCCGCTGGATCGCGAAGCCACCGGCCGGTGTGACCCGCATGAGCCACCGGGCGGCGGACGTCGGCAGGACGCCCGCGACGATCACCGGGAGCAGCAGGAGCGCGATGACCGCGCTGATGGCGCCGGCGCTGCGGCGCAGGAGCGCGCCCGCGCCGAGGCTGAACACCGCGATGACGGCCAGGAGCGCCGCGGTGCCGACGACCGCGCGCAGCACCGGTCCCTCGGACAGCGACGGGCGCGGGAAGGCGGGTGGCGCGAAGCCGTTCTCCCGCAGGATCGGCTGGGCGAGGAGGAACGCGGTGACGCTGGCGACCATCCCGACGGCGAAGGTGGCGACACCGATCACGATAGCCTTCGCGGCCAGGACCCGGCCGCGCCTCGGGCTGGCGGCGAAGGTCGTCCGGATCATGCCCCGCTTGTACTCGGAGGTGATGAACAGCACGCCCACGGCGACGATCGCCATCAGTCCGACGAAGGCTCCGAAGAGGCTGGTCTGGACCACGTCATCGGGCGGTGGGTTGGGCGCGATCTCGCCGGACCCGGTCACCGTGAAGGTGCCGCCCGTCTCGGTCGCCTCGCCGCGTGCGGGGGACCGGCCCACGTCCTCATCGGCCCAGGTCGCCGGCTGCTGCGGCCGCGCGGCCGCTACCTGCACATGGTCGAAGGTGGCGGTGCCGGAGGTGGGATGGCCGCCGACCGAGGTGCTGCCGGCCTGCCGCTCGATCACAACCTCAGGCGGCGAGGAGACGAACAGGCCGATCTCGACCGACTGCGGCAACCCGTGGAGGTCGACCGTGCCGACCTTGCGCCAGGCGACGCCGTCGGCCGACTCGTATCCGGTGACGGAGGTGCCGGAGCGGGTCAGCCTGAGCCAGCGCGGGACGGTGTCCGTGCTGCCGGGCAGGTCGGTGGTGAAGTTGGACCGCAGCCGTACCCCATGCCGGGGGGTCACCATGATCGCGACGTACGGTGACCCGCTCGTGGCGATCTCCTTGAGCATGACGCCGGCGCCGGCCCATTGGTGGCTGTGCTCCTGGGTGAGCACCCGGGCGGTGACGCTGCCGTCACCGGACAGCGGCTGGTGGACGAAGTGGAAGTCGTCCACCACCGGCTGTCCGTCCGGCCCGACCACGAAGTTGGGTTCCTGGTTGGCGTCGGTGCCGCTGCCCGCCGCCGCGAGCAGGCTGATCACGATCGTCAGCACGGCCGCGGCCAGCAGGCCCAAGACCCATCTGCGCACCGACCTGAGCTTGGTCCACTCGGCCAGGAGGAGCCGGCCGAAGCCGTCGCGGCCGGCCGGCACCGCGGGGCGGTACGTCCTGGTGGTGGCCATCACGTCTCCCGTCCCGTGGAGGTGTGGAACTCGACCGCACCCCGGGTGAGCTCCATGTACGCCTCCTCCAGCGAAGCGCGGTGCGGGGCGACCTCCGAGAAGGGCAGGCCACGCTCGCTCAGCAGGGCGACGATGCGTTCGGCGCGCAGACCCGAGACGGTCAGCGCCTCGCGGTCGGTGGCGGCCACGGTGGCGCCGGCGTTGGCCAGCAGCGTCATGGCCTCCGAGCGCCTGGCGGTGCGCAGGAGGACCCGGTCCTCGGACGCGGCGGCGAGCAGGTCGCGCACGCTGGTGTCGGCGATCAGCCGACCGCGGCCGATCACGAGGAGCTGGTCGGCGCCGCCCTCCAGCTCGCTCATCAGGTGGCTGGACACCAGCACGGCACGGCCCTCGGCCGCCAGGGACCGCAGCAAGCCCCGGATCCACCGGATGCCCTCGGGGTCCAGCCCGTTGACCGGCTCGTCGAACAGGAGCACCGGCGGGTCGCCGAGCAGCGCACCGGCGATGCCGAGGCGCTGGCGCATGCCCTGGGAGAAGCCGCCGGCCCGCCGCCCAGCCACCGAGGCCAGCCCGACGAGCTCGAGCACCTCCTCCACCCGCCGGCGGGGCAGGCCGCCCGCGTGCGCCATCCACCGCAGGTGGTCGCGGGCGCGGCGGCCCGGGTGGACCGCCGCGGCGTCCAGCAGCGCCCCGACCGCACGCAGCGGGGTGCGCAGGCGCTGGTAGGGCTGGCCGCCGACCAGCGCGGTCCCCTCGTCGGGCGCGTCCAGCCCGAGGATCATGCGCATCGTGGTGGACTTGCCGGCGCCGTTTGGCCCGACGAAGGCGGTGACCTGGCCTGGGGCGACGGTGAACGACAGGTCGTCGACGGCAACCGTCCGCCCGTAGCGCTTGCGCAGGTTCCGAGTTTCGATGGTCGCGTCCATGCGGGAAGGCTACGAGGCGGCCGGGCCGGAGTCGTCACGCCGCGGAGCCGTCTTCGGGTCCCTTGTGATGGTGACCAACGCCGCCGGTACGTCCCTCATATGGGGGACGCCCAAGTTCCTGACCGTGGGTGACGTCATGCCGGTGTGGTTGCCTGGACAATGGTCGCTGTGAGCCAGACAACCGCACTGCTGCACCGCGTGACCGGCGCCTACCGACGGGTCACGGGCGCGCCCGAATGGCCGCTGGCGGCTGGGGCGTTCCTTGGCTTGCTCGCCATGACCGAGGCGGTCGCCGGCGGGGACGACTCCGCCGACCTGCCCACCGTGCTGCTGCTGGGCCTGGGCACCACGGTGCCGCTGGCCTTCGCTCGTAGCAATGTCCTGGCGGCGGCTGCGACGATCACGGCCGCGACGTCGCTGACCCTCGTCAGTGGTCACCGGCTCACCGGTGCCGGCGCGGTGGCCCAGCTTGCCGTCCTCTACCTGCTCGGGCGGCGCCACCTCCTGCGGGTCCGCGGCGAGACGGTCGAACGCGACGCGTCCAGGCGGGCCATCGAGGACACGCTGCTGGAGCACGCCACCCGCGGTGAGCGGGCGCGCATCGCCCGCGAGCTGCACGACGTCGTCGCCCACCACATCTCCATGATCGCCGTGCAGGCGGAGATCGCGCGGCTGACCACATCCGGCATGCCCGCCCAGGGGGCCGAGCGCCTGGCCGCCATCGGTGACACCGCCCGGACGGCGCTGACCGAGATGCGCCGCCTGCTGGGCGTGCTGCGCGAGGATGCCGGAGCCGAGAGCACCCGCAAGCCGCAGCCGGGGCTCGAGCAGCTCAACGAGCTGCTCGACGAGGCTCGGGACGCTGGCGGCGCCAGCACCCGCCTCATCGTCCGCGGCCACGTCGTCTCGCTGAGCCCAGGCATCGAGCTCACCGCCTACCGTATCGTCCAGGAGGCCCTGACCAACACGCGCCGGCACGCGCCGGGCGCCGCCGTCGACGTCGAGCTCCACTACCTCGACGACGCCCTGCGGCTGCGTGTCCGCGACAACGGCCCAGGACCGCACGACCACGTCCCGGCCGCCGGACACGGGCTGCTCGGCATGCGCGAGCGCGCCGCGATGGTCGGCGGCAGGCTCTGGACCGGAGCGGCGCCGGCCAGCGGCTTCCTCGTCGAGGCCGTGCTGCCCACCGTCGAGGCGGCCCCTTGAGCGCCCGGCCCCAGGTGCGCATCGTCGTGGTCGACGACCAGGAGGTCGTACGAGCCGGGTTCGGCGTGCTGCTGGACACCCAGCCGGACTTCACCGTGGTCGGCAGCGCGGCCGACGGCGCCGAGGCGATCCGGGTCTGTCGCGAGCTACGCCCCGACGTGGTGCTCATGGACGTGCGCATGCCGGTCATGGACGGCATCGAGGCGACCCGGGAGATCACCGCCGAGGCCGGCGACGGCGACCGGCCGCGGATTCTCGTGCTGACCACCTTCGACCTCGACGAGCACGTCTACGACGCGCTCAGCGCCGGCGCCAGCGGCTTCCTGCTCAAGGCGGTGACCGCCGATCGGCTGTTCGATGCCGTGCGCGTGGTCGCCGCCGGCGATGCGTTGCTGGCACCGACCGTCACCCGCCGGCTCATCGCCGAGTTCGCGCGGCTGCGGCCCCGGCCGTTACCGCATGCGGCCACGCTGGGGGCGCTGACACCGCGTGAGACCGAGGTGCTCCGCCTGATCGCCGAGGGGCTGTCCAACACCGAGATCGCCGGGCGTCTCGTCGTCGGCGAGGAGACCGTCAAGACCCACGTGGGCCGGGTGCTGAGCAAGCTCGGGCTGCGCGACCGGACACAGGCCGTCGTGCTGGCCTACGAGTCCGGCCTGGTCGTCCCGCGCTCAGGCAGGTGAGCCCCGGCTACCTCCTGTTACGTACGTCGTCGAAGCCAGTGGTCGATGACGCCACGGGTTCTCGACCGAGGCGGTTCAGACATTCGCACGGGTGAACGTCACATGCGTGACACCGCTGGGCGAGGAGGTGGCCTCGACCTCGTAGTCCTTCTCGAGGCCCTCCAGTCCGTCCCAGAGGCGTACGCCTCGGCCGAGCAGGATCGGGACCACCACGATGTGCAGGTGGTCGACGAGCCCGGCAGCAAGGAAGTCGCGGATCATGGTGGGACCCCCGCCGATGCGTACGTCCTGGCCGCGCGCAGCCTCGCGGGCCGTCTCCAGCGCCTCGGCAGGCGAAGCGTCGATGAAGTGGTACGTCGTGCCGCCCTCCATCTCGATCGACGGGCGCGGGTGATGGGTGAGGATGAAGGTCGGTGTGTGGAACGGCGGGTTGGGACCCCACCAACCCTTCCACTCCGGGTCCTCCTGCCATCCGGGCGGGCCGAACTTGTTCGCACCCATGATCTCGGCACCGATCCCGACATCGTGCAGCCGCGTGAAGGCATCGTCGATGCCGCCGGTGCCGCCGGGCTTGCCGGCCCTCTCGTTCCACCACCGGGTGTCGAACATCCACTCGTGCAGCCTCTCGCCGGCGTGGCCGAACGGTGCGTCGAGGCTCTGACCTTCGCCGGTGCCGAAACCGTCGAGCGAGATGGAGAAGAATTGGACGCGGGCGAGTGACATGGCTGGTGCTCCTTCGATACTCGGGGGGTCAGTTCTCCTATGATGGCTGCCCCAATGTCATGATGTCCGACAGCGCACGCCAGATCTATGCCGCCACGTACGGCGACCCGCCAGACCCACCCGCCACGACCGCGCTGATCGAGATCCTGGCAGCACTGCCATGACACTCCGAGCCCCGGGTACCCACCCGGGAGGAGGCGGAGGTCCCAGGTTCCCAGACCTGCTGACATCCGCCTGATGGCCACCGCGTCACCCGGTTCGCTCAGCGCGAAGCTCGGCCGCCGAGCCTGAGGAAGTCCCGCTCGGCGTCGGTCGGCGCCATGGCGGCTGCACGCCGGTAGGCGGCCGCGGCCTCGCCGTTCCGGCCCAGCCGTCGAAGCAGATCGGCTCGGGTGGCGTGGAACGGGTGGTAGTTGTCCAGGTCCAACTCGTCCACCAACGCCAGGGCGGCGGCGGGGCCCTGCACCTCGCCGATGGCGATGGCGCGGTTGAGGGCCACGACCGGCGTGGGGGCGACCGCGAGCAACTGGTCGTACAGGGCGACGATCTGCGACCAGTCGGTCGCCTCGACGCTCGCAGCGTCCGCATGCACGGCGTTGATGGCGGCCTGGAGCTGATATGCGCCGGGTTGGTTGCGGCGAAGGCACCGGCGGACGATCGCCTGGCCCTCCTGGATCAAGGCCCGATCCCATCGGCTGCGGTCCT
>DASXTS010000016.1:0-2583 GCA_036505275.1 Pseudonocardiaceae bacterium
GTCGGAAGACACCCTCTGTTCCGGCGAAGGTCACCCGCTCATTGAGCGCGAGCGCCTCGGAAGGGCCATCGTCTGGCTGCCAGATCAATACGTACGTCTTCATCTTCTTCTCCCAGGTAGGCGGAAGGCCCCGAACCTGGGATCCGGGGCCTTCCTTCCCCACGGCGCGCATACCGGGGGCGACGGAGTTACTTCGACTTCACCACCGCGGGCGTCTCCACGACCGGCTTGGTCGTGGCCTTGACGGGCTTCGGCGCGACCTGAAGTGACGGGTCAGCGAACGCAGCGCTCGAACGGGCCTCGCCCTCGTCCGCAGCCGGGGCCACCGGCCGGAACGCCTGCGAATGCTTCATCACCAGCGGATGCGACTCGTCCAGGAGCGTGTGCGCATCCACCAGGGTCACGCCGTCCGCGACCACTGCCTTGTCGTTGGTCACCAGTCCCACGGTCACTCCAATCCGGCCGGGGTGTTGCCCGCGGCCTGCATCGCCGCAGCTCGGCGGCCGACGGCTCCGGCTGGCCCTGCGACTGCCCGCCGGGCGGGGCCGGGACCTCGGCCATGGTCATCTCGTTCGGGGTCATCGACTCTCCCTGTGGTCTTCGGCAAGCACCTCGGGTGCGTACTCGCGCAGCAACTCGATGGCGAATGCGACCTTGTCCGCCACACGCTGTCCAGGTGGCTGACGTTTACTCCAGAGCTCCAAGTTTCCCGAGCGCCAATCCCGCAGTGGGCCATCCGTCCGGTTGTCCGACCGCTGGCCGTTGCGATGGTGCACAGTTTCGTACTGTGTCAACGGACGGCCCAAGAGCCGTTCCATGACTAGCCGGTGCTCAGAGACGCGCGCAATCAGCCGGTAGCCATCCTTGCGGATATAACCGTCTCCGCGGCGACCAATCCGTCGTGTCGGTTCCCCCGCGTCGCCCGAACGACGCATCCGGCTGCGATGCATGTCGCAGACGGCGGTCCCAGCGTTGACGACCTTCCCCGCGCAGCCCGCAACCGAGCATGGGAGCGGGTTGGCCCTGCGGTCCGCGCGCCGGATGCGCTGGTTGCAGACTTGGCATCGCCCTCTGGCACCGCGCGGGCCAACGAGCCGACCGCAGTCCTCAACGCAGGGTTGATCCTTCTTATACTGGGGCATGTCGGGTACCTCTCGCACAGGTGCTCGGCTGAAGCCGGAGAGTGGCTGCTCTCCGGCTTCACCATTCTACCCATTTCCCAAAGCGTCAGCGAATGACGCCATTTCGGTTCAGTTGTACTACCCCAGCGGGGTGTAGGCGGCCGTGCTGTTGAGTTGAAGTAGCCGAAAAGCAGCCGGGTCGACAACATCGGCTCCAACACGCCAGAATGCGTACCAGCCACCTTGTCCGGTCGGGCGGAAGTTGGACGACTTGACCATCGGGTCGTAGATCACCGACATGCCCACGCGGTCGACGATGTAGTACTCGGCGAAGTTTCCGACGAGCAGGCAGTTGGCGCCTGTGGTGACCACGCCGACCATGGCCGAGGCCTCGTACTGAGGCTGGCCCAGGAGCAGGGACGGGACGCCCATGCCGAGGTTGGCCCAGAACGCTGAGCCGCCGGCGGTGTCGAAGCGGCGGATCAGGGAGTAGTACTTCTTGTTCGCGGCCCACGACGCCTGGGAGGCGTCCCTCGGCCGGAGCGCGTCGCTGACGTTGTACACGTCGTTGACGCCGAAGCTGTTGGTGGTCTGCGCGGCCACGATGCTCGCGGTGACCGCGCCCACGGCGGCGACGACACCGCGGGGGATGGTGGCGCCGGTGTTGGCGGTGGCGAACGCGGCGGCCTCGAGGCGGTCCTTCGCGTCGGCCAGCAGTCGACCCAGCTCGGAAGCGAAGCCGGAGTCGGCGAGGACCTCGTAGGAGCCGAACACCCACGCGTCGGCCTTCTTCGGGGTGATCTTCGGCTGGCCGAAGCCGGGGCTGGCGTCCGCGGCCTCCACGCCCTCAGCGGTCCACTCCGCGTTCACGCCAGCGCTGGTGACGCCGTTCCAGTCGTCCGTGCCGATGGTCTTGATGGTGGAGATGGCACGGAACGGGTTCGCACTGCCAGCGTTGGTCAAGATCACGGTTGGGTCCAGCGTGAATGGCACGAGATATCCACCGTTGGCGTCCGTGAGGGACATCGCGGCACGCATTGCCTCACCCACGTACGTGCCGCGGGAGGCGACGAACTCGCGGAACTGCTCGTGGTACTCGGGGGAACCGGTGAGCAGCACGTGCCGGGCGATCAGGGGCGCGTGCCGGTTGTCCAGGTGAAGCAGGTCGTGCAGGCGTTCCTTGCCCGCGTCCACTAGGTGCCTCGGCGCGGCGTCCACCGCGCTCAGGGCGCGGCTGATGGTGTCCTTCTCGTCGAAGGAGCCGTGGTTCCACAGGCTGCGGACCAGCTCCTCCTGGGTCTCGAACGGCTCGACGTGCCGAATCACCTCGGGACCACGGGGACGCGCAGGGGAGGTGGACTCCACCTTCTCCGGCTGCAGGCGGGCCCGCATGACCTCGTCGACCTTCTTCTCCCGCGCCACGGCCTTGTCGTAGTCGGCCTGCTTGGCGTCCCATTCGTCC
>DASXTS010000017.1:0-3942 GCA_036505275.1 Pseudonocardiaceae bacterium
ACGTCACCGCTCTCGCCGCAGATCTTGACGTTGGTCAGGCCCGCGGCCTGCAGAGCCGCCGGGAGACCGGTCACGAACGGGCCGTTGACGGTTGACACGTATTTGATGTTGCGGTCCTTCTGCATCGCCGCGATCATGGCCGGCACGATCTGGCCACCACCGACCTGCGGGATGGTGTTGTTCAGCTCGGTGACCTTGCAGTTCGGGCAGTTCTTGCTCACGACGTCCTTGAAGCCGGTCACGTAGTCCTTGAGGATCGGGAAGTCGTTGACCTCCTGGAGCAGGATGTTGGCGGCGCCGTTGGAGTCGGCGACCACCCAGTTGCCGATGATCTGGCCGTACTCGTTGACGTCCTTGGGCCCGCCGACCTGGCCGATGACGGTGTCGTCGTACTGCGTCGGGCCGAGGTAGCCGGTCACGATCTTGACGCCGGCCGCCTTGTAGTCCGGGACCGCGCTCTCCCAGACCGCCCGCGGCAGGCCGGTCAGCCCGACGGCGACCGGCTTGAAGTCCAGCGCCTGCTTCATGGCTGTGACGAGCGTGGCGGGGTCGGCCGACTTGTAGCTGAGCTCCTTGTAGTTCCAGCCGATGGCAGCGATCGCGGCCTTGAACCCGTCGGCCAGGTCAGAGCACTGGTTGACGTCGGCGCACTTCAGCCAGACGAACGTCTTACCGGACTCGGGCTTGGACTTCAGCGGCGTGGTCTGAGGAATGGTCTTCGGCTCCTGGAGCCACTTCTGCACGGCCGCCTTCGAGGCATCGACCCCCGCGCCGCCTCCTCCGCCACCTGCGCCGGCAGTGCCGCCTCCGCCAGTGCCAGAGCTGCCACCGCCACCGCAGGCCGAGATGGCGATCGCCAGAACCGCGAGCGGGGCGATCCAACTCCTGCAACGCTGCATCACCAGCTACCTCCTCTATGAGGTTGTGAGTGGCGACCTCATGGCGGCGTCGCCTAGAGCCCTGCTCGGGCCACCAGATCGGCGACTAACTGTAGCGACCACCTAGATAGCGTCACTAGCCTTTCTGACGTCTCGCTTCGGTTTCAGGTATCAGCGGAACCGAAGATCACCTTTCCAGGTACCGGACGTTCCGCCTGTCGTTCCCGCAGTTGGGCCTCGATCGAACGCTGCCGCTCGCCGGCGTCGTGGTAGTCGACCTCGTGCGCCACCAGGTCGCCGTCGAAGACCAGATAGCTCATGCCCCGCGCCGCCCAGCGCAGCCCCCTCGCCTCGGCGCCGAACGAGTCGTCCCGGACGCTGGCCGACATGACCCACGTCAGGGCCAGACCGTCGTCGCGATACCAGAAGTCCCCGGTCGGGACGAGTCGCAGGTCGGGGTAGCGGTCCAGACCATGCTGGAAATAGGCACGAATGGCGGACCAGCCACGATGGACGCCGCCGATCACGTCGTCCAGCACGGCATCCTCGGTGAGGAAGGCACGGGGCGCGTCGACGTCGCCGCTCGACCACGCCGCGAAGAGCCCGGCCGCCCGGGCGACTCGATCTCGGTGTGGCATCGACGCCTCCAGCGGCACCCCCGCAACGGGCCGGCGCTGCGAGCCGGGCCTTACTGTACGACGCATCTTGTAACCAAGGACAGCGTCCGGTCAGCCGCTGCGCCACGGGGTGTAGCCGCCGTCGACGCCGAGGATCTGCCCGGTGATGTAGCCAGCCTCCGGCGTGCACAGGAAGGCGACCGCCGCGGCCACCTCCTCCGGCTGGCCAGGGCGGCCGAGGGCGATGGTGCCGACCAGGCGTCGGTGGCGCTCCGGCGAGATCCGGCCCGCGATCAGTTCGGTGTTCTCGGTATACCCCGGCGCGACCAGGTTGACCGTCACGCCCTGCTGGCCGAGGCGTGCCGCGGTCGCGTGCAGGTAGCCCTCGAGGGCTGCCTTCGCGCAGACGTATGCCGGTGACGCGTTTCCGGTCCGCGCGGCCAGCGAACCGACGAGCACCACGCGCCCGCCAGGCGAGGTGAGCAGGGGCTCCAGCGCGCTGGTCAGTAGGACGGCGCTGACCGTGTTCGCGAGGTATGCCATCGTCCAGACCCGCACGAGTTCGCGCAGGTCGTCTCCGTACGGCGGCGCGCTGGCGCCAGCGTTGTTGACGATCGCGTCCACCCGGCCGAACTCCTCGCGCACCCGCGCGGCAAGCGTGCCGACCTCGTCGGGATTGGTGACGTCGGCGCGATGGTGCAGCACCGTGCCACCAGGCTGGGCGTCGCGCAGCCGGGCCGCGCTCTCGGCGAGCACATCGGCCCTGCGCCCGGTGAGCAGCACGCGGAAGCCGTCGGCCAGCAGGCGTCGGCCACACGCGGCGCCGATGCCCGTGCCGCCGCCCGATATCACAACCACCCGAGCGCGGTCAGCCACGCTGTCGCCCCCGGACGGCGCAGCCCGGGACGCGGTCTCGGACATGGTCGGCAGGCGCCGGCTGCAGCCGCGAACGTGCCTTGCTCCCCACCGCAGCCTGTCGTACGCCGGCCTGCCGCGCACGGGTCATCGACCTGCTCCGTCCTACGCGCGTGCTGGTTGTGGTGAGCCCGAGTAGCTTACTGAAGCGTGCATTTAGTATCTCTCGATATCCGCCGATGACGGCAACCGGGCCAACCTCGGCGCCGGCAGTCCCCGGCATTCAGCTCTCGACGCCGCTGAAGTCGTACTCCGCAACAGATCCCGGCGGATGGCGACACGTCATTGGCCAGGCAGAGGCGCTCGACCGGGCGGGAGTCGACCGGCTGGCGGTGCCCGACCACGTGGTGTTCGGTGAGAACCTGGACGCATACGGGCGACCGGAGATCGGTGGTCAGGCGGGCGGCATGCAGCCAACGGGTCCGGACGGCCACTGGCTGGAGCCGATGACGCTGCTCTCCCTGCTGGCCGGCCGAACGTCACGGATCCGCCTCGCGACGAATATCCTCATCGCCGCCTTGCGCCGGCCGGTGGTCCTGGCGAAGACCGCCGCCACCCTCGACGTGCTGTCGGGCGGGCGGCTCGACCTCGGCGTGGGTGTCGGCTGGCAACGGGAGGAGTATGACGCCGCCGGGCTCCAGTTCGAGCGCCGCGGCGACGCGCTGGACGACACCTTGGCGGTCTGCCGAGGCCTCTGGTCTCAGCCTCGCGCCAGCTTCAGTTCGGCCCGGCTGACGTTCGAGCGGATCCACATGATGCCGAAGCCGATTCAGCCGGGCGGTGTGGCGATCTGGGTCAGTGGCACCGTCAATCCGCGTGTCGTCCGCCGCCTGGCTCTCTTCGGCGTCGGCTGGATTCCTTGGGGCGCCGCGGCAGCAGATCTCCGGACGGGCATCGCCCAGATGCGCCAAGCGCTGGACCGCGCCGGACGCGACCCAACGGGGTTGCAGGTCGTGGGCTTCCTGCCTGCGGTGACGCGCGCCGACGGCGCGCTGGACGTCACGCGGACGATCGCCGGCGTGCCGGCCCTGACCGCGGCCGGCGTGACCGACGTCAGGCTCCGGCTACCGGTCCTCGATGATGCCGTTGAGAACTTCGAACAGGCCTGCGCCGTCGTGGCGGCGTTTCGTGCGGCGGTCGGTCGCGATCGCCAAGTAACTGCAGGCCGTGACTAGTAATGCCGCAGGCGGGCACGTAGGCTCGGATGCCACTCGCAAACCGGTCGACGCACCGCAATCCGGACCGACGAAGGAGGAGTGGCGGTCATGCAACTCGAGGGAAAGGTCGCGCTCATCACCGGCGGCACGCGTGGCATCGGCCGTGGGATCGCCGAGGCCTACCTGCGGGAAGGCGCCAAGGTGGCGATCAACGGCCGGAACAAGGACAAGGGCGAGCAGGCCCTGAAGGAGTTCGACGCCGGTGACCGCGCGGTCTTCCTGCAGGGCGACGTGATGAGCCAGGCCGACATCGACGCCGTCGTCGACGGTACCGTCGACCGCTTCGGCCGGATCGACATCCTGGTCAACAACGCC
>DASXTS010000018.1:0-19561 GCA_036505275.1 Pseudonocardiaceae bacterium
AGTAGGTACCGCAACCGGCCGGACCGGTGGACTTGACTCGGGACGGCCGCCCAGACCTCCTGGATGTCGGACGCGCCGCTTGCGATGCAGCGCGACCATGGCTGCCTGCGGACAATTACTGAACGTCAGTTGTCGGCACGGTGAGACCGTTCCCGCACCGCTGCGTCCACGCCCGTGACCCCCGCCATATCGGCCACGCCGAACAAGCCACAAGCAGGGTGACGACCGGGACCCGATCAAGAGCAGGACAAGGTGTGGTCAAACCACCGGGTCGACCAGGGCCCGCCGCACATGTCGAACAGGCCCCAGAGCGACGGCAGCCGTCCCCGCTGGCCGAAGAAGATCGAAACCAGGATTGCGGCAAGCCCGTAGGCAGCGGCATAGACCCAGGTCACGATGGCTGCAGCCCGCGCGTTACGCACCAACGCCTCCATTCACCGGCCGGCGGCGTCCACGAGGAACCGCGCAAGCCACGACGAGGACGAGGTACAGCGCCGAGAACAAGGTGGCGACCCACGCGCCGAGGGGCGTGCTCGGATCCAGCTCCGGGCGAAAGGGCGGGCCCAAGAAGGCGAGCGGCGCCAGGGAGAAGGCGACCACGCCGCACACCAGGCGCACCCACGGCAGTCCGCGGCCGTCCGCGGCCGACGAGCGCGATGCCGCCGAGCATGCCGAACAGCACCAGCCCGATCGCGCCACTGCCCTGACCGGTGGTCAGCAGGGTGGTGATGGCGCCGGGCAGGGACAGGGCCGCGACCGGGAACAGCAGCGGCACGAAGACCAGCGAGCGTTGCCCGCGGCGGTGACCGAGGCGGCGCCGGTGCTCCGCCCAGCCGAGCAGCGCCCCGATCACCACACCGGGAATGAGCACACAGCGCCATGGGTGCCCAGCCAGGTGACGCTGGACTCCGGTCCGGCGAGCTGGGCCATGTACTCGCGCAGGGCGCAGGCCCAGGCGAGGCCGACCACCGCGCCGGCCGCCACCAGCCGCAGCGCCCCGGACCGGCCGACCGCGCCGACCGCGCCGACCGCGGACCCGATCGAGAGGTGCGGGATCGCACTGGCCAGCGCCAACACGGCGACGAACGACCAGAGGTAGGCGGCCACCCACGCGCCGCGCGGCGTGCTCAATGCCAGCCCCGGACCACCGACAAGGCCCGCCGTCAAAGCCCAAGCCGGGATGGTGGCGAGGGGCAGCAGGCCGCAGGCCAAGCGCGCCCAGAGCGGACCCCGACCCGACAGCGCGAACCCGCCGGCCATACCGATCAGCGGGATCGCGATCGCGCCGCCCCCGACCCCGTCCTCGAGGATCGCGGCCATGTCCATCGGGTTGCTGAACAGCAGCGCGGCGAACAGCAGCGGCCACAGCGCCAGCCACCGCCACCCGCGGCGTCCGCCCGTCGCACGAAGATGCGAGGCCCAACCGAGCAACGCCCCGACGAGGACGCCAGGCAGCAGGATCCAGCCGAACGTGCCGACCCAGTGGACGTGCGACTGCGAACCCGCGACCTCGGCCATCATGCCCCGCAGGCCGGCCGCCCAGGCCAGCCCGCAGAGGCCTCCGATCAAAAGCCTTGCCACCAGCCCACGGCTGGTCCTGACCAGCTCGGGCGAAGGCCGCACTCCCGCAACCGCACTCGTCATCGCGATTACCTCCAGTCAAACGTACGGAGTGATCAGCAGCCGAGCTGATGCCGTGCTTTACGCGGTGACCGCCGTCCGGCGCGGCCAGATCAGCAGCGCCACGGCGACCAGGGTCAGCGCGATCCCGGCTACGGGCGAACACCTGCCCCGACACCGGAACGCCGTCGATGACGAATGCCGGAATTCCGAGTGCAGCCGACAGCAGCCGTGAGGCAATGACGGTGTCGATGCCGCGGCGGGCTGGTTCAGGGCTCCGGCCTGCACGGCCTGGCCGACCGGGTGGCCGCCCTCGGCGGCACCCTGCGTATCGACAGCGCACCCGGCGCCGGCACCACGCTGACCGCGGAGCTGCCATGCGAGTCGTGATCGCCGAAGATCAGGTCCCGCTACGCGAGGGCCTGGCCCGGCTCTTCAGGGACGCCGGCCGTGAGGTGGTCGCCGCCCTGGGCGACGCCGGCGGCCTGCTCGCCGCGGTCGCCGCCAGCCACCCGGACCTGGTCGTCGTGGACATCCGCATGCCCCCGACCTTCACCGACGAAGGGGGCTCGGGCGGCCCGCGAGCTCAAGCAGGAGTACCCCGACCTCGGCGTGCTGGTGCTCTCCCAGCACGTCGAGACAACCCACTCGGTGCAGCTGGTCAAGCTCGGCGGCTTCGGATACCTCCTCAAGGACCGGGTGCTGGAGGTCGGCGACTTCCTCGCCGCCGCGGAACGCATCGCCCGGGGCGGATCGGCGCTCGACCCCCACGTGGTGGCGGGCCTGGTCTCGGCGCGCGGCGACAACGACCCGCTCGCCACCCTCACGGACCGCGAACACACCGTCTCGAACTGATGGCCCAAGGACTGACCAACGCCGGCATTGCCAAACGGCTCTACCTCAGTGAACGCACCGTCGAGGCGCACGTGCGCCACGTGCTCACCAAGCTCGACGTGCCCGACACCGAGGACGGCCACCGGCGCGTGCTGGCCGTGCTCACCCATCTGAGTGCGGCCCGGTCGCTCTGACCCGCTGCTCGCCACGGCGGCGGGGACGGTGTGAGTCGGCGAGGCGGCAATCCTTGCCGGCTGGGCCATCTCTTCGGGAGCGTCCCGGTGGGTCCGGCACCGCCGGTGGGGCGACGCCTACGACACCAACCGCAGGCAGTCCCGCGATGGCTGTCGCCGCGCACTCGGCTGGTGGAACTCCGTAGGGGCCAGGGCGGGGTAGGCCCTGGTACCTGAGTACGACGCCAGGGATGGCTCCGAAGGGTCATCCGCGAGGCCGTCTGGCGCCGTAACCTGCGGATGATGGCCAACCTCGCCGATGCCGCGCTGGCCGGTCTACACCGCATCGCCACGGGGCCGGACTACCCGGCGATGCGAATGCCGGCGCGCTGGCGGCGGTTCAACCGGTACGCGGCGCCGGTCGCGGTGGTGCTCCTTGTCGCGTACAGCAGCGCCAACGTGGAATACCTCTCCGACGCCCGTGGCCGGGCGCTGCCGATGGCCTCGGCCTGGCTGATCGCAATTGCGACCGCGGTGCCGCTCGCGGTGGTCTTCAGGCGACCGTTGTGGGGCTGGCGGCTGTCCTACCTGGCGCTTTTCGCCGGCACGTTCAACGCCGGCTCGGACGAGCCGTGGCCGTGGAGCCCGGTCCAAGTGATCAACACGTTGGTCGTGCTCGCGGTCGTCGGACTGCGCGCCGACCCGGCCACGCGGTGCTGGATCGGCTTGTTCACGCTGATACCGGTCGTCACCTTCGTCCACCGGGACAGCGTCGTCGGAGTGGTCCTGCTGGTAGTCACCATCTTGGTGCTCAGCGACCTGGTCCGCCGCAACCGGCTGGCCCGTTCGGCCCTCGCCGAACAGGCCGAGCGCAACGAGTTGGAACAGGCTCGCCGGGCGGCGCTCGAGGAGCGGACCCGGATCGCCAGGGAGATGCACGACATCGTCGCCCATCACATGTCGATGATCGCCGTGCAGGGTGAGACGGCACCGTACCGGCTGCCGGCCATGGCGGATCCGGTGCGCGACGAGTTCACCGCGATCGCCGCCTCGGCTCGGGCGGCCCTCGCCGACATGCGCCGGCTGCTCACCGTGCTGCGCAGCGACGGCACGTCGGCGCCGACGGCGCCGCAGCCCACCCTGGCCGACCTTGCCGAACTCGTAGCGGCCGCGGCCAGAGCCGGCATGGCGGTCAGCCTCGACCTGCTGCCGCCGCATCCCGACGCCGGTGGCCCCGCGGGCCTGACCGCCTACCGCATCGTGCAGGAGGCTCTGGCCAACGCCGCCCGCCATGCGCCGGGTGCGGCGGTGCAGGTCAGGGTGGACGGCGGGGACGGCGCGATCCAGGTGCAGATACGCAACGGGCCCGGCGCCCGCGGCAATGACGCCACGCGGGGCGCCGGGCACGGGCTCGCCGGGATGCGAGAGCGCGCTGCACTGCTCGGCGGCGCGCTCCAGGCTGGTCCCACCGAAGACGGCGGCTTCGCGGTGACGGCCGTCCTGCCGGACGACGACCGACGGGACATGCTGTGATCAAGGTACTGATCGTCGACGACCAGGCCATGGTCCGCCAGGGCTTCGGTGCGCTGCTTGCCGCTCAGCCCGACCTGGTTGTGGTCGGCGATGCCGCGGACGGCGAGGAGGCGGTGCGCGAGGCACGCCGGCTCGACCCGGACGTGGTGCTGATGGACGTGCGGATGCCGGTGCTCGACGGGCTTGCCGCGACGCGGCGGCTGCTGGCCGGCCGACCCGGCGAAGGCGGGCCGCGGGTGCTCATCCTCACCACGTTCGACCTTGATGACTACGTCTACGAGGCGCTGCGTGCCGGTGCGAGCGGGTTCCTGCTCAAGGATGCGCCGGCGGCCGACCTGGTACACGCCGTCCGCGTGGTCGCCAGCGGCGAAGCGCTGCTCGCGCCGTCGGTCACCCGCCGGCTGATCGCCGAGTTCGCCGCGCGGCCGGGGCGCGACCGGCCCCGCCCAACGGCGCTCAACGCGTTGACGCCGCGGGAGACCGAGGTGCTGCGGCTGATCGCGCGGGGCCGCTCCAACTCCGAGATCGCCGCGGACCTCGTGGTCGCCGAGCAGACCGTGAAGACCCACGTCGGTCGGATTCTCGGCAAGCTGTCGCTGCGCGACCGGGCACAGGCCGTCGTTCTGGCGTATGAGACCGGCCTCGTGGCGGCGGGCGAATAGGTCCCTGGTAGCAGGGCGGGAACGGCGCCCAGGTCGGATGCCCAGGCGGCACTTGCCGCCGCACCCTGCCAGGCATGACGCGAGAGATCATCGCCGCAGCCGTGGTCGGCGCGGCCCTGCTCGGACCGCACCTGCCGGCGGACGGCGCGTCGCCGCCACATACCGCGCCCGCCGAGTCGTACGCCGAGTCGCCCGCCGAGTCGTACGCCGAGTCGTACGCCGCGAGCGCGGCGGCGATGCAGGCGGCGGGTGAGCCGTACACGGGTTGGGTGTCCGCTGGCCGCCGGTTCCTCGCGTTCAACCAGCACGGTGACGGCACGGTGGTGGAGGTGGTCGGCGACCTCGACACCGCGGACCGGATCGCCCTGCTGGTGCCGGGCGTCGATTCGACACTACGGGACTTCGACCGCGGCCTCGGCGGTGTCGCGCGGCGGGCGCTGGCGGTGCAGGCGCGCGCCATCTACGGCGCGGCGCGGGCCGCCGACCCCGGCGGACGAGTGGCCGTGGTTGCCTGGCTCGGGTACGACCCGCCGGCGGGACTGAGTCTCGACGCATTGCGCGAGCGGCCTGCGCGGCAGGGCGCCCTCAAGTTGGCGCAGTTCCTGGCCCGGGTTGCCGCGCGCCACCCGGCGGCGCGGATCACCGTGGTCGGGCACAGCTATGGGGGCGTGGTCGTCGGCCTCGCCGCCCGTTCCGCGCCACCGCAGGTGACCGACCTTGTCGCGCTGGGTGCACCCGGCATGGGCGCGGATCGGGCCGCCGACCTGCACACCGGAGCGCGGATCTGGTCCGCGCTCGCGGCCGACGACTGGATCCGCCACGTTCCGCAGATCCGGCTGCTCGATCTCGGCCACGGCAAGCGCCCAGCGGCCGCGTCGCTGGGCGCGTTCCCGCTGCCCACCGAGGGCGTGGCCGGACACGACGGCTACCTGGCTCCCGGCTCGGCCACCCTGGCCGCCCTGGCCGAGGTGGTGACCCGGTGACCGGCGGCAGGGACCCCGGCCCACGAGATCCGGGCCCACGAGAGCCGGGCCCAAGAGATCCGGGCCCAAGAGATCCGGGCATCGACGCCGTTCGCGCGGTGGCGATCGCCGGGATCGTGCTCGGACACTGGCTGGTCACCGCGATCGTGTTCGGCCAGGACGGTGCGCTGCGGGTGGCCAGCCCGCTGGCCACCATGCCCGGCCTGGAGCCGCTGACCTGGCTGCTGCAGACCCTCGGGCCGGTCTTCCTCGCTGCCGGCTTTGCCGCGGCCCGCTCCGGCTCGGCAGCCACGTCGAGCGGTCAGGCCAGGATGGCCCGGCTGCGCCACCCGGTGGCGACGCTGGTCGGCCTGCTTGCGGTTACCTTGTCCGTCGGCGCCGTCGCCGGTGTGCCGTCCACGACGCTGGGCACGGTCGCGACCCTGGCGCTCAGCCCGCTGTGGTTTCTGCTGCCGTACCTGGCGCTCACCGCTCTCACCCGCGTGATCACCACGGTGATCCGCCGGGCCGGGCCCGCACCGCCCGTGGCGGCCGCGGTGGCGGTCGTGGCCGGCGCCGACCTGGGGGCCGGGCTCCTTCCGCTGACGGTGTGCGCGGCGTGGCTCGTCCCGTACTCGCTGGGCGTCGCATTGGCCGAAGGGCGGCTGGGCGGTCGCGGTACCAGGTGGGCATTGCTGGTCGGCGGCACCGCGGCGGTCGTCGCGCTGGTCGCTGCCGGCTACCCGGGCAGCGCCGTCGGCATGCCCGGTGCCGGCCGGTCCAACCTCAACCCGCCATCGCTGGCATGCGTGGCGCTCGCCATCGCGCAGGCGGGCGCGGTGGTGCTCGCGCTGCCGTGGCTGCGCCGCCACCCAAACCGCGCCGTCGGTGCTGTCAACCGGGCCGCGCTGCCGATCTACCTCTGGCACCAGGTGGCATTGCTCGTGGTCACCGTCGCGATGGCATGGTTGGCCGGCGGCAGGCCGCTGACCGGACTGCACACGGAACCCGGTGCAGGCTGGCTCGCCGCCAGGGCGGCCTGGTTGGTGCCCTTCGCCGCGACCCTGGCCCTGTTGGTCGCCCCGCGGTTGACGCGCACCTGGCGCGTCGACCCGTCCCAGGTGGGCCAGCCGTTCTCCGGGCGGGCGGCGTTGCTATCCCCGTTCGACCGGCTGATCCACTACCGCAGGCGCCGTCGACAAGGCCATGACCGCGGCGGTGCACCGCGAGATCAAGGACCTGGCTCACTGGCTCGAACTGGACCTCACATGGCCCGGTTGAGCAAGCCCCGGTTGAGCAAGCCCGGGTTGAGCAAGCCCCGGTTGAGCGAGCGGCGGAGCCGGTGAGACGCTGCGGAACTCTCGGCCGACGTCCTCCGGGGTGACCTCGTGGGTGATCTCGTAGTGCGCCGCCTCGTAGGCGATCACCCGGTGCGGCCGGCCCCTCGTCAACGTCAGTGCACGCGCCCAGTTGTACATGGCGCCCAGCCGGTTGCCCCAGCCGATGAGGTAGAGCACGTGGATGAAACCCCACATCGTGTAGCCGATCACGCCGGTGAACCGGATGCCACGGGCGTCGGCGACCGCGTGCAGGTGGCCGATCGTCGCCATGCTGCCCTTGTCGAAGTACTTGAAGGGCGCCACGTCCTCACCCTTCAGCCGGGACCGGATGACCTTGCCGACGTACTTGCCCTCCTGGATCGCGGGCTGGGCCACACCGGGCAGCTTGTTCAGCGACACCATGTCGCCGATCGCGAACACCTCGGGGCGCCCGGGCAGGGTGCAGTCGGGCAGCACCGCCACCCGGCCGGCCCGGTCGGTCTCCGCGCCGCTGGCTTCGGCCAGCATCCGGGCCAGCGGCGAGGCCTGCACGCCGGCGGCCCAGATCTTCGTCCGGGCCGGGATGCGCTCCTCCCCCGCCGAGCCCTTGACCGTGATGCTGTCGCCGTCCATGCCGGTCGCCATGGTGTTCAGCCGTACCTCGACACCCATCTTCTCCAGCCGCTTCTGCGTGTAGCGCTGCAGCTTCCGGTGGAACGGCCCGAGCACCGCCCCGGCCGCCTCGACCAGCAGAATCCTGGCCTCGGTGGTGTCAACCGAGCGGTACTCCCTCGGCAGCACCTTGTGCGCCAACTCGGCCACCTGGCCGACCAGCTCGACCCCGGTCGGCCCAGCGCCGACGACCACGAAGGTCAGGTAACGGGCCCGCTCCGCCGGGTCGGCGGCCAGTTCCGCCATCTCGAACGCGGACAGGATGTGGCTGCGCAGGTGTCGGGCGTCCTCCAGGGTCTTCATCCCGGGCGCGAACTCCGCCCACTCGTCCCGCCCGAAATACGCGTGCGTCGCTCCGGCCGCGACGACGAGCGTGTCGTACGGCAGCGGCAGCATGCGGCCGTCCGCTGCGAGCGCGTGGACGACCTTCTGCTCCAGGTCCAGTCGCTTGACGTCGGCCAGCAACGCCCGCGCGTTGGCCTGCTTCTTGATGACACCGCGGAGCGCCGGGGCGATCAGGCCCTCGGACAGGATCCCGGTGGCGACCTGGTACAGCAGCGGCTGGAACAGGTGATGGTTGGTCCGGTCGACGATCGTGACGTCCACGTCGGCTCGAGCGAGGGCCGTCGTCGCGTTGACCCCACCGAAGCCACCGCCGACCACGACAACCTGGTGCCGCCGGCTGGTCAATGAGGACACCCCCTTGGCCGGGCCTTTTTGTGGATCTTTGCTGCGAAGTGTCGCAGAGAGTGCCGCGGGCACGATGGTCTCTTCCACACAGCAGGAAAGGCAGTTCGGCGCCCGCCGGGGTCACGTTTGCCGCTCAGTGGGCAGGTCCACGGCGCGCCGAGGTTGTGCCGCGGCCGGCCACCCACGATCATGAAATGACGATCCCGTCCACCGAGAGCGATCCCGCACCCCGGGGAAACCACTGGCAGGCTAACCCCATGGCGACCTTGCTGCTGCTCCGTCACGGCCAGAGCGACTGGAACGCGAAGGACCTGTTCACCGGCTGGGTGGACAGGCCGCTCTCACCGCTGGGCGAGCAGGAGGCGCGCCGCGGCGGCGAGCTGATCGCAGAGGCGGGCGCGCTGCCGGACATCGTGCACACCTCGGTGCTGCGCCGCGCGATCTCCACGGCGAACCTCACGCTCGACGTCTGCGACCGGCACTGGATCCCGGTACGCCGCAGCTGGCGGCTGAACGAGCGGCATTACGGAGCCCTCCAGGGCAAGGACAAGAAGCAGGTCCGGCTGGAGTTCGGCGACGAGCAGTTCATGCTGTGGCGGCGCTCCTACGACGTGCCGCCGCCGCCGATCGAGCCGAACACCGAGTTCGCGCAGACCGGCGACCCACGCTACGCAGAGCTGGGGGATGCGAATCCGAGCACCGAATGCCTCGCCGACGTGGTCGCCCGAATGGTGCCGTACTGGGAGCAGGCGATCGTGCCGGACCTGCGGGCGGGGATGGTGGTCATCGTCGCCGCGCACGGCAACTCGCTGCGGGCGCTCGTCAAGCACCTGGACGGGATGTCCGACGAGGCCGTCGTCGGGCTGAACATCCCGACCGGCATCCCGCTGCGCTACGAGCTCACGGAGTCGGACGGCGGCCTGCGCCCCGTCGAACCCGGCGGTACCTACCTCGACCCGGCGGCCGCAGCGGAGGCCATCACCGCTGTGGCGGCCCAGGGCCGGTAGTGGGACGCCCGAGGACACCGGAGGAGACCATGAGGATCGCGCTGGCGAGTGACCACGCGGGATTCTCGCTGAAGGAGGAGATCAAGGAACTCCTCCGGGACCACAAGCTGACCGACTTCGGCACGCACGACCACAACGCCTGCGACCTGCCCGACTTCGCCTACCCAGCGGCGCTCGCCGTCGGCGAGGGCCAGGTCGACCGGGGCATCCTGGTGGACGGTGTCGGCTATGCCAGCGCGATGATCGCGAACAAGATCCACGGCGTGTTCGCCGCGGTGTGCCAGGACCCGTTCTGCGCGACGCTCGCCCGATCGCACTCCGACACCAATGTGCTCTGCCTGGGCGGAAAGATCATCGGATCGGCCCTGGCGCTCGAGATCGTGCGGGTGTGGATGTCCACGGAGTTCCTTGCCGATGTCCCCAAGTACGCCATGAGGGTGGACAAGGTCCGCCGTATCGCGGCGAAACACGTCCTGGAGCTGCAATGAGAGTCGGACCCGTGGCCAGTTCAGCCACGTCGAGGAGGACGGGCGGCGGGCCCGTCCGGGGAGGCGAGGTCGTCGTGTCGTTGATGACGGGGATCGGAGTCTGTCCCGGAATCGCGGTCGGACCAATCGTACGGATGCCGGACCCGGTGCCCGAGCCGGCGGCCGGTCTCTTGACCGGTGACCGGGACTCGGAGAAGGCCCGGATCCAGCCGGCCATGGAGGCGGTCGCCGCGGAACTGCAGGCCCGGGCCAAGAAGGCCGAGGCGGAGACGAAGGCCGTGTTGGAGGCTACCTCCGTCATGGCCATGGATCCCGGGATGCTCGACCTCGCCGTGGCCGGCGTCGCCGAGCGTGGCCTGACCGCAGCGCGCGCGGTCTTCGAGGCCGGGAACACGTTCCGCGACCTGCTCGCGAGCGCCGGCGGCTACATCGCGGCGCGGGTCGCCGACATCGAGGACGTCCGGGACCGGATCATCGCGGCCGTGCTCGGGGTCCCGATGCCGGGCATTCCGGACCCGGGTCATCCGTTCATCCTCGCGGCGCGGGATCTCGCACCCGCCGACACGGCGACGGTCGACCCGGACAAGGTGCTCGGCTTCGTCACCACCGAGGGCGGGCCGACCAGCCACACCGCGATCCTGGCGCGCACCCTCGGCGTGCCGGCGGTGGTGGCCTGCGTCGGCGCATTGAGCGTCCCCGAGGGCACGACGGTCGTGCTGGACGGCGGCGCCGGCACGCTGGACCCCGCGCCGAACGACGCCGCGGTGCAGGACGCCGAAAAGCGGATGGCGGCGCGGCGCGGCGCCGTGCACGTGTGGCGGGAGGAGGGCGCGACCGCCGACGGCCGGCGGATCCTGTTGCTGGCCAATATCGGCGACCCGAGCAGCGCGCGGGCGGCGGCGGCCGCGGGGGCCGAGGGCGTCGGGCTGTTCCGCACCGAGTTCCTGTTCCTGGACGCGGCGACCGAACCCACGGTGGCGCAGCAGGAGGAGTCCTACGCGGAGGTCTTCGGCGCGTTTCCGGGCCGCAAGGTCGTGCTACGCACCCTGGACGCCGGCGCCGACAAGCCGCTGGCCTTCCTCGACCAGGGCGAGGAGCCCAATCCGGCGCTCGGGGTGCGCGGGCTGCGGGTCGCGTTCGAGCGGCCGGAGATCCTGGACCGCCAGCTCACCGCGGTCGCCGCGGCCGCCAAGCGGACGTCGGCGGAGGTCTGGGTGATGGCGCCCATGATCGCGCTGGCCTCCGAGGCGAAGTGGTTCGCCGATCGGGTGCGGTCGCACGGCCTGCCCACCGCCGGCGTGATGGTCGAGGTGCCGGCCGCGGCGCTGTGCGCCCGGCAGATTCTGGAGATCGCCGACTTCGCCAGCATCGGCACCAACGACCTCGCGCAGTACACCATGGCCGCCGACCGGATGGCCGGGCCGCTGGCCGCGCTCAACGACCCCTGGCAGCCGGGCTTGCTGCGGCTCGTGCAGCTCACGGGGGCCGCGGGCGCCGAGACCGGGAAGTCCGTCGGCGTCTGCGGCGAGGCCGCGTCCGACCCCGTGCTCGCGGTCGTCCTGGTCGGCCTCGGCGTGGTGAGCCTGTCCATGTCGGCCCGGGTGATCAGCGAGGTCGGGGAGCTGCTGAAGACGGTCACGTTCGACGAGTGCGAGCGGCTCGCCAGGCTGGCGGTGGACGCCGCGGACGCCCAGACTGCGAAGGCACGTGTCCGCGCCGGGCTGCCGCAGCTCGCCGACCTCGGGTTGTAGCGGCGTGGGTATCAACGTGGATATCAAACTGCCGGTGAGGTGCGCATGATCGTCACACTCACTCCGAACCCCAGCATCGATCGCACCGTGGAGATCGAGGCGCTGCGCCGCGGCGAGGTCAACCGCGCGATCGGCGGGCGGATCGACCCGGGGGGCAAGGGCGTGAACGTCTCCCGGGCGCTGGCCGCCGGTGACGTGGCGACCGTCGCCGTCTTCCCCTCCGGCGGGATCGAGGGCGAACAGCTTGCCGCGCTGCTCGCTCCGCTCGGTGTGCAGGTCGTCCGTGTTCCGATCGCGGGCACGCTGCGGAGCAACATCACCGTCGTCGAGCCGGACGGGACCACCACCAAGCTCAACGAGTCGGGCCCGGAGTTCAGCCCCGACGAGGCCCGCGCACTCGAGCGGACCGTGGCAGAGGTCGCCGCGCACGCGAACTGGGTGGTCGGCGCCGGCAGCCTGCCGCGCGGACTGGGCAACGACTTCTACGGCCGGCTGGTGCGGATGCTGCGGGACGTCGACACCCAGGTCTGCGTCGACACCAGCGGGGCGCCGCTCGCCGAGGCGATCGACGCCGGCCCGGATCTGATCAAGCCGAACGCCGAGGAACTGGCCGAGCTCGTCGGCCGCCCGCTGCGCCGGCTCGGGGAGGTCCTCGAGGCCGCCGCCGAGGTGCGCAAGCGCGGCGTCGGCACGGTGCTGGTCAGCCTCGGCGCCGACGGGGCGCTGTTGGTCAGCGCAGACGAGACCCTGCACGGGTGGTCGCCGCCGGCGCCGACGGTCCGCAGCACGGTGGGGGCCGGCGACTCGGCCCTCGCGGGCTTCCTGGCCGGCGGCGGGCGCGGCCGGCCCGCTCTGGTGACGGCCCTGGCGTACGGTGCCGCAGCGGTGACGTTGCCCGGCACCGCCATGCCGCGGCCAGCCGATCTCGACAAGGCGGCGGTCGTGGTCACCGACGACCTTGATCTGGACCGAGCGCTAGGAGGGACCGAACGATGAGTGATGTGATCACGGCGGACTTCGTCGATCTGAAGCTCGAGGCCGACGACCGGCAGGCCGCCTCGCGTTCTCTCGCGGAGCGGTTGGTGGCCGGCGGCCGGGTCACTGATCTGGATGGGTTCCTCCGCGACATCGCCCTCCGGGAGTCGCAGATGCCGACCGGCATCGAGGGCGGCATCGGCATCCCGCACTGCCGTTCGGTGCATGTGACCGAGCCGAGCCTCGCGTTCGGCCGCGCGGCGGCCGGTATCGACTTCGGAGCCTCCGACGGCCCGGCCGATCTGATCTTCCTGATCGCCGCTCCGGAGGGCGGTGACGCCTCGCACATGCAGATCCTGGCGGCGCTGGCCCGCCGGCTGATCAGGTCGGAATTCAAAGACACCCTGCGCGCGGCAAGCGACCCCGAAGAGGCCGCCGCGTACATCCGTCGGGAGGTGAGCTAGTCGTGAAGTTCGTCGCCGTCACCTCGTGTCCCACCGGCATTGCCCACACCTACATGGCGGCCGAGGCCCTCGAGCAGGCCGCGAAGGCTGCCGGGCATGAGGTGGCCGTCGAGACCCAGGGATCCGCGGGTGCGCAACGGCTGACGCCGCAGCAGATCGCGGAGGCCGACGCGGTGATCTTCGCGGCCGACGTCGAGGTGCGGGACCGGGACCGCTTCGCCGGCAAGCCGCTGGTGGTCGGTGGGGTCAAGCGAGCCATCTCGAGCGCGCCGGCGATGCTGGCCGAGGCCGAAGAGGCGGCCGCCCGGCAGCCGGCGGCCGCTGGCGGGGGCCCTCCCCCTACGGCGGCGGTGCCGGTCGCCACCGGACCGCCCGGCGGCCCGCACTTCGGCATCAGGCTGCGCGGATGGCTGATGACCGGCGTGTCGTACATGATCCCGTTCGTCGCCGCCGGCGGGATCCTCATCGCGCTCTCCTTCGTCCTCGGGGGCGCGGAGATCGCGAACAAGGTCAACGGCGGCACGTTCCAGGGCGTCAAGTACCCGGGCGTCACCGACCTGTCTCAGCTCTGGGAGCAGACCGGCTTCGCCGGCGTCCTGTTCAAGATCGGTGCCGTCACGTTCTCGATGCTGGTGCCGATCCTCGCCGGCTTCATCGCCTATGCCATGGCCGACCGCCTTGGCCTGGTACCGGGCATCGTCGGCGGGCTGATCGCCAACGCGATCGGCGCCGGCTTCCTCGGCGGCCTGGTCGCCGGCCTACTCGCCGGCGCCGTGGCCATGTGGCTCGGCCGCATCCAGGTGCCGCGGGCGGTCCGCGGAGTCATGCCGGTGGTGGTGATCCCGCTGGTCTCGGCGTTCGTCGTCGGATTCCTCATGCTCGTGGTCGTCGGGGAGCCGATCGCTGCCGCCACCAGGGGAATGAACAGCTGGATGAACGGCCTCAGCGGCACCAACGCCGTCCTGCTCGGCGTGTTGATCGGCCTGATGATGTGCTTCGACCTCGGCGGCCCGGTGAACAAGGTGGCCTACACGTTCGGTGTGGCGGCGCTCGCGGGTGCCGCCGGCGGACAGTCGACGATCATGGCCGCGGTCATGGCCGCCGGCATGATGCCGCCGATCGCGCTGGCCCTGGCCACGGTGCTCCGCAGGGCCCTGTGGACCGAGGCGGAGCGGGAGGCCGGCGAGGCTGCGTGGCTGCTGGGGGCCTCGTTCATCAGCGAGGGCGCGATCCCGTTCGCGGCGGCCGACCCGGTGCGGGTGATCCCGTCGATGATGATCGGCGGCGCGGTGACCGGCGGGCTGTCGATGGCGTTCGGGGCCAGCTCGCCGGCGCCGCACGGCGGGATCTGGGTGGTCGGCCTCATCGGCAAACCGCTGCTCTGGGTGCTGGCCATCCTGATCGGCTCGGTGGTCAGCGCGGTCTGCGTGCTGGTCGCCAAGTCCATCGGCCGGCCGACGGCCGTCGAAGCGGTGTCGGCGCCGGCACCCGGCCTCGCCGCGGCCCGCGCGTAACAACCACGTCAAGCCCGGGCCGGCGGAAAGCCCGACGGCCCGGGCGCGTCCTTCGGAGAGAACAGGTAGGTCCCATGCCAGAACGCACGGTCACCGTCGCGTCGTCGGTCGGCCTGCACGCCCGTCCGGCCACGATATTCGTCCAGGCGGCGGCGAAGCAGCCGGTCAAGGTCACCATCGCAAAGCCAGGCAGGCCCCCGGTCGACGCCCGCAGCGTGCTGTCCGTGCTCGGCCTCGACGTCCGCGGCGGCCAGCAGGTCATTCTCGCCGCAGAAGGGGACGGTGCCGACGCGGCGCTGGACAACCTGAGCGCGCTGCTGTCCCGGGACCTGGACAAGGAGCACTAGCCGCAGGCCGGCGACGCCGCCGGGCATTCTCCGGCGGCGTCCACTTCGCACGACCAGATATGCGTCCGTGCCCGACCCCGGGCCGGACCAGCCGCACTGTCGCAGGGGGCCCACATGGCCAGCATCGAACAGGTCGCAGCGCGCGAGATCCTCGACTCCCGCGGGAACCCGACTGTCGAGGTCGAGGTGTTGCTCGACGACGGGACCGTGGCCAGGGCGGCCGTCCCGTCCGGGGCGTCCACCGGCGAGCACGAAGCGGTCGAGCTACGCGACGGCGACAAGAGCCGCTACGGCGGCAAGGGCGTGCACAACGCCGTCACGGCGGTGCTGGAACAGATCGGACCGGAGCTCGTCGGGATGAACCCGGTGGACCAGCGGCTGGTCGACCAGCAGATGATCGACCTCGACGGCACGCCCGACAAGTCGCGGCTCGGGGCGAACGCGATCCTCGGGGTATCGCTCGCGGTGGCCAAGGCGGCCGCGGAGGCGTCCGGGCTGGAGCTGTTCCGCTACGTCGGCGGCCCGAACGCACACCTGCTGCCGGTGCCGATGATGAACATCATCAACGGCGGCGCGCACGCCGACAGCTCGGTCGACGTACAGGAGTTCATGATCGCACCGGTCGGCGCGGACTCGTTCAGCGAGGCGCTGCGTTGGGGCGCGGAGGTCTACCAGGCGCTGAAGTCGGTGCTGAAGAGCAAGGGCCTGGCGACCGGGCTCGGGGACGAGGGCGGCTTCGCGCCCGACCTGCCCGGCACCCGGGCCGCGCTCGACCTGATCGGGACCGCGGTCGGCACGGCCGGCCTGACGGTCGGCCGTGACATCGTGTTCGCCCTCGACGTCGCCGCCACCGAGTTCTACCGGGACGGCAAGTACGCGTTCGAAGGCGGCTCCCGCGGGGTGTCCGAGATGCAGCAGATCTATGCCGACGTGCTCGACTCGTACCCGCTGGTGTCGCTCGAGGACCCGCTCGCCGAGGACGACTGGGACGGCTGGATCGAGCTGACCCGGGCGATCGGTGACGGGGTGCAGATCGTTGGCGACGACCTGTTCGTCACCAACCCGGAGCGGCTGACCGACGGCATCAAGCGGGGCGCGGCGAACGCCCTGCTGGTCAAGGTCAACCAGATCGGCACCCTCTCGGAGACCCTCGACGCGGTGACGCTGGCGCACTCGTCCGGATATCGCTGCATGATGAGCCACCGCTCCGGCGAGACCGAGGACACCACGATCGCCGACCTGGCCGTGGCAACCGGCTGCGGCCAGATCAAGACAGGTGCCCCGGCCCGGTCCGAGCGGGTGGCGAAGTACAACCAGTTGCTACGGATCGAGGAGACGCTCGGCGACGCCGCCCGGTACGCCGGCCGCGATGCCTTCCCACGGTTCACGGCGGCGAGCTGACCTGCCGCGGTTGGACCGCTGACGGGGCCCGCCGCCGTCACAACTGGCGCCACCGGTGAACGGTAGCGAACCTCCCGCTGCGAAACCCGACTCTGCAATCCTCGGGCTACCCGCTGCTCGGCACGCCCCGGCCGGCCGATGCCGGGTGACCGAGTCGCGCTTCGAAGGAGTGCCTCGTGGCTGCGAATTCGCAAGCAGGTCAGCATGCGCAGGCTCGGGGCAGCTTGCCCGCATCCAGCGTGAGGCGCAGCAGATCAATCGACGACGCGCTCGCGGCGGCGGGCAGGGAGGCATGACATGGCCCAGCTGAAGACCCTGGGAATCGTGCTGGCCGGCGGCGAGGGCAAGCGCCTGTGGCCGCTCACCCGGGCACGCGGCCTCGTCGTCTCCCCAGGCGGGGTCACCGTCGTGGGAAAGGGCCAGGAGGTGACCAAGTGACGAGTAGGGAACGGCCTCGGCTGCGGGTTGCGCTGCTGACCCGGGAGTACCCGCCGGAGGTGTACGGCGGCGCCGGAGTGCACGTGGAGTACCTTGCCCGCGAACTCTCCGCGCACGTCGCCCTCACCGTGCACTGCCAGGGCGCCGACCGGCCGACCGCCGTCGCGCACCGGCCCTGGGAGCACCTCGCCGGCATGAACCCCGCCTTGCAGACGATCTCCACCGGGGTGTCCATGGCCGGCGCGCTCGGCTCGGTCGACGTCGTGCACTCGCACACCTGGTACGCGAACATGGCCGGGCATATCGCCTCGCTGCTCTACCGGGTGCCGCACGTGGTCACGATGCACTCGCTGGAACCGTTGCGGCCGTGGAAGGCCGAGCAGCTCGGCGGCGGGTATCGGCTGTCCAGCTGGTGCGAGCGCGACGCCGTGGAATCCGCGGCCGCGGTGGTGGCCGTCTCGGAGGGCATGCGGGTCGATCTGCTGGACGCCTATCCCGCGGTCGACCCGGGCCGGGTGCGGGTGATCCACAACGGGATCGACGCAAACGAGTACGCCCCGGACCCGAAAACGGACGTCCTGGAGCGGTACGGCGTGGACCCGGACCGCGCGTCGATCGTTTTCGTCGGGCGGATCACCCGGCAGAAGGGCGTCCCGGTGCTGCTCAAGGCCGTCGGCGACGTGGACGTGGACGCGCAGCTGGTGCTGTGCGCCGGCCAACCGGACACGCCCGAGCTGGGCGCGGAGGTTGCCCGCATGGTCGAGGACCTGCGCCGGGACCGGCACGGGGTGTTCTGGCTGCAGGGCATGCTCGACCGGCGCGAGGTGATCCAGCTGCTCAGCCACGCCACCGCGTTCGTCTGCCCGTCGCTGTACGAGCCGCTCGGCATCGTCAACCTCGAAGCCATGGCGTGTGGCACCGCCGTGGTGGCATCGCGGATCGGCGGCATTCCGGAGGTGGTGGCCGACGGCGAGACCGGGCTGCTGGTCGAGCCGGACAACCCGTACTCGCTGGCCAAGGCGCTCAACGAGCTGGTCGGCGACCGGACTCGGGCCGAGGTGATGGGCCGGGCCGGACGCGAACGGGCCATCGCGCACTTCGACTGGACGACAATCGCCGCCCAGACCGCAGCGCTCTACGCCGAGGTCGCCCACTGACGGCCCACTGACGGGCCCACCGACGGCCCACCGACGGCCAACCGATGGGCCCGCCTCAGCCCGGCGGCGGGCCGGTCGACCCGCGGACGACCAGGCGGGTGCGCAGCGTGATCTCGCGGGGCCCGGTGCTGGCCTTTCCCTCGAGCTGATCGAGGAGCAACGTGGTCGCCATCGTGGCCTGTATCTCGACCGGCTGCGCAATGGTCGTGAGGTCCCCGCACGGTGCCATCTCGTGGTCGTCGAAGCCGATCACCGACATCTGCGCCGGCACCCGGATCCCGGCTCGGCGCAGCGTCTGCAACGCCCCCAGGGCCATCTCGTCGGACATCGCGAAGAGGGCGGTGGGCAACTTGGGCTGGGTCAGCAGACGCTCCGCCGCCAGGATCCCACCGGTCACGTTGGACGTCCCGGCGACGATCCACTCTGGTCGCTGCTCGAGCCCCGCCCGGGTGAGCGCCTCGTCGAAGCCGGCGCGGCGGGCTGCGGTCGTCTCCACCCCGACCGCGCTGTGCGGCTCGAGCGCGATAAGCCCGATATCACGGTGGCCGAGTCCGACGAGATGCTGGACGGCCATCGCCGCGCTGGCTCGGTCGTCGATCCCCACCCGCGGCCACCCGGGAAGGTGGCCGCCGACCACACAGATCGGAACGTCCAGCTTCCGAAGCGCTTCCTGCTCGGCGTCCGTGAAGGACGACGAGACCACGAGAATGGCGTCGAACTGGTGCCGCGGGGCCACCTCGTCGAACAAGTGCCTTCGGGCCTCCGCGTCACCGATGCTGTGCAGCACGAGGCTGCGGTTCGAGCGGCGCACAACCCGCTCCGCCGCCGCGATCGCGGAGGCGTGAAACCAATGTGCGGGATACTGGGCGAGCACACCGACGTACTGGACCGGGTGTGGGCGAACGTAGGCCAGGTCGGTCGCCGCCTGCAGGACGCGCTCACGCGTCTCTGGCGACACGTTGGAAATGCCCCGCAGCGAGCGGGACACGGTTGCCGGAGACACCCCGGCGCGACGGGCGACGTCCCGCATGCTGACGCTGGCTGGCTGAGGAGCCGGCGCCATCACGGCACCTCCTGCTCCCAAGCTGATGAAATCAGTTTCATCGACGTCGACCCCTAGTGCTGTGCCGGCTCCAGTGGCAGAGTGTGTTGCACGTAACATTCTCGAAACAACGCTGGCAAGACTCGTTTTAGCACGCCGAGCCGGCACCTGACAGGACCTTCGTGGGTGATGAAAGCGTTGCAGAGGCTCCAGGGCCGGAGGCCCAGCTCCGAGAGGCCGACCTAGGCGTCCACTCGGTCCCCGGCTGGAGCCGGTTCACCGTCGAGGAGGGCCCTCCCATGCCCCACGATTCAGACTCGTCGCGGGGATCCACGCGCGGGCCGTCGTGGTCGACCGCCGCTTCGTCGCCGAGGGCAGCGTCCCGGCCAACACCCCAGCGGATGCCATCGCCAGGTACGGCATCGATCCGGTGAAACCAGAGCCCACCCGCATGTGAGAGGGGTGTCCGATGACGACGGCAACGCAGCCGGCGACCGAGGTCAAGGTCCCCG
>DASXTS010000019.1:0-16390 GCA_036505275.1 Pseudonocardiaceae bacterium
TTGCGGGGGGCGGGGTGCCCTGGCGAGCCGGTTTTGACAGACCCAGCGGCTACGCTCGCTGACGTGCCGGATCCGTCCACCTACCGTCCCGCGCCGGGCACCATCCCGGACAAACCTGGCGTGTACCGGTTCCGTGACCCGTCCGGCCGGGTGATCTACGTCGGCAAGGCCAAGAGCCTGCGCGGCCGGCTCAACTCGTACTTCGCGGACCTCACCCTGCTGCACCCCAGGACCAGGCAGATGGTATCCAGCGCGGCCGCGGTGGAGTGGACCGTGGTGTCCACCGAGGTCGAGGCGCTGCAGCTGGAGTACAACTGGATCAAGGAGTTCGACCCGCGGTTCAACGTCCGGTACCGGGACGACAAGACCTACCCGGTGCTGGCCGTGACCCTGCCCGAGGAGTTCCCGCGGCTGCACGTGTACCGCGGGCCGCGCCGCAGGGGGGTGCGGTACTTCGGCCCGTACGCGCACGCCTGGGCGATCCGCGAGACGCTTGACCTGCTGCTGCGGGTGTTCCCGGCCCGCACGTGCTCGGCCGGGGTGTTCAAGCGGCACGGCCAGATCGGCCGGCCGTGTCTGCTCGGCTACATCGACAAATGCTCGGCGCCCTGCGTGCAGCGAGTGAGCGCGGCGGAGCACCGGGTCATAGTCAACGACTTCTGTGACTTTTTGGCCGGCCGCACCGACACCATGATGCGGAGGCTGGAGAAACAGATGCGGGCGGCGTCGGACGAGCAGCAGTACGAGCTCGCCGCCAGGCTGCGCGACGACATCGGCGCGCTGCGCCGGGCCATGGAGAAGCAGGCCGTGGTGTTCGGCGACGGTACCGATGCCGACGTGGTGGCCTTCGCCGAGGACGAGCTTGAGGCCGCCGTGCAGGTGTTCCACGTGCGCGGTGGCCGGGTCCGCGGCCAGCGCGGCTGGGTGGTGGACAAGGTCGAGTCGATCGACACCGGCGGCCTGGTGGGGCAGTTCCTGTCCCAGTTCTACGGCGAGCAGGCCGCGCTGGCCGAGGAGGCAGATGTCGGGGGCGGGAGCCCGATCCCGAGGCAGGTGCTGGTTCCCGAGCTGCCGGATGGCGCGCCGGCCTTCGCCGAGTGGCTGTCCCTGCTGCGCGGCTCGCGGGTGCGGATCAGGGTGCCGCAGCGCGGCGACAAGCGGGCCCTGGCCGAGACCGTGGCGCGCAACGCCGCCGAGGCGTTCGTGCAGCACAAGCTGCGCCGGGCCAGCGATCTGAGCGCCCGGTCGGCGGCGCTGCAGGAGATCCAGGAGGCGCTCGGCCTGGACACCGCCCCGCTGCGCATCGAGTGCGTCGATGTGAGCCATGTGCAGGGCAGTGACGTGGTCGCCTCCCTGGTGGTGTTCGAGGACGGCATCGCCCGCAAGTCCGAGTACCGACGCTTCGCGATAAGGGCGGGCGCCGACCGCGGCGACGTCGGCTCGATAGCCGAGGTGGTGCGCCGGCGGTTCTACCGTTACCAGCGCGAGACCGCGGGGCTGAACGTGGAGCTGGCTCCCGGCGAGAAGCCGGGGATCGACCCGGAGACCGGGCGGCCGCGAAAATTCGCCTACCCGCCCAACCTGCTGCTGGTGGACGGTGGCGCGCCGCAGGTCGCAGCGGCCGCCGACGTGCTGGCCGATCTCGGCATCACCGACGTGGCGGTCGCCGGGCTGGCCAAGCGGCTGGAGGAGGTGTGGCTGCCCGGCGAACCGGAACCCGTCGTGCTCGGCCGCACCAGCGAGGGGTTGTACCTGCTACAACGGGTGCGCGACGAGGCGCACCGGTTCGCCATCACCTACCACCGGCAGAAGCGGTCGGCCACCATGACCGCCTCCGCGTTGGACGAGGTGCCCGGGCTCGGCGCGTCCCGCCGGGCCGCATTGCTGAAGCACTTCGGCTCGCTGCGCAAGCTGCGGTCGGCCAGTATCGACCAGATCACCGCGGTGCCCGGGGTCGGGCGCCGCACGGCGGAGGCGGTGCTTGCGGCACTGGCCGACAGGACAGGGGAGTGACCGCATGGCAACGGGGGCGCGCAGGGACCGTGGCAGGGACCGTGGCAGGGACCGCGGCAGTGATCACGGCAGGGATAACGGCCGGCATGCCCACGGTATCGAGGTGGCCGTGGTCACCGGGCTGTCCGGCGCCGGTCGCAGCACGGCCGCCAAGGTGCTGGAGGACCTCGGCTGGTTCGTGGTCGACAACCTGCCGCCCGAGCTCATCGCCACCATGGTCGAGCGGGGCGCCCAGGCCAGCGGCGCGGTGACCAAGGTCGCCGTAGTGATGGACGTGCGCAGCCGGGCGTTCACCGACGACCTGTCCGCGGTGATCAAGGACCTGGACGCGCGGGGGTACAAGCCGCGGGTGCTGTTCCTGCAGGCCTCCGACGCGGTCCTGGTCAGGCGCTTCGAGCAGGTCCGGCGCGGACACCCGTTGCAGGGCGACGGCCGCCTGGTGGACGGAATCGCCGCCGAGCGGCAGCTGCTCGGCCCGCTGCGCGCCGAGGCCGACCTGATCGTGGACACCTCTGGCCTCTCGGTGCACCAACTCCGCGCCACGATCGAGGACGCCTTCGGCGGCGAGTCGTCCACCCGTACCCGGGTGACGGTGCTCTCCTTCGGGTACAAGTTCGGCCTCCCGATGGACGCGGACATGGTCATGGACGTGCGGTTCCTACCCAACCCGTTCTGGATACCCGAGCTGCGCGAGCTGACCGGACGCGACGCCGAGGTACGCGACTACGTGCTGTCCCAGGAAGGCTGTGGTGAGTTCCTCGACCGGTACCACGAGCTGCTCAGGCTGGTCACCGTCGGCTACCACCGGGAGGGCAAGCGGTACCTGACGCTGGCGGTCGGCTGCACCGGCGGCAAGCACCGCAGCGTCGCCATCTCCGAAGAGCTGGCCAGCCGGCTGGCCGCCGAGGACGGCGTGACAGTCAAGGTCGTGCACCGGGACCTGGGGCGCGAGTGAGCCTCCGCCGCCCACTCCGAGCCGTCGCGCTGGGCGGTGGTCACGGGCTGTACGCCACCCTGTGCGCGCTGCGGCTGCTCACCGAGGATGTCACCGCCGTGGTGACGGTGGCCGACGACGGCGGCTCGTCCGGCCGGTTGCGCCGCGAGCTGGGCGTGTTGCCGCCGGGCGATCTGCGGATGGCGCTGGCCGCACTTGCCGACTGTGACCCCGACAACGGCCCCGACGGCCAGCTCGGCCACCGCCTGGTCCAGGTGTTCCAGCACCGGTTCCGCGGGCACGGCGCGCTGGCCGGGCACGCGGTCGGCAATCTGCTGCTCGCCGGCCTCCTCGAGGTGCTCGGCGACCCCATCGCCGCCCTGGACGAGGCGTGCCGGCTGCTCGGTGTGCGCGGCCGGGTGCTGCCGATGTGCACCACCCCACTGGACATCGAGGCCGACGTCACGGGGCTGGACGAGGACGATCCCGCCGAGGTGTGGCGGATCCGCGGCCAGGTGGCGGTGGCCACCACCCCGGGCCGGGTGCAGCGGGTGCGGCTACTGCCGGCCGAGCCGCTGGCGTGCGCCGAGGCCGTCCAGGCGGTCGGTGCCGCGGATGTGATCGTGCTCGGTCCCGGGTCGTGGTTCACGAGCGTGCTACCGCACCTGCTCGTGCCGGACCTGTGCCGGGCGGTGGTAGCGGCCAGGGCCAGGCGGATCGTGGTACTGAACCTGGTTCCACAGCCCGGGGAGACGGCCGGGTTCTCGCCGGAGCAGCATCTGGACGTAATCTCCCGGCACGCACCCGAGCTCACCGTCGACGCCGTCCTCGCCGAGCGGGACGCGGTGACGGCGCCGGACCGGCTGGCCGGTGCCGTGCGAGCCCTGGGCGGCTGGGTCTATCTTGGTCGGCTGGCCGCGGAGGGCGTGCAGGATCGACATGATCCAGTCGCGCTGGCGGCGATGGTGGAGAAGGTGCTGCGGGACGGCGTCACGCCCGGAGGGGGTAGCCGTCCCTCGACCGGGGGACGGTCGGCCGGGAGAGAGGAGCAGGCGGCGTGGCAATGACTGCTGCCGTGAAGGACGAGCTCAGCCGACTCGCGGTGACCAAGAGCTGCTGCCGGCGAGCGGAGGTGTCCGCGCTGCTGAGGTTCGCCGGGGGGCTGCACATCGTCGCCGGCCGCGTCGTCGTCGAGGCCGAGGTCGACACCGGCGCGACGGCGCGTCGGCTGCGCAGGGAGATTCACGAGCTGTACGGGCACACGTCCGACGTGCACGTGATCACCTCGGGCGGCCTGCGCAAGGGCACCAGGTACGTGGTGCGGGTGATCCGCGACGGAGACGGCCTGGCCAGGCAGACCGGCCTGCTCGACCTGAGGGGCCGGCCGGTTCGCGGGCTGCCGCCGCAGGTCGTCTCCGGCGGGCTGTGCGACGCCGAGGCGGCCTGGCGAGGCGCGTTCCTCGCCCACGGCTCGCTCACCGAACCGGGCCGCTCGTCCGCCCTGGAGATCACGTGTCCCGGTCCCGAGGCAGCCTTGGCGCTGGTCGGCGCCGCGCGCCGGCTCGGCATCTCCGCCAAGGCCCGCGAGGTCCGCGGTGCCGACCGGGTTGTGGTCCGGGACGGCGACGCCATCGGCGCCCTGCTCACCAGGCTCGGCGCGCACGCCTCGGTGCTGGCCTGGGAGGAGCGCCGGATGCGGCGCGAGGTGCGGGCCACCGCCAACCGGCTGGCCAACTTCGACGACGCCAACCTGCGCCGATCGGCGCGTGCCGCGGTGGCCGGCGCCGCCCGGGTCGAGCGGGCACTGGAGCTGCTCGGCCCGGGTGCCCCGGAGCACCTGGTGGCCGCGGGCCAGCTGCGCCTGAAGCACCGGCAGGCCTCGCTGGAGGAGCTCGGCCAGCTCGCCGACCCGCCGATGACCAAGGACGCGGTGGCCGGGCGGATCCGGCGGCTGCTGGCCATGGCCGACAAGCGCGCCGCCGATCTCGGCCTGCCGGACACCGAGTCGGTGGTCACTGCGGACATGCTGGACGCGTAACCTCCGCCGTCCTCCCATAGGCTGTCGCTGGAAGGCAATGGCACAGGCAATGGCACAGGCAATGGCACACGCAGTGGCACAGCACGACGGAGGTCTTACCGTGGTTCGAGTTGGTGTCAACGGCTTTGGCCGGATCGGTCGCAACTTCTGGCGCGCGGTGAACGCGACCGACGGCGCAGCGCAGGACATCGAGATCGTCGCCGTGAACGACCTTACCGACAACGCCACGCTGGCCCACCTGCTGAAGTACGACTCCGTGCTCGGCCGGCTGGACTCCGACGTGCGCGCCGAGGGTGACGCGATCGTGGTCGACGGCGCCCGCATCCAGGCGCTGGAGGAGCGCGAACCGGCCAAGCTGCCATGGGCCGACCTCGGGGTGGACATCGTGATCGAGTCCACCGGCCGGTTCACCACAGCCGACACGGCCCGCGCGCATCTCGACGCCGGTGCCCGGAAGGTGATCATCTCCGCGCCGGCCAAGGGCGAGGACCTCACCGTGGTGATGGGCGTGAACGACGACACCTACGACGGGTCGCAGGACATCCTGTCCAACGCCTCGTGCACGACCAACTGTGTGGCACCGATGGCCAAGGTGCTGCACGAATCGTTCGGCATCGTCAAGGGCCTGATGACCACGATTCACGCTTACACAAACGACCAGGTCATCCTCGACTTCCCGCACAAGGATCTGCGGCGCGCCAGGGCGGCCGCCATCAACATCATCCCGACCACCACCGGCGCGGCGAAGGCCACCTCGCTCGTGCTGCCGGAGCTCAAGGGCAAGCTCGACGGCATCGCCATGCGGGTGCCGGTCTTCGACGGCTCGGTGACCGACCTGACCGCCCAGGTGTCCAGGCCGGTGAGCAAGGACGAGGTGAACGCGGCGTTCCGGGCCGCCGCCGACGGCCCGCTGCGGGGCATCCTGGTCTACACCGAGGACCCCATCGTCTCCTCCGACATCGTCGGCTCGCCCGCGTCCTGCACCTTCGACGCGTCGCTCACCATGGTCATCCAGGAAGACCAGGTGAAGATCGTCGGCTGGTACGACAACGAGTGGGGCTACTCGGTCCGGCTGGCCGATCTGACCGCGCTGGTCGCCCGCAAGCTGGCATGAGAACGCGCCAGCTCGGCCTCGACGAGGGCGCGTTCTCGCACATCTCGACCGGCGGCGGCGCGTCGCTCGAGTTCCTCGAGGGCAAGGAGCTGCCCGGCATCGCGGTACTGGAGGAGTGACCCGAGCATGCCACCGACCCAGCCACGTACCCCCCTGATCGCCGGCAACTGGAAGATGAACCTCGGCCATCTCGAGGCCATCGCGCTGGTGCAGAAGCTCGCATTCCTGCTCCCGGAGAAGTACTTCAGCCGGGTCGAGGTCGCGGTGCTCCCGCCGTTCACCGCACTGCGCAGCGTGCAGACGCTGGTCGACGGCGAGCGGCTCCTGATCAACTACGGCGCCCAGGACCTCTCGCCGCAGGACGCCGGGCCCTACACCGGTGACGTGTCCGGCGTCATGCTGGCCAAGCTCGGCTGCCGTTACGTCGTCGTCGGACATTCCGAGCGGCGCGAGCACCACGGCGAGGACGACCCGCTGATCAACGCGAAGGTCAAGGCGGCGCTCAAGCATGGCCTCACCCCGATCCTGTGCGTCGGCGAGGGCATCGAGATCCGCGAGGCCGGCGGCCACGTCGAGCACTGCACCACGCAGCTGGACGCCGACCTGGCCCGGTTCAAGACCGACCAGGCGCGCGAGGTGGTGCTGGCCTACGAGCCGGTCTGGGCGATCGGCACGGGGCGGGTGGCCACCCCGGCCGACGCCCAGGAGGTGTGCGCCGCGCTGCGGGCCCGGCTCGGGAAGCTGTTCGGCGATGAGACGGCGTCCACCGTGCGGATCCTCTACGGTGGGTCGGTGAAGGCGAGCAACATCGCCGACCTGGTCAGGCAGGGCGATATCGACGGCGCTCTGGTCGGCGGCGCCAGCCTGGACGCGGACGAGTTTGCGAAGTTGTGCGCACTGGCCGCGGGTGGGCCGCTACCGTGACGACCGACCCGGTACGCTGTCTCGGCGAATTCGATTACGCGAGGGTGAGATGCTGCTGTTCCTGCAGATCGTGCTGATGCTGTCCAGCCTGGTCCTGATCCTGCTGATCCTCCTGCACCGCGGCCGTGGTGGTGGCCTGTCCACCCTGTTCGGCGGCGGTGTGCAGTCCAGCCTGGCCGGTTCCAGCGTGGTGGAGAAGAATCTCGACCGCTTGACACTGTTCACCGGTGCGGTATGGGTGATCTCCATCATCGGCGTGGGGTTGTTGCTGAAGGTCGGCTGAGCCCAGCAGCGGTGCGATTTCCACAGGCGCGTTCCGAGGGGTCGGTGACAATCGTTGGCTAGTGGCAATGCGATCCGGGGCACTCGCGTGGGCGCCGGTCCGATGGGTGAGTCAGAACGAGGGGAGTCAGCACCCCGGCGGCGGATCGGCTACTGGTGTGCCAATGGGCACGAGACCAGACCATCCTTCGCCATGGACGCCGAGATCCCGGACACCTGGGACTGCCCGCGGTGCGGCCTGCCCGCCGGCCAGGATTGCGAGGCGCCGCCGGCGCCGCCCCGCAACGAGCCCTACAAGACCCACTTGGCCTATGTGAAGGAGCGCCGCTCCGACACCGACGGCGCCGCGATCCTGGACGAGGCCCTGTCCAGGCTCCGCACCCAACGCGACGGCTGAGCAGCTCGCACCAGATCGCGATGTCGATCGCCCGCGACAAGTCCCAGACGTTCAGCGAGGCTGCCGCCGAGGTGATGCGCGCCGGCCTCGGGCGGCAGCCGGAGATCAGGATTTCGGAGTAGGCCGCGGGTCAGGCCAGCGGCGGAGCGAAGGCGCGGGGGAGCTTGGCGGCGGCGGCGCGGTCGAGCAGCCACAGGGTGCGGCGGCGGCCGCGGGCGCCGGCGGCGGGGATCTGGGTGGGGCCGGCGCCGCCCAGCGCCATGGCCACCGCGGCGGCCTTGTCGGCGCCGGCGGTGGCCAGCCAGACCTCGGCCGCGCTGCGGATGGCCGGCAGGGTGAGCGTGATCCTGGTCGGCGGTGGCTTGGGGCAGCCGTGCACGCCGACCACGGTGCGTTCGGTCTCGTACCCGGCCGGCGAGGACGGGAAGATGGAGGCCGTGTGGCCCTCGCCGCCGATGCCCAGTAGGAGCACGTCGAAGGTGGGCACCGCGCCGTGGTCCTCCGGGCGGGCGTGCGAGCGCAGCAGGGCGGCGTACGCCTCGGCGGCGGCATCCACGTCGTCGCCGTACTCGCCGCCAGAGGGCGCCATCGGGTACACCCGCGCCGGGTCGACCGGCACGTGGTCCAGCAGCGCCTCGCGGGCCTGAGTTTCGTTGCGCTCGGGATGCCCGGACGGCAGGAACCGCTCGTCGCCCCAGTACAGGTCGACGCGGCCCCAGTCGATGGCATCCCGCGCCGGCGAGGAGCGCAGCTGCTCCAGCAACGCGATGCCGGTGCCCCCGCCGGTGAGCACCACCGACGCCGAGCCGCGGGAGGCCTGCACGTCGACCACCCTGGTCACCAGCCGGGCCGCCGCGGCGGCCGCGAGCAGCGCCTGCGTGGCGAAGACGACGACCTCGGGATTCGGGTCGGTCACGGCACTCACTGCCCGGCCTTCCTGGCGGGCCCGCTGCCCTTGCGGACCCGCGGCAGGCTGTCCAGGGACTCCTGGTAGATCTCGTCGGGATCCAGCCGGCGCAGCTCCTCGGACAGGCAGTCACGCAGCGACCGCCGGTTCAGCGCCACCCGCCGCTCCGGCTGCCCTGGCTGGGTGAGCACACCCACCCTGCCGTCCGGGCGGGCCAGCACCACGTCGCCGGAGGGCCGGACCAGGCGCACGGACTCCACGCCGCCATCCACATCGGCCTTGTTCCTGGTTACCGGCACATCCAGCCTGGCGGCCAGCCAGCCGGCGAGCAGGTCCGTGGACGGCGAGTCGGCAGCCCCGGCGACCACGGCGCGGGTGACAAACTCGTACGGCGGTTGGTCCAGGGCGGCGGCCAGCAGCCCGCGCCACAGGGTCAGCCGCGGCCAGGCCAGGTCGGTGTCCCCGCTGGCATAGGACACCCGCCGCTGGGCCAGCGCCTTCAGCGGGTTGCGGGCCACCGCGGAGTCGGTGATCCGCCGCTGGGCCAGCCGGCCGACGGGGTCCTCCCCAGGCACGGCCGGCGCCTCGGCGGGCCACCATACGACCACCGGGGCGTCCGGCAGCAGCAACGGCACGGTGACGCTGGCGCCTTGGTCGGCCAGCGGCCCGTACAACCGCAGCACCACCACCTCGGATGCGCCGGCGTCGCCGCCGACCCGGATCTGGGCGTCCAGCCGGGTGGCCGCCCGCTTGGCGCCGCGGGCCAGCACTATCACCCGGCACGGGTGCTCGCGGGAGGCGTCGTTGGCCGCCTCGATGGCCTGCTCGGTCGGGTCGCCATCGTCGGTGACGATCACCAGGGTGAGGACCCTGCCAAGCGCGACCGCGCCGCCGCGTTCGCGCAGCTCCACCATCTTCTTGTTCACCGCCGCCGTGGTGGTCGACGGCAGGTCGACGATCATCGGTCGCCTCCGGCATGGGCTGTCGCGGCCGTCCGCCGCGCAATGGCGGCAGTTAAAGGCCCATCAACCCCGCAATGGTGGTCCTTCGCCCCCACGAAAACGCTGACGCGTTTCCGCGGGGACCCCCGGCGCGAGGCACACCATTGCCAACTCACGGCCGCCGCCAGGCACGGCCGGTACGGGCGATCATCTGGTCGGCCGACTCCGGGCCCCAGCTACCGGCCGGGTACGGCTCCGGGCGGCCGGTGGACCTCCAGAACTCCAGCACCGGGTCGAGGATCTGCCAGGACAGCTCGACCTCTTCGTTGGTCGGGAACAGCGACGGCTCGCCGAGCAGGACGTCGAGCAGCAGCCGCTCGTACGCCTCCGGGGAGGACTCGGTGAAGGCGTGCCCGTAGGCGAAGTCCATGGTGACGTCGCGTACCTCCATCGAGGTGCCCGGCACCTTGGAGCCGAACCGCATCGTCACGCCCTCGTCCGGCTGCACCCGCACGACCAGAGCGTTCTGGCCGAGTTCCTCGGTCGCGGTCGAGTCGAACGGCAGGTGGGGCGCCCGCTTGAAGATCACCGCGATCTCGGTGACCCGGCGGCCGAGCCGCTTGCCCGTCCGCAGGAACCACGGCACCCCGGCCCAGCGCCGGGTGTCGATCTCCAGGGTGATCGCGGCGTAGGTCTCGGTCGTGGAGTCCTTCGCAAAGCCCTCCTCGTCCAGCAGGCCCCGGACCCACTGCCCGCCCTGCCAGCCGGCGACGTACTGGCCGCGTGCCGTGGTCTGGTCCAGCGGCTCCATCAGCCTGGTCGCGGACAGCACCTTGACCTTCTCGCCGCGCAGGTCCCGCGGCCGGAACGACACCGGCTCCTCGATTGCGGTGAGCGCGAGCAGCTGCATCAGGTGGTTCTGGATCACGTCGCGGGCCGCGCCGATGCCGTCGTAGTAGCCGGCCCGGCCGCCCACCCCGACGTCCTCGGCCATGGTGATCTGCACGTGGTCGACGTAGTTGGAGTTCCAGATCGGCTCGTAGAGCTGGTTGGCGAAGCGCAGCGCCAGGATGTTCTGCACGGTCTCCTTGCCGAGGTAGTGGTCGATGCGGAACACCGACTCCTCGGGGAAGACGTCGTTGACGATGGCGTTCAGCTCACGCGCCGAGTCCAGGTCGTGGCCGAACGGCTTCTCGATCACCACCCGGCGCCAGCGGTCGCCACGCTGGTCGGCCAGGCCGGACCGGGCCAGCTGCTTGCACACCGCCTGGAACGCCGACGGCGGGATGGACAGGTAGAACGCGTGGTTGCCCCCGGTGCCGCGGACCTCGTCGAGGTTGTGCACGCAGTCGGCCAGCCGGTCGAACGCGTCGTCGTCCTCGAAGGTCCCCTGCACGAACCGGATGCCCCGGGCGAGCTGGCGCCATACCGTTTCCCGGAACGGCGTCCTGGCGTGCGCGCGAACCGCCTCGTGCACGACCTCCTCGAAGTCCTCGTCGACCCAGTCCCGCCTGGCGAACCCGACCAGCGCGAACCCCGGCGGCAGCAGCCCACGGTTGGCCAGGTCGTACACCGCGGGCATGAGTTTCTTGCGGGACAGGTCGCCGGTCACGCCGAAGATCACCAACCCGCACGGCCCGGCGATCCGCGGCAGCCGCTTGTCCCGCGGGTCGCGCAGCGGGTTCGTCCACTCCCGGGCGATTGACCTCATCGCCGCGGCCCCCGTACGGCGGGTCCGAGCTCGGCCAGCCCGACTGCCCGGTCGGTCAGGTGCAGGCGCAGCACAGGGCGGCCGCGCTCGGCGAGCACCTGCCCGTCGCCGACGGCCTGGGCCAGCTGCAGCCGGCCGAACGTGTACGGCCGGCCGGGCACCGGCAGGTCCTCCTCGACCGCGCCGGTGATCTGCAGGAACGCGCCGTTGGGGTGGCCGCCCTTGTGGTACTGCCCGGTCGAGTGCAGAAACCGCGGGCCCCACCCGAACGTGGTCTGCAGGCCGGTGCGGCGGGCCAGCTCCGGCCGCAGCGCGGCCGCCGACGCCTCGGCGATGCGGTTGAGGTAGGCCTGCACGGCGAGGTAGCCGAACCGCGGGGTTGCCGCCGCCAGCGCCGCCAGGGCCGCGTCCACCGTGGTCACCGACGGTGGCAGCCAGTCGCCGTACGGGTACACCTCGATGGCGCCGCTGGTGAACAGCGGCTCCTGCGCCGGCCCGGCGTCGGCTGGCGCGTCCAGCAGCACGCGGGTGGCTTTCTTGGCCGCTTCGACGTCCGGCTGATCGAACGGGTTGATGCCGAGCAGCCGGCCGAGCACCGCCGTGGCGTGCTCCCAGAGCTGGAAGAGACCGCCGAGCGGGCCGGCTGTGCAGACCTGTGCCCTGACCGGGGTGCCGCCGATGGCGACCGGGGTGGCGTCGGTGCCGGCGTCGGCAAACCCCGGCGCGTCGCCGCCCTCGACGATCACCGGCAGCAGCCCGGTGCCGTCCTTGCCGGTGGATTCGGCCACCAGCTGCTCCACCCAGTCGCCCAGACCGAGGGTGCCGCCACCGACCTCGGCCAGCACCACCTTCTCGGCCCCCCTGGCATGTGCGGCTGCCAGCGCGCAGGCCAGCGCGAGCGCCGGGTTGTCCGCGGTGTCCTCGGCGAGCACGGCCGCTGCGTCGGCGGCGTCGTCCAGCAGCTCGGCGACGTCCACGCCGGCCAGCCCGGACGGCACCAGGCCGAACGCGGTGAGCGCCGAGTACCGGCCGCCGACGTGCGGGTCGGCGGCGAACACCCGGCGGTAGCCGGCCTCGCGGGCCTGCGCCTCCAGCGGCGTGCCGGGGTCGGTGACCACCACGATCCGGGACGCCGGGTCGATGCCGGCCCGCGCGAAGGCCGCCTCGAACGCGCGGCGGTGGCTGTCGGTCTCAACGGTCGACCCCGACTTGGACGACACCACCAGCACCGTCCGCTCCAGACCGCCGGCGAGCGCGTCCCGCACCTGGCCGGGGTCGGTCGTGTCCAGCACCACCAGCGGGCTCGGCCCACTTTCTTGGCGACCGCTCGCGCAGATCACCTCGGGGGCCAGTGACGAGCCGCCCATGCCGGCCAGCACCACGCGGCTCAGCCCGTCGGCGCGCAGCTCGGCGGCCAGCGCGTCGATCTCGGGCAGCAACGGCCGGGATGTCTGCGGCAGCCGCGTCCAGCCAAGCCTGATGCCGGCCTCCCGCTGGGCCTTTTCGCCCCACAGCGTGGCGTCCTGGGCGGTGAGTCGCGAGGCCACCCGCTCCTCGGCCAACCGCCCGGCCATTGCCTCGGCGTCCGCGGCCAACGACCGGTCGACGACCTCGACAGTGATCTTCGACGTCATCGCGCTCAGCCCTTCACCAGATCAGTCACCGGGATACCCCTCCGCTCGCCTCGGAATCAGCCTCGGAATCAGCCTCGGAATCAGCCTCGCAATCCCTGCTCGCCGTGGCGAAGATCCACCGTCAACCCTAGTCTCGGGGTGGCGGAGTCCGCTGCTCGGACCGGGCCTGCCAGCCGGCCGCCGCAGAAGGGTGAGAGTGCTGCGCCAGGTGGACTTCGACGCGGCCCACGTCTACGCCATCCCGATGGCAACGCGGTTCCGCGGCATCACGGTGCGCGAGGGAATGCTGCTCGAGGGCCCGGCCGGGTGGGGCGAGTTCTGCCCGTTTCCCGAGTACGGCGACCGGGAGTCGGCACCCTGGCTGGCCAGCGCGATCGAGCAGTGCACGGCGGGCTGGCCGGCGCCGGTGCGGGCCCGTGTCCCGGTCAACTGCACGGTGCCGGCGGTGCGGCCGCGGCGCGCCCACGAGATCGCCGCGCGGTCCGGCTGCCGCACGGCCAAGGTGAAGGTGGCCGACCACCAGGGCTCGCTGGACGAGGACATGGCACGCGTGGCGGCGGTCCGGGATGCGCTCGGCGCCGGTGGGGCGGTCCGGGTGGATGCCAACGGCGGCTGGGACGTGGACACCGCGGTGCACAGCATCCGGCGGCTCGACCGGGCCGCCGGCGGGCTGGAGTACGTCGAGCAGCCCTGCCGCACGGTGGCGGAGCTGGCCGCGGTCCGCCGCCGGGTCGACGTGCGCATCGCGGTCGACGAGTCCATCCGCCGCGCCGATGACCCGCTGCGCGTCGCGATGGCCGGCGCCGCGGACGTGGCGGTGATCAAGTGCACGCCACTGGGCGGGGTACGGCGTGCGCTGCGGGTGGCCGAGGCTGCCGGCCTGCCTTGCGTGGTCTCCTCCGCGCTGGAGACCAGCGTCGGCCTGGCCGCCCAGCTGGCCCTCGCGGGGGCGCTGCCCGAGCTGGACTTCGCCTGCGGGCTGGGCACACTGTCGCTGCTCGCCGGCGACGTGGTGGCCGCCGCCGGCTCGCTGCGCCCGGTCGGCGGCATCCTCCCGGTGCTGGGTACGGCACCCACCCCGGATCCCGCCCTGCTGGACGCCCACCAGGCCAACCCCGAGCGCACCGCCTGGTGGCGGGCTCGCCTCGCCCGCGTCCGGGAGTTCCAGTCCGGCAGTTCTCGTTACCGGTGCTAGCCGCGCAGCGCCTCGACCTGCTCGGCGACGGTGTCCAGCAGCTCCACCCAGGACCGCTCGAACTTCTCTACGCCCTCGCGCTCCAGGGTGTCGAACACGTCGTCCATGTCGACGCCGACCTCGGCCAGTTGGTCGAAGATGTGTTGTGCGTCGTCGGCGGTGCCGGTGACCGCGTCGCCGGGTACCTCTCCGTGGTCGGCGAACGCGTTCAGGGTCTTCTCCGGCATGGTGTTGACCGTGCCGGGGACCACCAGCTCGGTGATGTACTTGGTGTCCGAGTAGGTCGGGTCCTTGGTGCCGGTGGACGCCCACAGCGGCCGCTGCCGCTTCGCGCCGGCCCGTTGCAGGGCGCGCCAGCGGTCGGTGTCGAACGCCTCCTGGTATGCGGCGTAGGCCAGCTTGGCGTTGGCCACCGCCGCGGTGCCGCGCAGCGCCTCGGCCTGCGTCGAATTCAGCGCGTCGAGCCGCCTGTCCACCTCGGTGTCCACCCTGGACACGAAGAACGAGGCGACCGAGCCGATCGGGGCGAGGTCGTGGCCGTTGGCCTTGGCCCGCTCCAGCCCGGCCATGAATGCGTCCATCACCTGGCGGTACCGAGCCGGGGAGAAGATCAGCGTCACGTTCACGCTGATCCCGTCGGCCAGCGTCGCGGTGATCGCCGGCAGGCCGGCCTCCGTGGCCGGTATCTTGATCATCAGGTTCGGCCGGTCCACCGTCTTCCACAGGTCGGCGGCCTCGGCGCAGGTCGGCTCGGCCTGGTGGGCCAGCCGCGGGTCGACCTCGAGCGACACCCGGCCGTCCACAGTTGCGGTGTTCTGCCACACGTTGCGGAACTCCTCGCAAGCGTCCCGCACGTCGGCGGTGGTCAGCTCGCGCACGATGTCCTCGACGGAGGCGCTCCGGGCGGCCAGCTCACGGACCTGGTCGTCGTAGTCGGAGGCGTTGGCCACTGCCGCGGCGAAGATGGTCGGATTGCTCGTGACCCCGACCACGTACTTGTCGCGGATCATCGCGGCAAGCCCGCCGCTGGTCAGCCGGCGCCGGTTCAGGTCGTCCAGCCAGATCGAGACACCGGCATCGGCCAGCGCCTTCAGTCGGTCGCTGCTCATGGCTGTGATCCTTCCGTTCTCTTCAGACTCCGCTGCGCCGCGGCCACGACGGCCTCGTGGGTGAAGCCGAACTCGCGGAACAGCGTCTTGTAGTCGGCGGAGGCGCCGAAGTGCTCGATGGAGACGATCTCGCCGTGCTCGCCGGCGAACCGGTGCCACGGCTGCGCGATGCCGGCCTCGACCACGACGCGGGCCTTCACGATCGGCGGCAGCACCTGCTCGCGGTAGGCCTCGTCCTGCGCGTCGAACCACTCGACGCACGGCATCGAGACCACCCTGGTGCCCACGCCCTGGGCCTGCAGCACCTCGCGGGCGGCCACCGCGATCTGCACCTCGGAGCCGGTGGCGATGAGCAGCAGCTGCGGCTGCGGGGTCGACTCGGCGCGCAGCACGTACCCGCCGCGGGCCACCGCAGCCGGGTCCACGCCGTCGAGCACGGGCACGTTCTGCCTGGTCAGGCACAGCCCGGCCGGTCGGTCGGTGTGCTCGAGCACGGCCCGCCAGCAGGCCGAGGTCTCGTTCGCGTCGGCCGGGCGCACCACGTCCAGGCCGGGCATGCCGCGCAGCGCGGCCAGGTGCTCGATCGGCTGGTGGGTCGGGCCGTCCTCGCCGAGGCCGATCGAGTCGTGCGTCCACACGTAGATCGTGGGCAGCCCCATCAGCGCCGCCAGCCGCACCGCCGGCCGCATGTAGTCGCTGAAGATGAGGAACGTGCCGCCGTACGGCCTGGTCGGGCCGTGCAGCACGATCCCGCTGAGCGCGGCGGCCATGGCGTGCTCGCGCACCCCGAAGTGCAGGATGCGGCCGTAGGGGTTGGTCTTGCCCCACTCCTTGGTCTCGATGCCCGGCGGCCCGAACGACTCGGCGCCGGGGATCGTGGTGAGGTTGCTCTCGGCCAGGTCGGCGGAGCCGCCCCATAGCTCGGGCAGCACGTCGGCGATCGCCTTGAGCACCTCGCCGGACGCCTTGCGGGTCGCCATTCCCTTATCGCTCGGCTCGAAGGTCGGCAGCCGGTCCGTCCACCCCGCCGGCAGCTCGCGACGAGAGAGCCGCCGGTACAGCTCGTGCCGCTGCGGATTGGCGCGCGCCCACTCGTCGAACTGCCGCTGCCATCCGGCCCGGGCCCGCTCGCCGCGCTCGACCACCCGGCGGGCGTGCTGCAGCACCTCCTGCTCGATGGGGAACGAGGAC
>DASXTS010000020.1:0-4124 GCA_036505275.1 Pseudonocardiaceae bacterium
CTGACCGATTCGCGCAATGGCTGCGCGAATCCAAGTCCGTCGGTGTCACCGACACGACCTTCCGCGATGCGCACCAGTCGCTGCTGGCCACGCGGCTACGCACGACCGGGCTGCTGATGGTTGCGCCCTACATCGTCAGGATGACTCCGCAACTGCTCTCCATCGAGGCATGGGGCGGTGCCACCTACGACGTCGCACTCAGGTTCCTCGGGGAGGACCCGTGGGAGCGGCTGGCCGCGCTGCGCGAGGCGGTCCCGAACATCTGCCTGCAGATGCTGCTGCGCGGCCGCAACACCGTCGGGTACACCCCGTACCCCGAGGCGGTCACCCAGGCCTTCGTCGAGGAGGCCACCGCCACCGGCATCGACATCTTCCGGATCTTCGACTCGCTCAACGACATCGACCAGATGCGGCCAGCGATCGACGCCGTGCGGGACACCGGTACGGCGATCGCCGAGGTCGCGCTGTGCTACACGGCCGACCTGTCCGACCCGGCCGAGCAGCTGTACACCCTGGATTACTACCTCAAGCTGGCCGAGCAGATCGTCAACGCCGGGGCCCACGTCATCGGCATCAAGGACATGGCCGGGCTGCTGCGCCCGCCGGCGGCCGCGCGGCTGGTCACGGCCCTGCGCGAGCGGTTCGACCTGCCCATCCACCTGCACACCCACGACACGCCCGGCGGGCAGCTCGCCACCTACCTGGCCGCGATCGGCGCCGGCGTGAACGCGGTGGACGCCGCGGCCGCGTCCATGTCCGGCACCACCAGCCAGCCGGCGCTCTCGGCATTGGTCGCCGCCACCGACCACACCGACAGGGCCACCGGGCTGTCGCTGCAGGCGGTGTGCGACCTCGAGCCGTACTGGGAGGCGGTGCGGCGGCTGTACGCGCCGTTCGAGTCCGGACTGCTCTCGCCGACCGGGCGCGTGTACCGGCACGAGATCCCCGGCGGGCAGCTGTCCAACCTGCGCCAGCAGGCCATCGCCCTCGGGCTGGGGCAGAAGTTCGAGCAGATCGAGGCGATGTACGCCGCGGCCGACCGGATACTCGGCCGGCTGGTCAAGGTCACCCCGTCGTCCAAGGTGGTCGGCGACCTGGCGCTGCACCTGGTCGGCGCGGGCGTCGACCCGGCCGGGTTCGAGGCCGACCCCGGCCGCTTCGACATCCCGGACTCGGTAATCGGCTTCCTGCACGGCGAGTTGGGCGACCCGCCGGGCGGCTGGCCGGAGCCGTTCCGCAGCAAGGCGCTGCGCGGCCGGCCGGCGCCGCGCGGGGCCACCGAGCTGACCCGCGACGACCGCCGTGGCCTGGAGACCGACCGAAGGCACACCCTGAACCGGCTGCTGTTCCCCGGACCGGCCAAGGAGTTCGGCACCCACCGGGAAACCTACGGCGACACCTCGGTGCTGCACAGCAAGGACTTCTTCTACGGCATCGTGCCGAACAAGGAGCACGTCGTCGACCTCGAACCGGGGGTGCGGCTGCTGATCGGGCTGGAGGCCATCGGGGAGGCCGACGAGCGCGGCATGCGCACCGTCATGGCGACCTTGAACGGCCAGCTCCGGCCGGTGCAGGCGCGCGACCGCTCGGTGGCCTCCGAGGTCCCGGCCGCGGAGAAGGCCGACCGGTCCAACCCCAACCACATTGCCGCGCCGTTCGCCGGCGTGGTGACGCTGACCGTGGGCGAGGGCGACACCGTGCAGGCCGGCCAGACCGTGGCGACCATCGAGGCGATGAAGATGGAGGCGGCGATCACCTCGCCCGCCGCTGGCACCGTCAAGCGGCTGGCCATCGGCAAGCTGCAGCAGGTGGAGGGTGGCGACCTGCTCATCGAGCTGGGCAGCGGGTGAGCTCCGGCCCGCTGTGGCGCAACCGGGACTTCATGCTGCTGTGGAGCGGCCAGGTGGTGTCCACGGTGGGCATCCGGGTCAGCTCGCTGGCCTACCCGCTGCTGGTGCTCGCGCTGACCGGCTCGCCGGCGACGGCCGGGCTGGTCGGCTTCGCGCAGACCCTGCCGTTCCTGCTGTGCTACCTGCCGGCCGGCGCGCTGGTCGACCGCTGGGACCGCAAGCGCGTGATGCTGACCGCGGATGCCGGCCGGGCGCTGGCCGTCGGCGGCGTTGCGGTGGCGCTCGCGACCGCCACGCTGGCCCTATGGATGATCGTTGCGGCGGTGTTCGTCGAGGGCGTGCTGTTCGTGTTCTTCCAGCTCGCCGAGACAGCGGCGCTGCCGCACGTGGTGCCGCCGGAGCAGCTGGCGCCGGCGCTGGCCCAGAACCAGGCCCGCGAGCAGGGCGCCGACCTGGTCGGCCAGCCGCTCGGCGGCGCGCTGTTCGGGATCAGCCGGGTGCTGCCGTTCGCCTTCGACGCCGTCTCTTACCTGGTGTCGTTCGGCACCCTGCTGCTGGTGCGGCCGGCGTTCCAGGCGTCGCGGACCCAGTCCGCCCTGTCCGCCGGCCGATTGCGCGCCGAGATTGCCGAGGGCCTCCGGTGGCTGTGGGGCCAGCGGTTCCTGCGCGCCCTGGTGGCGCTGATCGGGCTGACCAATTGGGTGTTCAACGCGCTGTTCCTGGTGGTGATCGTGCGGGCGCAGCAGCTCGGCGCCTCGCCGGCCGCGATCGGGCTGCTGTTCGCCGGGTACGGCGCCGCGGCCGTGGCCGGCGCGCTGGCGGCGCCCGCGCTGCAGCGGCGACTCGCGCCGCGGCTGGTGATCCTCGGCTCGCTGTGGACCTGGGCCGCGGTGGTCGCGCTGCAGGCTGCCGCGGCGGCGCCCTGGCAGCTGGGCGTGGTCGTGGCCCTCTCCGCGCCGCTCGGGCCGCTGTTCAACGTCGTGGTCGGCCGCTACCGGTACGCCCTGACGCCGGACCGGCTGCTGGCGCGGGCCACCAGCGTGTCCCGGCTGGTGGCCTGGGGCACGATCCCGGTCGGCACCTTGTCGGGTGGGGTGCTGGCGCAGGCGGTCGGCACGGTGCCTACGGTGCTCGTGCTCGCCGCGGCGATGGCGCTGATCGCGGCCGCCGCCACCGCCATGCCGACCGTCCGCACCCCGCCCGTGCTGGCCTGATTGGCACTACCGGCCGGCGGGCAGCCAGTCGCGGTCGGTGCCGACCACGGTGAGCAGTTGGGTTGCCCTGGTCAGCGCCACGTACAGGGCCCGGCGGCCGGTGACCGACTCGGCGATGATCTCGCTCGGCTGCACCACGACCACGGCGTCGTACTCCATGCCCTTGGCCTCGAGGCTGCCGACCGGGCGCAGCCGGTCCGGGGCGAGGCCGGCAAGCCAGCGCCGGACGTCGCCGATGCGATCCATGGCGGCGATCACGCCCACGGTGCCGTCCACCGCCTCGACCAGCTCGGTGGCCGCCGTCCTCGTCGCTGCCGGCAGGTCGCCGCCATCGCCGACCTGCCGGATCTCCGGCTCGATGCCGCTGGTGCGGACCGCGACCGGCAGCTCGTCGGCCGGCACCTCATCGCCCAGCACCCGGGCGGCCAGGGTGAAGATCTCCACGGAGTTGCGGTAGTTGGTGCGCAGCGTGAACTCACGGCGCGGTCCCCGGCCCATCGCGGCGTCGCGGGCCTGCGCGGCCTCCGCCGGGTCCGGCCAAGCGCTTTGCACGGGATCGCCGACCACGGTCCAGCTCGCGTGCTTGCCGCGCCGGCCGATCATTCGCCATTGCATGGGGGAGAGGTCCTGCGACTCGTCGACAACCACATGCGCGTACTCGTCGTAGTGCTGCATGCCGCGCACCGAGCCGGGCGGCGGCTCCACCGGCTGGCCCCGGCGGCGGCGGCGCGGCTCGCCGACCATCAGCCGCAGCTCGTCCAGCAGGGCCACGTCGGCGACCGATAACCCCGGTTGCCGCCACGACGCCGCCAGGGCCTGCACCTCCTCGCCGGTCAGGATGCCGCCGGCGATCCCGGCCAGCCGGTCGGGGTCACGGAGGCCCGCGAGGATCTCGGTGGGCACCAGCGGCGGCCACCAGGTGACCACGAACCGGTGGAACTCGATGCGCTCACCCAGCTCGGTTACCAACTCCTCGTGGTCCGGGCGGAACCGGTCGTCGGCGTACCGCTCCGCCTTGTGCCACAGGGCCTCCAGCAGCTCCTCCGCGGCGCGCACCCGG
>DASXTS010000021.1:0-9878 GCA_036505275.1 Pseudonocardiaceae bacterium
ACCGAGCGCCGCAGCACCGGCGAGAACCGCTGCCTTGGGATCACCACGCCGAGCACCAGTGCGGCCGCGGCGAGCAGCGCCAGCCCGGCGAATATCCACAGGTTCAGCTCGACCGCGTCGGCCCGGACCATCCACCCGACGATCAGGCCGGCCGCGGCGACCATGCCGGCGGCCAGCAGGGCGATCGCCTGGGTGCCGTTGGCATAGGTGCGGGCCCGCAGCAGCAGCACCAGCGTCACCACCAGCGCGAGGATGATCGCGGCCGGCCGGCCGGACCAGGCGAGCACCACCGCGCAGGCGGCGGTCACCAGGCCGCAGCCAATGATCATGCCGGTCAGGTGCTCGTGGGCCAGGCCGGCGCGGCGTTCGATGGCGGCGTAGTCGGGCAACCCGGTGTCCTCCTTGAGGTCCTCGGCGCCGCGCGGCACCTGCGGGATGGGCAGCCTGGCGAGCTGGATGGTCAGCCGCGGCAACACCGACAGCACGGCGAGCGTCACCGACGCGGTGCCGGCTGCGATGCCGGCGGCCGGATGCGCGACCAGGGTGCCGACCAAGGCGGCGCCGGCGCCCAGCGCCGCGGCCGACGCAGCGGCCACGAACGTGGTGACCCCGGCGCCGAGAACCAGGATCGACGCGGCCGCCACCACCAGCACCAGGGTGCAGGCGAGCAGCAGGTTGGGCCGGTCGAGCTCGCCGCCCGGCACGGTGTACAGCCCCGCGACGAAGGCCATCGGGAGGCCGGCGGCGGCGACCAGCACGCCGGTGCCCTTGTCGCCGAACACCCCGGCGATCACGCCGCCGAGCGCGACGGCGACCACTGCGGCGCCGCCGGCCGTGATCGCCGGGGCCAGCCCCGGCCCGGCCAGGAACAGCGCCACCGCCGCGGTGGCCAGCGCCAGCCCGCCGGCCACCTGGCCGAGCACGCGAGCGGTCCGCGGCGTCCATGGCCGGTAGCTGTCCGGGCTGGATACCGCCACGGCGTCCACCACGTCGTCGAACAGCGGCGGCGGCGGTGACTCCGACCGCCGGCGCAGCCGCAGCAGGTCGCCGTCCAGGACGCCGGCCGCTGCCAGCGCGCGGCTCGGGTCCAGCGCGGCGCCGCCGAGGGTGGCCAGGCACCAGCCGCCGTGCCGGCTGCCGCCGTCCGGTGACTGCTCATGGGCCATCTCCAGGAGCATCGGCAGCAGGTCCGCCACCGCCACGTCGGACGGCAGGGCCACGTCGATGCGGGTGTGCGGCGCCACCACCGTCACCCTGCTGAACACCGTCGTCGGCACCGGTATCGGCATGCTCACGCCAGCTCCCTCCTTGGTGCCGGGAGCACAGTATGGCCGCCGCGGGACCACCGTCAGTGCCCGATGGGGGTAGGTTCGCCGCCTGTGGTCGACCGTGCACCGGGTGAGCCGTCACCAGCTGCGACCGAGGTGTTTGGCTCAGGTTCATCTCGACGTCACCCGCGAGCCGGCCACGGCGAGATGAATGTGCCAGTCAAGGCTGACCGATTGGAGGATCATGTCCTACCTCAAGCACCGGTGGCTCGTGGTCGTCGGGCTGGCGACCACGGCCGCGGTGGTCGCCGCCGCGCCGGGTGCCGCCGAGCCCGGGTCCATCTCGACCGGGCCGAGCACGAAGACGCCGCCGTACGTCCTGCCGTCCGCCGAGGGGGTGCACATCACCTCGCTGCTGACCGTCGACGATGCCGGCAGCGCGTCCAACGGCTATGAGATGGTCGGCATTCCGGACGGCCTCGGGGTGCGCCGGCAGGGCGCCAATCTTGTCGTCCACATGAACCATGAGCTGCCACCCGACCGGGGCATCGTCCGGGCGCACGGTCAGACCGGTGCGTTCGTGTCGCGGCTGGTGATCGACCCGGAGACCGGCGAGGTCAAGGAGGGCTCGGACTTCATCCAGCCGGGCATCCAGTACTGGGACTACCTGACAGGCAGCTACTCGGCCGTGCCCAACGGCGCCGGGACGCAGCACGACGGCGACGCCTTCCCGGCCTACGACGCGCGCCTCGGCCGGTTCTGCTCCGGCACCCTCTCCGCGCCGGGGCTGTTCTATGACGAGGCCACCGGGACCGGCTTCAAGGACCAGCTGTACTTCGCCAACGAGGAGGTCGGCGACGAGGGCCGGGTGTTCGCGGTCACCAAGGACGGCGAGGCGTGGCAGCTGCCGCGGCTCGGGCTGTTCTCGTGGGAGAACACGGTTCCCGCGCCCAACCAGTCGGACACCACGCTCGTAATGGGCGACGAGGACGGCGGCAGCGGGCAGGTGTGGGTCTACGTCGGCACCAAGCAGCGCAACGGCTCAGCGGTCGACAAGGCCGGCCTCACCAACGGTGACGACCACGTGATCGACCTGGTGAACGAGGCGGTGTCCACCGATGCGCAGTTCCGTGCCGCCTACGGCAAGGGCGTGCCGGCCGCGTTCGATCTGGCCGAGAACGACTGGGACCAGTCGGGCCGCGACCAGAACATCGACGCCGCGGCGGACGGACTGAGCCTCAACCGCATCGAGGACGGCCACTGGGACCCGAACCACCCCAACGACTTCTACTTCGTAACCACCGCGGGCGGCGCCGGCCCGGGTAGCGGTGGCGGCGGCGGGCTGTGGAAGGCCAGCTTCACCGACATCGAGCAGCCCGGGCTGGGCGGCACGCTGACCCTGGTGCTGGACGGCTCCGAGGGCCTGTACAGCCCGGACAACATCACCATCGACACCCACGGCAACCTGCTCATCCAGGAGGACCCGGGCAACAATCCGCACGTGTCGAGGATCATGGCGTACCGGATCTCCGACAACGCGCTGGCGACGGTGGCCACCTTCGACCCGGCGCAGTTCGCAGCCGGTGCACCCGGGTTCATCACCCAGGACGAGGAGTCCAGCGGCATCATCGACGTCGAGGCCCAGACCGGTGTCGCCGGCTCGTTCCTGTTCGACGCCCAGGTGCACGCCGCACCGGCGAACAACGTGACCGAATACGTCGAGCGCGGCCAGTTGCTGCGCCTTGTGGTCGACGATTGGGAGGCGGTGTACGGCGGCTGACCCTAGCCGAGGCACGGTGCCGGCGGTGGTTCTCCGGTCGGGACCACCGCCGGCCCATCGCGCCGTCGGGGGGCGGTCCTAGGATGGCCGCACCGGGACAGCACCAGGGGAGGGCTGCCTAGGGGCATGAGCACGGTTCAGTTCAAGCGATCGGCGCGCCTGGCCGCCCCCCGGATGCCCGGCGGCGAAGTGCACCTCGAGCCGCCGCCCGAGGTGCCGCGGGTGATCCCCGGCAACATCATGATGAAGATGATGCCGGCGGTCATGGTGGTGTCCATGATCGGCATGACAGTGCTGCTGTTCACCTCGGGTGGCAGCGCCGCCCGCAATCCGGTCACCCTGCTCTTCCCGGCCATGATGATGTTCTCGATGGTCGGCATGTTCGTCGGCGGCGGGCGCACCAGCGGGCAGCGCAAGGCCGAGATGAACGAGGACCGCAAGGACTACCTGCGCTATCTCGGTCAGATGCGCGAGCGGGCCCGCGAGGCCGCCGACGAGCAGCGGGCCGCGCTGGAGTGGAACCACCCCGATCCGGCCGCGCTGTGGTCGCTGGCCACCACCCGCCGGATGTGGGAGCGTCGCACCGCAGACGCCGACTTCTGCCACCTCCGGGTCGGCCGCGGTTCGCAGCGCCTGGCGACCCGGCTGGTGCCGCCACAGACCGGCCCGGTCGACGAGCTCGAACCGATCACAACGCTGGCCTTGCGCCGGTTCGTGCGGGCCCACTCGATCGTGCCCGAGCTGCCCATCTCGATAACGCTGCGCGGCTTCGCCGCGGTCGGCATCACCGGCGAGCCGGCCGAGGTGCGGGGGCTGGCCAGGGCCCTGATCGGTCAGCTGGTCACCTTCCACACCCCGGACGACGTGCTGCTCGCCGTCGTGACCGGCGGCCAGGCCAAGGCGGAGTGGGAGTGGGCCAAGTGGCTGCCGCACGTCCAGCACCCCGGGCTGACCGACGGCATCGGGCAGCTGCGCATGATGGCCGGTTCGCTGGGCCAGGTCGAGGAGTGGCTGGACGACGAGCTGCGCGACCGGCAGCGGTTCACCCGCAACGCGCCGCCGCTGCCGGATCAGCCGCACCTCGTGATCCTGGTGGACGGCGGGCAGGTGACGCTGGAGGAGCGCATCGTCGTCGAGGATGGCCTGGTCGGGGTCACGGTGATCGACCTGTCCGGGTCGCTCGGCAACCTCGCCGCCCGCCGCGGGCTGCGGCTGGTTGTCGACGGCGGCACCGTTGCCGCGAGGTCCGGCGCCGCCGGCAGCACCGTCGAAGTGTTCGGCTCGCCGGACACCATGTCCGTGGCCGAGTGCGAGGCGCTGGCCAGACGGCTCTCGCCGTACCGCGTCGGCGCGCAGGACGCGCCGGGTGAGGAGGAGCCGCTGCTGGCCGGTGCCGGGCTGATCGAGCTGCTCGGGGTGCCCGACGCGCTGACGTTCGACGTGCAGCAGGCGTGGCGGCCGCGGACGCTGCGGGACAGGCTGCGGGTGCCGTTCGGCGTGGGGGAGTTCGGCCAGCCGGTCGAGTTGGACATCAAGGAGGCGGCGCAGGAGGGCATGGGCCCGCACGGGCTGTGCATCGGCGCCACCGGCTCCGGTAAGTCCGAGTTCCTCCGCACGCTCGTGCTCGCCATGATCACCACGCACTCCTCGGCGGCGCTCAACCTGATCCTGGTCGACTTCAAGGGCGGCGCGACGTTCCTCGGCCTCCAGGACGTGCCGCATGTCGCCGCGGTGATCACCAACCTGGCCGACGACCTCAGCCTGGTCGACCGGATGAAGGACGCCCTGGCCGGCGAGCTGAACCGCCGCCAGGAGCTGCTGCGCAGCGCCGGCAACTATCAGAGCGTCGGGGACTACGAGAGGGCCAGGGAAAACGGCGCCGACCTCGACCCGCTGCCGGCGCTGTTCATCGTCGTCGACGAGTTCTCCGAACTGCTCAGCCAGAAGCCGGACCTGGCCGACCTGTTCGTCGCCATCGGCCGCCTCGGCCGCTCGCTGCAGATGCACCTGCTGCTCGCCTCGCAGCGGCTCGAGGAGGGCAGGCTGCGCGGCCTCGACTCGCACCTGTCCTACCGGATCGGGCTCAAGACGTTCTCCGCGGCCGAGTCGCGCGCCGTGCTCGGCGTGCCGGACGCCTACGAGCTACCATCCGTCCCCGGCTCCGGATACCTGAAGTTCGACACCACGACCATGATCCGGTTCAAGGCCGCGTACGTGTCCGGCCCGTACCGGCGGGCCGGCGCCGCGGCGGTTGGCGCGTCGGCCCCGGTGACCTCCGACCGCCGGCCGCGGCTGTTCGTGCCGGACGTCGTGGCGAGGCCTGCGCAGCCGCAGCTTCAGCCGCCGGTCGGGGACCCCGGCGCGCCGCGTCCTGACCCCAGCACGCCCAGCCTGCTCGACGTGCTGGTCGGCCGGCTCAGGGGTGCCGGCCCTCCCGCGCACGAGGTGTGGCTGCCGCCGCTGGCCGAGCCGCCGTCGTTGGACCAGTTGCTGCCGCCGCTGTCGCCGACCGAGGACCGGGGGCTGTCGCCGATCGGGTTCTTCGGCAACGGGCGGCTGCGGGTGCCGGTCGGCATCGTGGACAAGCCGTACGAGCAGCGCCGCGACCTGCTCTGGGCCGACCTGTCCGGCGCCCTCGGGCACGCCGTGGTGTCCGGCGGCCCGCAGGCGGGCAAGTCCATGCTGCTGCGCACGCTGATCACCTCGCTGGCGCTCACGCACACCGCAGACGAGGTGCAGTTCTACTGCCTCGACTTCGGCGGCGGCACGCTCGCCTCGCTGGCCGGGCTACCGCACGTCGGCGGGGTGGCCAGCCGGCTCGAGCCGGACGTGGTCCGACGGATGATCGCCGAGATGAACACGATGCTGCACGACCGCGAGCAGCGGTTCCGCGAGCTCGGCATCGATTCGATGGCCGAGTTCCGCAACCGCAAGCGGCGCGGCGAGATCGGTGACGACCGGTTCGGCGATGTGTTCCTCGTCATCGACGGCTGGCTGACCTTCCGCACCGACTTCGACGCGCTGGAGATGAACGTCGTCAACCTGGCCGCGCAGGGGCTCTCCTACGGCGTGCACGTGGTGGTCTCGGCCAATCGCTGGGCCGAGATCCGGCCGGCGCTGAAGGATCTGCTCGGCACCCGGTTCGAGCTGCGCCTCGGCGACCCGTCGGAGTCCGACGTGGACCGCCGGGTGGCGGTGACCGTGCCGCAGGGCCGGCCCGGCCGCGGTCTCGGCCGCGACCGGCTCCACTTCCTCGTGGCGCTGCCCCGCGTGGACGCGGTGGCAAGCGCCGAGGACGTCGGTGTGGGCATCGCCGATGCGGTGACCAGGGTGCGCGGCGCGTGGCGCGGCCGCACCGCGCCTCAGGTGCGGATGTTGCCCCGGCTGCTGCCGTACGACACGCTGCCAGCCGCCCAGAACGGCCAACGGCTGGTCCCCATCGGCGTCAACGAGGACGCACTGGCTCCGGTGTACCTGGACTTCGAGGCGGAGCCACATTTCATGTGCTTCGCCGACGGCGAGTCCGGCAAGACAAACCTGCTGCGGACCATCGTGCGCGGCATTGTTGAGCGGTACACGCCGCGGCAGGCCCGTATCGTGCTTGTCGACTACCGGCGCACCATGCTCGGCTTCGTCACTTCCGAGTACCTGATCGGTTACGCGGTGTCCGGGGCGGCCCTGACCAAGATGGTCGACGACATCAAGGGCTCGCTGACCCGGCGGTTGCCCGGCCCGGACGTCACCCAGGAGCAGCTGCGCAACCGCTCCTGGTGGACCGGACCGGACGTGTACCTCGTGGTCGACGACTACGACCTGGTGGCCGCCCCGAGCGGCAATCCCCTCGCGCCGCTGCTGGACTTCCTCGCCCAGGCCAAGGACGTGGGCCTGCACGTCATCGTGGCTCGCCGTACCGGCGGGGCCGGCCGCGCACTCTTCGAGCCGGTGATCGCACGGCTGCGCGAGCTGTCCAGCCCCGGCATCGTGATGAGCGGCAACAAGGACGACGGCATCCTGCTCGGCACCGTCAAACTCCAACAACTGCCGCCCGGCCGGGGAACCCTGGTGTCCAGGCGCGGCGGCCAGCAGCTGATGCAGGTCGCATGGCTACCGCCCGAGTGAGGTGTTCCCCGGTGGCCTCCAAGTACCACCATTGCGGCGTTGTTGGCCCTTTAACCACAGCCATTGGGCGGCCCGGTGCGGCGCGCGGGGGCCGCTGATGCTGCGGGTGGCCGTCGACTTCGGCACGTCGAGCACCTGCTCGGCGGTCTCCGTCGACGGCCGGGCGCCACAGGTCGTGGTGGTGGACGGGGCGCCGATCATGCCGTCCACGGTGTACGCCGCGAGCGACGGGACCCTCTTCGTCGGGCACGAGGCCGACCGGCAGGCCGCGGTGGACCCGTCGAGGTACGAGCCGCACCCCAAGCGCCGCATCGACGAGCCCGAGCTGCTGCTCGGCGACGCCGTGCTGCCGGTCGTCGGCATCATCGGGGTCGTGCTGCGGCGCGCGCTGCAGGAGGCCAGGGAGCTGGCCGGCGGTGCGCCGGTCGACCAGCTCGTGCTCACTCATCCGGCGGACTGGGGCGCGGCGCGCACCCAGAAGCTGCGCCGCAGCGCGCACGGGCTGGCCGCCGACCTGGTGCTGGTGCCGGAGCCGGTCGCCGCCGCGGTGTTTCACGCCAGGGCGCACGCCGTACCCGAGGGCGGCTGCCTCGCCGTGCTCGACGTGGGCGGTGGCACCGTGGACGCCTCGGTGGTCCGCCGCGCCGGCCCCGGTTTCCACGTGCTCAGCACCCGCGGCGACCCGAACTTCGGCGGCGCGGACATCGACCAGGCGCTGCTGGAGCACATCGGCGGGCAGGTCGATGCGTCCGACCCGCAGGCGTGGCGCCGGCTGGTCGACGGCCGGGAGCTTGCCGACCGCCGGCGCCGCCGGGTGCTGCGCCTGGACGTCCGCGGCGCGAAGGAGACCCTGTCCCGGCACGCCTTCACCGACGTGCCGATGCCGCCGCCGTTTCCGGATGCCCACCTCACCCGCGAGGATCTGGAGGGGCTGATCGCCGCGCCGGTGCAGCGCACGGTCACGCTGCTGGCCGGCACCATCGCGGACGCGGGCCTGCGGCCGGAGCAGCTCGCCGGGATCTTCCTCGTCGGCGGTTCCTCCCGGATTCCCATGGTGTCCCGCTTGGTGCTCGAGCGGCTCGGCGTGCTGCCGGTGACGCTCGACCAGCCCGAGACGGTGGTGGCCCGCGGCGCACTGCATGCCGTAGAGGCGGCCGACCGGCGGGCTGCGGCAGACCGGCGGGCTGCGGCAGACCGGCGGGCTGCGGTAGGCCGGCCTGCCGCGGCAGACCGGCGGGCTGCGGCAGACCCGCCGGCCGCGCCACGCCAGCTCGCCCTGCCCCATCCCGCAGCGCCGCATCCCGCCGCAAGTGCCGCGTGGCCGCGGGTCGTTCTCCCGGCCCAGTCACCGGCACCACCGCCCCGCCTCACAGCTCTTGGCACCCGCGCTCGGAGCCGGGCCCGGTGGCTGGTCGTCGGCGCCGTGCTCGTCACCATGGTGGCCGTCGGTGTCACCCTGGCGGCGCTGCTCGCCGGGCAGGGCCTGAGCGACCGGCAGATCGCGGAGAACCACTACCGCTTCGCCGTCCCGGACGGCTGGCAGCGCCGCGGCGCCGGCCAGGACAGCAACCGGCTGGACCTCGCCCCCGCGGACCGCACCGGCCAGGCGGACCGGATCTTCATCGTCGAGTCGGAGCTGACCTACGACGCGGGCGGCGACGCCGCTCGCGATCGCGCCGTCGCCGAGCTGCGCACCCAGTACGACGACAGGCGCGCCGGCACCACGCCGCCGCCGGTGGACGGCTTCGACCCATCGGCCTCGTTCGCCGGCCGCGACGTCCTGCACTACACCGAGCGCGTAACCGCCGGCACCGTCGACTGGTATGTGCTCTTCACCGGTCGCTACCAGGTCAGCGTTGGCTGCCAGCATGACGACGCGGACGATGCCGGGGCCGAACGGGTCCGCACAGCCTGTGAACGGGTGGTATCAACCATCTCGATCCTGCCAGGTGGGAAGTGACTCCCCAATCGATCATGCCGGACCGCGACACGGGATCCCGTCATCGATCAGTCCCGATGCCACGGCTGAGCACGTCGAGCCCGCCAGGTTGCGTTCAAAGCTCAGCTTGGGACGGGAGTGGGGATCCGGTCTCGGTGTTCGGCCGGCGGTTTTCGGGGTGGTCGGGGACGTTGAGCCGGGACGCGCCATACTGGGGTCGTTCTTTCATCCGGTGGCAAGTTGACGCCCGTGGAGGGCGTCGACGCGGCAGCACGTAGCAGCGTGCGTGTCCCGCCACCGCCGGCAAACTTCGCAAAACAAGTATTCCCACCCACGGCGCACAACCCGAGACTGTCGGTGCACCGCGGTAGCGTTTGGACCATGACGAGGGAGGTTCGGCAGCTCGGCGAGCGAATGCGGGAACTGCACCAGCAGATCGCTCAACTGCAGGCCGAACTCGCCCACTGTGTCGGCGAATTCGACACCGCCCAGGGCTACGAACTGGACGCCTACCGCTCCACCCAGGCCTGGCTGCGGTACGAGCTGCGCATGCACCCACGCGACGCCTCCCAACTGGTCGGCATCGCCCGGCAATTGCGCGCGCTGCCCGCGGTGGACGCGGCGTTCAGCACCGGGCGGATCTCGCAAGCCCATGTGGCGGTGATCGCCCGCACCGCCCGGCAGGTCGGCACCGAGCAGGTCGCCGCCTCCGAGCAAACGTTGGTGGACGTGGCCAGCACCCACGATCCGGACAAGCTGCGCATCACCACCC
>DASXTS010000022.1:0-5740 GCA_036505275.1 Pseudonocardiaceae bacterium
CGGATCCGCACGGTCGCCAAGGAGGGTGCGCTGGCGGCGCTGGCGGCCTCCAAGCCGGGGGTGCAGGCCAAGGAACGCGACTACGAGCTCGAGCAGGCCTTGGCCGAGGTGGCGCGGCTGTCGGAGGCGCTCAAGGAGATGGCCGTCAGGCTCACGCTGGTCGAGGGAAAAGACGGCTGGGCCTAGGTGGCCGGGTCCCCCGCCGGGTGGACGCGGCGATCAAGGCCGGGCTGCTCGACCTGCTCGATGATGCGCTCGATGCCGGCTGGACACTGCGCCAGGCCTGTCACGAGCTGGAGCTGCCCGAGCGGCGGGCGCACCGCTGGATCGCCCGCCGTGCCCGCGGAGCGCTGGCCGACCGGGCACCGGGCGGGTCGCCGATGCACGGGCTGCTCGACGACGAGGTGGCCGAGATCCTGGCCCTGTTCGACGAATGGGGCGAAACCGACCGCAGCCATCGCAAGCTTGCCCACCGGGGCTCCTACCTGGGTCGGGTGTGGGTGTCACCGTCGAGCGTGCGCAGGGTGCTTTTCCTTGCTGACAAGCACTTTCGGCCGCTGCCGCGGCCCGGGCGCAGCGTGCGCAGGCCGTTCCCGGACTGGGTCGAGTACAAGCCCAACAGCATCTGGATCTACGACACGACACACTTCACCGCGGCCGGGATGGCGGTGCTCATCATCGAGGACCTGGTCTCCCGCAAGTGGCTGGCCACGGTCGTGTCGGTCGAGGAGACCTCCACCCAGGTCGAGATCGGGTTCACCGCCGCCCTCGAGGCCGAAGGCCTGCTCGACCTGGTCGACGCCCGCCACGACGACGGCAGAATCGACCTGGGCACCGACGACCAGACCCGGCCGATCCTGCTCGCCGTGTCCGACAACGGACCCCAGATGACCTCCGGCTCGACCCGCGAGTTCATGGCCATGTGCGCGATCGCCCAGCACTTCGGCCGCCCCGGCACCCCGACCGACCAGGCCTGGATCGAAAGCCTCAACGGGCACCTCAGGGCCGAATACCCGCACCTGCTGGCCATCCGCGACCCGGCCACCCTGCGCGCCGAGCTGGAGATCGCGCGGGCGCACTACAACGGGGTCAGGCTTTCTCTGGGGGTGGGTCGAGCGTTGCGTGACGTTGCATAGAGCGGGACACGAGCCCGGTTCTGCAACGGATCTCCATGGGTGTGGTGCTCGTGGCTGGTAGTCGTACAACTGCCTGCCGCGAGAGGAGATCAAGGTGCGGGCGTTCCTGGTCAGGTTGCCGTCCGGAGCTCGGTACTGGACGGTGCTCGATGACGGCTTGGTGGTGGTCGCCGAGGCGGACGCGTATTTGCGTCATGTCCGGTTCGGCCGTGACGGTTCGGAGCTGACGACTCGTTCCTATGCGGGCGGGATCGCGTTGTTCCTTCGCTGGTGCGCGCGCAGCGGTCGGCATTGGCATGCGGGGGTCGAGCATCTGGGCTTGTTCATCACCTGGCTTCGTCACGCGGGCCCAACAGTCAGCGGGGTGGACGCTGCCGACGGCGGCGCGGTGCTGGCCGGGCCGGGCGCGGAGCCGGCGCGCGGCGCGCGGCGGATCAACGGCGTGCTCGCGGCGGTGCGCGGGTTGGTAGCGCACGCGGTGACGACCGGGCAGGCGCCGGCACGGCTGATGCCGCTGATCTATGAACTGGCCGACGATCGCGACCTTCCGGTGGCGGCTCGTGGTGAGGACGACGGCCGGATGGCGTGGCGGATGCGGGCCCGGCACCGGCTGCACGAGCCGGAGTCGATGGTGGACCGGGCCAGCGACGCCGAGATCGTCGCGCTGCTGAGGGCATGCCGTTCGGCGCGGGACCTGCTGATCGTTCTGCTAATGGCCCGGGCGGGGCTGCGCCGCGGCGAGTTGTGCGGGCTGCGGCGCAGCGACGTGCACCTGCTGCCGAACTCCCGGGTGCTCGGCTGCGATGTGCAGCGCGCGCATCTGCATGTCGTGAGCCGCGACAACCCGAACGGCGCGTGGGCGAAGTCGCGACGGCAACGCTGGGTGCCGCTGGACTTTCTCGTGGTGCAGGCCTTCGACGGTTACGAGTTCGAGCGGCTGGCGGTGCCGCGGGCGGGCGAGTCGGACTTTCTACTGGTCAACCTGTTCCGCGAACCGCTCGGTGCCCCGATGCGCCCGGACGCGATCAACGAGCTGATGAGCGCCTGCTCCCGGCGGGCAGGGCTGTCACCGCAGGTGCGGCCGCATCAGCTGCGGCACGCGTTCGGCAGCAACCTTGCCGATGCCGGCAGCGGCCTCGACGAGATCGCCGAGTTGCTCGGGCACGCGTCAATGAGTTCCTCGCAGGTGTATCTGCATCCCGACCCGGCGCGGTTGCGTGATGCGGTCGACCGGGTGCCTAGCCCCCGAGAGTCGACTGGACTCGCCCGATGAGCGCCGCGCGCGTCGCGGTGGCTACTTCGGGTCGCGCCGTCGAGCATGTGTTCGCCGAGCCGATTACCGACCCGGTGGCGGCGCGGATCGGCGCGGTGATCGACCCCGTGTTCCTTACCGAGGCTGGGTGGGACCCGGGTTGCCGAGTGTTGCGGCCACCTGCTTCGCATCCACTGTTGGGCCGGCCGGTCTGCCAAGCGGCGGGCTGCTGGAACACCGCCACATGTTGCCGTTCCCGGATCTGCGTGTCGTGCCGCGCCCGGCTGGCCAAGCATGGCTTGGGCGAGGACGAGATCGCCGCCCTGCGGGCCCGCACGTCGAAGCCAACCTTCACGGCCGTGCCGGACGGACCGCGCTGCGCGGTCGCGGCGTGCACCCGGCGGCCCCGTCACCGCGAGGGCGCCTACTGCCAGGCGCACCAGATCCGTTGGCGGGCCGTGCATGAACGCGATCCCGGTATGCACGAGCAGCGTTGGCGCCGTATCGAACCGGCCATCGGGCGCGGCGGCGAGGTCAGCCTGCGGGGGCTGCCGCAGCTGGTGGTCGCCGAGGTGATGTTCGGCCTGCAACAACGCTGCCAGATCAACGCGGTCAAGACCGACGACGCGGTCTTGCGTTCCCTCTGCGATGACCTGCGCCGCCAGCAGGTGACCACGATCGCCGACTACGCCCTGGCCGCGGATCGCGGCTTGGAGTTCAAAGGCCTCGCCAATTGCCTGGTCAGCCACGCCGGCCGGGCGCTGGCCACTCCGGAAACCGAGGTCGTCAAGGACGAATGGGATCTCGTGGTGTTCGGCCACAGCGGCACCATCTCGTTCGGCAACATCACGCAGCCGTGGCTGCGGGAGACGGCGAAACGGTGGGCCGCCGATGACCTGCCGAAACGCCGGGTCCGGCCGGGCCGACGGACCAGCGCGGGACTCGCGGTGCGCCACCACATCGGCTGTCTGGTCCGCCTGTCGGAATCGCTGCGAATGCGCCCGGACCGCGGCGAGCACCCGGCTGGCCTTGGCCGTGACGACATGCAGGCGTTCCTGCACCGGCTGGCTTATCTGGAATCGGTCGGCCAGATCAGCGACGACGCTCGCATCCGCGCCTGCCGGGAGGTCCGCGCGGTGCTGACCCGCGCCCGCGCGATGGGGCTGACCCGACCCGGCGGCATCGCCGCCGGCCTCGGGGACGACTTCGTCATCGCCGTCACGGACATCCCGCTCAAGCCCGCACCGGCCGAACCGAACCGGGACCTGCCGCCGGAAATCATGCAGCAGTTGTGCGCACGGCTGGACGAGTTGACCACGCCGGAGACACGCACCGCGGTCGAGTTGGCCATCGATACCGGCCGCCGCCCTGAAGAGATCTGCGACCTGGACTTCGACTGCCTGGCCCGGGACGAGGACGGCGCGCCGGCGCTCATCTACGACAACCACAAGGCCAACCGCCCCGGCCGGCGGCTGCCGATCAGCGAGCACACCGCCGCGCTCATCGTCACCCAGCAACAACGGATCCGTGCCCGCTACCCGGACACGCCGGTCGGACAGCTGAAGCTGCTGCCCACCGACCGGCGCAACCCCGGTGGCCGCCGCGCGATCACGGCCTTCAGCCTCGCGTTCGCACACCGCGTCTGGGTGGACAAGCTGCCGGTGCTGCGCACCAGCGACGGCATCGAGTACGACAAGCGCAAGATCGTGCTCTACGCCTACCGGCACAGCTATGCCCAACGGCACGCCGACGCCGGGGTGCCGGTCGAGGTACTCCGCGAGCTGATGTCGCACCGCAAACTCGAGACCACCAGCGGCTACTACCGAATCGGCGAGACCCGCCGCCGCGATGCCGTCGACCGCGTGACAGCGATGCAGTTCGACCGGCACGGCAACCGCACCTGGCGGCAAGCCCAAACCCTGCTCGATTCCGAACACGCCCGCCGCGCGATCGGCGAGGTCGCCGTCCCGTTCGGCGTCTGCGCCGAACCGTCCAACGTCAAAGCCGGCGGCGGAGCCTGCCCGTTCCGGTTCCGCTGCGCCGGCTGCGACCACTTCCGCACCGACGTCTCCTACCTGCCCGACCTGCACGCCTACCTCGACGACCTGCTACGCACCCGCGAACGGCTGCTCGCCACCACCGACCTCGACGACTGGGCCCGTGCCGAGGCGATGCCGTCCGACGACGAGATCGGCCGCATACGCCGGCTCATCGCCCGCATCAGCGGCAGCCTCGACGACCTGGCCGTCGACCAGCGTGAGCACCTGCAGCAGGCCGTCGCCACCGTCCGCCACCACCGCAGCGTCATGCTCGGCATGCCCCGCGTCCGCCAAGCCCTGCCCGACCTACGCCCGGAGCGCACCCGATGATCCGCAATACCGAACAAGCTCGCAGCACCGCCATGGTCAAGGGACGCCAAGCCGACTCCGCCCGCCGCCGCGAACGCGTCACCAAAGCCCTCAGCGAGGCCGTCGCCGCCGGCGCCGAGATCAGTGTCAGCGCGATCGCAGCCAGAGCCGGCGTCGACCGCACCTTCCTCTACCGACACCGCGACCTGCTCGAACACGTCCACGCCGCCGAAGCCCACCCGCACGCCACCTCGCACGCCAGCGCGGCCGTCACCCGCGCGTCGCTACAAGCCGACCTGCTCGCCGCCCAACAACGATGCGCCCGCATGGCCGCACGCATTCAGCAACTCGAGACCCGGCTGTCTGAACTGCTCGGCGAACAAGCCTGGCGGGCCTCCGGACTCGGCGCACCCACCGACATCGAGCAACTCCAGCAGCGCATCGTTCACCTCGAGCAAGAGGCCGTCGACCTGCGTCTCCAGCTCGAGACTCGCGATCAAGAACTCACCGCAGCCCGCGCCGCGAACCGCGAACTGATGACTCGGCTCAACACCACCAGAAACGCCGGATAACCCAACCCCAACGCGCCCACTTGCACCACACGTGTTGCACTCAATACAGTCACCGCACCGGCCCGAAAGCCCTACACGACAAGGGATTTGCACTCAGCGCGGCCGCCGCACCCCCAGAGAATCACCGCCACTCTGGACTCGGCCTGCACACCCCCGCGTCCGTCCACTTCGGAACCGCCGAGCAGATCCGCGCCCACCGCGCCGAAGTCCTGGCCGCCGCCCACGCCCGCAACCCCGAGCGGTTCAGCCGGCGTCCCGAGCCTCCCAAGCTGCCGACCGTGGCCTGGATCAACCCACCCGACGAGCACACCCGACTACAGAACAATTGACAACTCGGTGTCCAAAAAATCTTGACAGATTCCGCACCGACGCCCGCCTCACCGGACAGTAACCCCAGGCAGCCGACGATGCGGCCCCTGCTGGCCCAGCGCA
>DASXTS010000023.1:0-3497 GCA_036505275.1 Pseudonocardiaceae bacterium
GCTGACCAGCTCGGGGTAGGACGGTCCCATGGTGTCGCGCACCACGGCCGCCAGGTCCGTGAGCACCGGCTGGGTCACGCCGAGCAGCCGCACCGAGCGCACGATGCGGCGCAGCAGCCGGCGTAGCACGTACCCGCGCGCCTCGTTGCCGGGTGTCACGCCGTCGCCGATCAGCATCACGCCGGATCGCGCATGGTCGGCGACCACCCGGAACCGCACGTCGTCGGCCGGGTCGGCGCCGTACCGGCGTCCGCTGAGCCGCTCGGTGGCGTCGATGATCGGGCGCAGCAGATCGATCTCGTAGACGTTGTCGACGCCCTGAAGCAGGGTCGCGACCCGCTCCATCCCCATCCCGGTGTCGATGTTCTTGGCCGGTAGCGCGCCGATGATGGGGAAATCGCCCTTGCCGGTGCCCTCGCCGCGCTCGGACTCCATGAAGACCAGGTTCCAGATCTCCAGGTAGCGGTCCTCGTCGACGACAGGGCCACCCTCCCGGCCATACTCGGGGCCGCGGTCGATGTAGATCTCCGAGCACGGGCCACACGGGCCGGGCACGCCCATCGACCAGAAGTTGTCGGCCATCCCGCGCCGCTGGATGCGCTCGTCCGGCAACCCGGCGATCCGCCGCCACAGCGCGGCCGCCTCGTCGTCCTCCTCGAACACCGTGACCCAGGTGCGGTCCGGGTCGAAGCCATAACCGGCACCGTCGCCGTTGTCGGCGCTGCCCACGACGAGCTGCCAGGCGAGCTCGATGGCGCCTTCCTTGAAGTAGTCGCCGAGAGAGAAGTTGCCGGCCATCTGGAAGAACGTGTTGTGCCTTGTGGTGTGGCCGACGTTCTCGATGTCCAGGGTGCGCACGCACTTCTGCACGCTGGCGGCCCGCGGCCAGGGCGGCGGCGCCTCGCCGAGCAGGTACGGCTTGAACGGCACCATGCCGGCATTGACGAACAGCAGGTTCGGGTCGTCCAGGATGAGCGACGCGCTGGGCACGACGGTGTGCCCGGCCGCGCTGAAGTGGTCGAGGAAGCGCTTGCGGATCTCGTGGGTCTGCACGGGTGGTTCCCTAGGTATGACTGACGGGTGACAGTGGGCGCTGGGGGGCGCGGCGAACCGATGGTGCTAGTCCGCCGCGTGGCGAGCTCGGGCCGCGACCGGGCCGGCGCCGTCACGGCGGACAGTGCCATCGGAGCCGCCACCGGAGCCGCCACCGGAGCCGCCACCGGGGCCGCTATCGGAGCCGCTATCGAAGCCGCCACCGAAGCCGCCACCATCCACACTGCCACCGACCGAGATGCCGGTGCGCTCGTCCACCATCCGGTGCAGTTCCCGCTCGCGCTCGGCCATCCCGGCCCGCACGTCGGCGCCGAACGACCCGACGGCACCGGCCAGCTCGCGCAGCGCGTCGCCGAGGTCCTCCGCCATGCCGCCTGGCATGAGGTGCCTGGCCGCGCGGTTCACCCGCCGGGTCACCATGACGCCGACCGCGGCGCCGAGGCCCAACCAGAACAGCCTGCTCATCGCTGGCCCCTGCGCCGGCGCCGGCGGCGGCCGGTGCCACGCGCCGTGGCGCCCGCCGTGTCGCTCGCCGTGTCGGCCGCGGCCTTACGTCGGCGCCGGAGCGCCCTGTTCAGGCCGTAGGAGAACGCGGCGGCCTTGACCAGCGGGCCGCCCAGGGTGGCGGTGAACAGCGCGGTGAGCGTGGACACGTTCGCGGTGACCGCGCGGGCGTTGGCCGTCATCCCGTCGACCCTGCTGAGCTGGGTGTTGACGTGGTCGATGGTGGTGTTGGCATTGGACAGCAACGGCTCGGAGTTCTCGTGCGCCTTGCGGATGGCGATGGTCGCCTCGTCCAGTGTGCGGCCCAGCTTGATCAGCGGAACGGCCAGCAGCACGACCAGCAGGGCGAACGCCCCCGCCGCTATCAGCGCCGCGACCTGGCCTGCCGTCACGGGCCCTCCTCGACCGTTGTCGTTGAACGGCGGTCAGGCTACCTCGTCGGCGGGTCTGGGGGCGCACCGGTTTGGCGGGTGGCGCGCCACCCTTGACCCCAGATCCGCCGGGGAGTACCGCCGGCCGGACGCTGGTCGCCTTTGCACCCGTCACGGGCGCACCGGTTGATCTTCGCCGCGGACGGACCGGCGCAGCCGCCGCAGGCGTTCGGCGACGGCGCCCTCCGCGCCGCGCTGGCTGGGGTGGTAGTAGTCCCGGCCGACCAGCTCGTCGGGGGCGTACTGCTGGCTGAGCACGCCGTCCGGGTCGTCGTGCGGGTAGCGGTAGCCCAGCGCGTTGCCCAGCCGGGCCGCACCGGTGTAGTGGCCGTCGCGCAGGTGCCGCGGCACCGCACCGGCCAGCCCGGCCCGGACGTCGGCCTGGGCGGCGCCGAGCGCGGTGACCACGGCGTTGGACTTGGGCGCGGCGGCCAGGTGGATCGTGGCCTGGGCGAGCGCCAGTTGCGCCTCCGGTAGGCCGATCAGCTGCACGGCCTGCGCGGCCGCGGTGGCCACCAGCAGCGCAGTCGGGTCGGCCATGCCGATGTCCTCGCTGGCGTGCACGACCAGCCGGCGGGCGACGAACCGCGGGTCCTCGCCGGCCTCGATCATCCGCGCCAGGTAGTGCAGCGCAGCGTCCACGTCAGAGCCGCGGATGGATTTGATGAACGCGCTGACCACGTCGTAGTGCTCGTCGCCATCGCGGTCGTAGCGCAGCGCCGCGGTGTCCACGGTTCTTTCCGCGGTGGCCAGGTCGATGGTCGTGTCGCCGCGAGCGGTGGTGGCGTCGGCGGCCGCCTCCAGGGCCACCAGCGCGCGCCGGGCGTCCCCGGCGGCCAGCCGCACGATGTGATCGTCGGCGTCCTTGGCCAGCGCCAGGGCGCCGGCAAGCCCCCGCTCGTCGGTCAGCGCGCGGCGCACCAAGGTGTGCAGGTCGTCATCGGTGAGCGGGCGCAGTTGCAGCACCAGCGAGCGGGACAGCAGCGGCGACACCATGGAGAAGAACGGGTTCTCGGTGGTGGCGGCCACCAGCAGCACGGTGCCGTCCTCGACCGCGCCGAGCAGTGCGTCCTGTTGGGTCTTGGAGAACCGGTGCACCTCGTCGATGAACAACACGGTGCCCTCGCGGCGGCGGCGCGCGCCCTCGATCACGGCGCGCACCTCCTTGACGCCCGCGGAGAGCGCGGAGAGCGCCTCGAAGCGCCGCCCGGTGACGCCGGAGACCAGCCGCGCCAGCGTGGTCTTGCCGGTGCCCGGTGGCCCGTAGAGCACGATCGAGGCCGCCGAGCCGCCCTCGATCAGTCGGCGCAGCGGGCTGCCCTCGCCGAGCACATGGTCCTGGCCGAGCACCTCGTCGATCGACCGCGGGCGCATCCGCACCGGCAGCGGCGCGTTCGGCCCGGCGTCCGCCGTGGCGCCGCTGGCCGTGGTCGCGGTGACCTCGTCCTCGCCAAAGAGCGTGTCCACGCATCGACGCTACCGCCGCACCCCGACGATCCGTCTGGTGCG
>DASXTS010000024.1:0-22364 GCA_036505275.1 Pseudonocardiaceae bacterium
CGACCGCGGTCCGGCAGGCGTCGTTGCGCCCGGGCTCGGGGTCGGCACGGCTTTCCACCACCGCGCCGGCCAGGGCCCGCACGCCGCCGGCGACCACCGGTAGCCGCATCACCGCGGCCGTCAGCCCGGACATCCGCTGCACGGCGCGGCTGCCTGCCCCGGCCCAGCCGACGAAGACGTCCACATCGGACAGTCCACTGTGGATTCTCGGGAGGGCGAAGTGCTCGCTGCCGCCCACCGAGATGCCATCCCGCCGGTTGCCGGCGACATCGAACGAGCCGAGCCGCGACCCGGCCACCTCGTCGCGCACCCGGCCGCCGCGCAGCGCGAACCCGGTGGTGCCGAGTAGGCCGACCACAGAGCGGGCGGTGCCCTTGCTGAAACCAGGCCGCCCGGTCACGAAGTAGCCGACCTCGACCCTGGTGGCGTCCGGCCCGGCCGCGCGCAGCGCCAGCGCCCCGGCCAGGTTGCCCGGCACGAAGTCGTAGCCGAACGCGGTGAACAGCGCCGCGCCGCTGCGCTGTGCCATCGGCCCGAACTCCCCGAACACCCGCCGGATGAACGGTGGCTCCCCGGTCGAGTCGAGATATCGGGCGCCGGCCTCCGCCGCGGCCCGCACCGCCGGTTCGCCGAGCCGGACAAAAGGTCCGACCGTGGTCACCAGCACGTCCCCGCGCCCGACCAGGCCTCGGACCGCCGCCGTGTCGGAGACGTCCACTTTCGTGGTCTCCAGCCCACCGAGTCGCTCGGCCAGTGGCGCGAGCCTCGCCGGGTCCCGGCCGGCCAGCAGCGGTCTCGCGCCGCGATCGGCCAGAGCCTGCGCGACCAGCCTGCCGGTGTATCCCGTGGCTCCGAGCAGCACGATCCGTCCGGCCATGCCCGTGAACGTACCCGTGCCGAGCTAAGGCCTGTCGCGAGGAATCCGACCCAGCAGGGCGCGCAGGCCGTCGGCGTCGAGCAGGTCGGCCGGGCGGACGGTGACGTCGTGGCGGACGTAGTGGAATGCGGCGCGGACCGAGGCCAACGGCGTGCCGGACAACGCGGCCCACGCCAGGCGGTAGGCGGCGAGCTGCACGGACACCGCGGGCAGGTGCTCGGCGGCCGGTACGGCGCCGGTCTTCCAGTCGACGACGGTCCAGCCCCCGTCCTGGTCGGCGAAGACCGCGTCCATCCGGCCCCGGACCAGGACGCCGTCGAGCTCGGCCTCGAACGGCACCTCGACGTCGTAGGGGAAGCGCTGGGCCCACGAGCCGGCCAGGAACGCCTGCTGCAGCGCGGCGAGCTCGGCGTCCGGCGCGGCGCCGGCGTCGGCGGCGCCGGGCAGCTCGTCCAGGTCGAGCAGCCGGCTGGCGCCGAAGCGCCGTTCCAGCCACGCGTGGAACGCGGTGCCCCGGCGCGCCGTGGGGTTGGGCCGCAGCGGCACTGGGCGGCGAAGCCGGCGGGCCAGCGCGGCGGGGTCGGCGGCCAGCTCCACCAGCTGGCTGACCGACAGGTGCGCCGGCAGCACCACCCGCTGGTCACCCTGGCGCGCGGCGCGCTCGGCGAGCAGCACGTCCACGTCGCGGGCCCAACCATCGGCGTCCGACTCGGGGTCCGACTCGGGGTCCGACGGGGTCAGCTCGAACAGCGGCGGCTGGTAGCCGGCCAGCGCGGCCCGGACCAGCTCGGCGCCGGCCTGCACCGCATCCCGCCGCGGCCCCAGCGGGTCAGCCGGCCACTCCGCGGTGCGAATCGACGCGGTCACCGGGTTGGGCTCGCCGTCCGCCGGCCGGTCGGGCCAGTGCTCGACGGCCTCCGGCGCCACCGCGGCGCGCACGTCCAGCAGAAACTGTGAGGGCCCGCGCGGCTGGTCGCCGGTCTCGGCCCACCAGTGGCCGCTGACCAGCAGGGTGTGTTCGGCCCTTGTCAGCGCGACGTACAGCAGCCGCCGCTCCTCGATCATGCGGCGGTCGTCGAACGCCGCCTCGTGCGCGATGAGCGCGTCGGTCAGCTCGCGGCGGTCGGCGCAGCCGGCCAGGTCCAGGCGGGGCAGGTCAGCCGCGTCGCCGCGCAGGTCCGCGGGGAGCTCGGTGACGGTCTTCAGCCAGGACGAGGACAGCTTGCGGCCCGGGAACACGTCGCTGACCAGGTGCGGCACCGCCACGATCCGCCATTCCAGGCCCTTGGCGGCGTGCACCGTGAGAACCTGCACCCGGTCCTGCGCCACCTCGACCTCACCGGGCTCCAGACCGTCCTCGGCCTGCTCGGCGGTGGCCAGGTAGTCCAGCAACGCGGGCAGAGTGGCGCCTGGCGACTCGGCCGCGAAGTCCGCCACCACGTCAGCGAACGCGTCCAGGTGCGCCCGCCCCACCCGGTCCGGCCGCGCCGCCGTCTCCACGTCCAGCCGCAGCGTCCGCTCGACGTCCGCAACCAGCTCGGGCAGCGGCGCACCGAGCCGGCGCCGCAGCGCGGTCAGCTCGCCGGCCAGCCGCCTGATACGCCGGTATCCGTCCGGGGAGTACTGCTCCGCCGGCCCAGGATCGTCAACGGCGTCGACCAGCCCGGCCTGCTCGGCGTGCTCGCCGGGCAGCGCGTCGGCCACCGGGTCGGCCACCGGGTCGGGCGCGGCGGTCATCCGCCCGCCGCCGTCGTCGCGGCCGGCTGAAAGGTTCTTGGCGCGGCGCCACAGGGCGGCCAGGTCGGCGGCGCCGAGGCGGACGTGGGCGCCGGTGAGCAGGCGCACGGCCGCGGTGCCGGCCAGCGGGTCGACGAGCAGCCGCAGCGCGCTGACCAGGTCCCGGACCTCGGGGGTGTCCAGCAGACCGCCCAGACCGACGACCTCGACCGGGAGCCCGCGGGCTCGCAGCGCGGCGGCGAGCATCGCCATGTCGGCCCGTCGCCGCACCAGAACGGCGGCGGTTGGCGGCGCGTCGGTGGCGTCCACCTCGAGCTGCCAGGCGCGCGCGACGGCGTCGGCGACCCAATCGACCTCGGCCCGGACGTCGGGCAGCAGGGCCACCGTGACGTCGGCCGGGGCGCGCGCGTCGTGGGCCACCAGTTCGTCGACCGAGACCCCGGGCCCCAGGTGCGGGTGTCCCGCATGGGCCGGGTGCGGGTGTCCCGCATGGGCCGGGTGCGGGTGTCCCGCATGAGCTGGGTGCGGGTGTCCCGCATGAGCCGGGTGCGGGTGTCCCGCATGAGCCGGGTGCGGGTGTCCCGCATGGGCGTTGCGTAGTGGTTCGGCTACCGCGTTGGCCAGCGCGAGCACCCGCGGCGGGTTGCGGAAGCTCGTCCGCAGCGGGTATACCGGCGCCGGCCCGCCGCTCGCCAGTGGAAAGTCGGTGGTGAATCGCGGCAGGTTGGCCGCCGACGCGCCGCGCCAGCCGTAGATCGACTGGCAGGGGTCGCCGACCGCGGTGACCGGCAGGCCGACGCCGTCCCCGGACGTCGCGCCGAACAGCGCGCGCAGCAGCATCCGCTGCGCGTGCCCGGTGTCCTGGTACTCGTCCAGCAGCACCACGCCGTACCGGGCCCGCTCGGCCGCGCCCACTTCCGGGTGCTCGGTGGCTAGCCTGGCGGCGAGGGCGAGCTGGTCGGCGAAGTCCAGCACGCCGTCCCCGCGCTTGCGCTGCACGTAGGCATCAACCAGCGGCAGCAGGTCGGCCCGCGCCCGCTGCGCATCCAGCATCCGCCGCAGCTCCTGCGGTAGCTCCGTCTTCTGCCGGGGCGCCCTTGGGGTCCGCGCGACGGCCTCGCAGAATTGCGCGGCGTGCGCTCGGACCGCGTCACCTTCCACCAGGTGCTCGGCCAGCTCGCCGGCAAGGCCGAGCAGGTAGCCGGTGACGGTGGCCGGCACCCTGTCCAGCTCGAGGTCGGCGTCCCAGGCCGACACGACCCGGTGCGCGAGCTGCCAGGCGCCGGTCTCGGTGAGCAGCCGCAGGCCCGGCTCGGCCGGCAGCCGCAACCCGTGTTCGGCGACCAACCGGCCGGCATAGGCGTGGTAGGTCAGCACGGTCGGCTCGCCGGCCAGCACCTCGGTGCGGCGATCCTCGTCCAGCACCCCGGACGCCGCGAGCCGGCGCAACCGCGTCCGCACCCGGTCGGCGAGCTGCCGCGCCGCCTTACGGGTGAAGGTCAGCCCGAGCACCCGTTCCGGCGTCACGAACCCGTTGGCCACCAGCCATACCACGCGGGCGGCCATGGTCTCGGTCTTGCCGGCCCCCGCGCCGGCGACCACCAGGGCCGGTTCCGGGGGCGCCTCGATCACCGCCGCCTGCTCGGCGGTCGGCGCCGCCAGCCCCAGCCCGAGCGCCAGGGCACCCGGGCTGAGGCCGGCGACCGTCATCACGGTCCAACACGGTAAGCCGGCGCGACGCCCGACCGCCGGATCTCGGCGGGCGACACGCCTGGGTCAGCGATCAGTCGCAGAACCCCGGAGTCTCGAGGTTGTTGGCCGCGTCGAACAGGTTCTTTGTCGGCTCGTAGTTGCCGCTGGCGATGGCCGCGTTGGTCATCGCGATCACCTGGGCGGCCGAGAGCGGGTAGTCGACCTCGCTGCTCGATGCGTTCAGCAACGCGGCGACCGCGTGGCGCAGCAGGGCGTTGAGACCACCGCTACCCAGGTTGAGCGCCTGCGCGAAGGTCAGGCTCGCGTAGGACGGCGAAAGCCCGGTAAAGACGCTGCCGAGCGTCGTCGTGGGGCTGTATGGGGTGGTGGCGAAGGCATCCGGGTGGTTCTTCCAGAAGCCCGGGGTGCAGCCCTGCCCGCCGGGCGGCGGAGGCGGTGGTGTCGTGGTGGTCGTGGTCTCAGTCGTCGTTGTTGTTGTCTCCGTCGATGTCGACGTGTCAGTGGTCGACGATGTCGACGTGTCAGTGGTCGACGACGTCGACGACGAGTACGTGGTTGTGGACCCTCCGATCGCGCCAACGGCAACACTCGTGCCGGCAAACGCGGCCACGACGAGCAGTCCAAGGCCCGCCAGCAGTGCCGGCACGCTGGGCAGCCTGGCCCAGTCTCGGTTCCGACGCATCCAATCCTCCCTGGTAGCCGTGAGTAGCGGAATCTGGATGTCGATCACCCGACTTCGCACTCGACCCGTCGTCCCCGCGAGGGCTCGCGTTACGCAGGTTCGCCCGGTTGGCTGAGGAGTTGCCTTCTCGTCACCCGATGGGGTCGCTGAGAGGGTCGGCGGCTACGAGGTGACCTGGCGGCCGGAGTCGGCGAGGGGGCAGCAGGTGCGGACCGGGCAGCGAGCGCAGTCGGCGTTCTCGCGGGCGGTGAAGGTGGGCCCGGCGGTGGCGTCCGCGGCGACCGTGATGGCGCCGATCCACTGGCGCTGGCCGTCGGCGTCCAGCGGCGGCTGGGTGCGTTCGGTACCGGCGCAGCCATTGCGGGTGTCGGGTTTGGCGAGGTAGAGCAGCCGGGCGCCGCCGGGCTGGGGGGTGACGCCGAGGGACTGGAACGCGCCGAGGGCGGCGGCGAGCTGGTAGACGGCGAGCTGCGGGTGCGCGGCGGCGGCGTCCTTACTGGCGACGGCGCGGCCGGTCTTGACATCGATGACGACCGGGCGGCCGTCGCGGTCGCGCTCCAGGCGGTCGACGCGACCCCGGATGCGGACCAGCGGCACAGCCGGCGGCACAGCCGGCAGGGCCACGTCGACCTCGTGCTCGACGGCGACCAGTTGCAGCTGGCCGCGGCTGGTCGCCAGCCAGCGGCGGAAGGAGGCGAGCATGTCACGGACCCGCTGGTACTCCCGGCGGGAGAACCACGGCGCGCCGGCGTCCAGCACCGTCCACGCCCGCCGCAGCGCGTCATCCAGCTGGGGGTCGTCGGCGCCCGTGCCGGCGAGTTGCACCAGGGCGTGCACCAGCATTCCGGTGACGGAGGGCAGCGTGGCAGCGTCCTGCCCGCCGTTGCGCTCGAGCAGCCAGCGCAGCGGGCAGTTCTGCACGAGCTCGACGGTGGACGGGCTGACCAGGGCCGGCTCGCCGGCGGCACGCAGCGGCCGGTCGACTGACACCGCGGCCACGCCGGCCCACTCGTCCGGGTGCGCGCCGGGCACGCCGGCGTCGGCAAGCCTGGCGAGCTGCCGGGCGGCAGTCTGCCGGTGCTCCGCGGTCACGGTCTGGTCGCACACCACCCGGCGCAGCTCGCCGACCAGCTCGGCGAGCACCAGGGCTCGCGGCGGGCGGATGACCGGCCGGGTCTGCGCGCCGCCCCCGGCGGCCCCGTCGAGCTCGTCGAGCTCGTCGAGGAACCGGGACGGCTGTTCCTCCTCGTCGCGCACCGCGCTGACCAGCAGGGTGTGCCGGGCCCGGCTGGCGGCGACCACCAGCAGCCGCCGCTCCTCGGCCATCAGCGGCGCGGTCTGCGAGGCGGTGTCGGCGGCGACTCCGGCCAGCACGTCGACCAGCCGCTCGACGCCGAGCAGCGTGCCGCGCAGCCGAAGGTCGGGCCAGCTGCCCTCCTGCACACCGGGCACCGCGACCACGGTCCACTCCCGGCCGACCGCGGCGTGCGCCGTGAGCACCTCGACCGCGTCGGTCGCCGGCGCCTTCGGGGCCAGCGAGTCGCCGGGGATCTGCTGGGCGCGTAGGTAGTCGGCGAAGCCGGCAATGCCGGCGCCGGGCAGCCGGTCGGTGTAGCGGGCGGCGGCGTCGAACAGCGCGACGACGGCGTCCAGGTCGCGGTCGGCCTGCACCCCCGCGCTGCCGCCGCGGGCGGCGCCCGCCGACCAGCGGTCCTGCAGCCGGCTGGCCCGCCACACCTGCCACAGCACCTCCTCGACGCCGTCGCCGGCGTGCTCACGCACGATCCGGATCAGCTTGACCAGGCGGCGCAGCGGCTCGCCGGTGCGGTCCTCCAGCCCCGGCACCGGGTCGGCGTCGCGCAACGCTGCCACCAGCAGCTCGCCTGAGGTCGGCTCGGACGTCTGCTCGGGTGTCTGCTCGGACGTCTGCTCGGGTGTCTGCTGCGCGCCGGCGGCCAGCGCGAGCCGGCGCAGCCCGCGACGCAACCGGCGCAGCGCGAGCGGGTCGGCGCCGGCCAGCGGCGAGCCGAGCAGCGCCACCGCGGTGTCCTCGTCGACGGCGTCCGGCTCGGCGGCCACCCGCAGCAGCGCGATGAACGGCCAGACCGCGGGCTGGCGGGCCAGCGGCAGTTCCTCGCCCGGCACCGCGAGCGGCACGCCGGCCGCCAGCAGCGCGCGCCGCAGCACCGGCAGGGATCGCGCGGTCGAGCGCACCAGCACCGCCATCTCCGACCACGGCACGCCGTCCAGCAGGTGTGCCCGGCGCAGCTGGTCGGCCATCCAGGACGCCTCGGCCGCGGCTGACCGCAGCAGCCGTACCTCGACCCGACCGCCGGCCGGTGCCGCGGCCAGCACCGGCGCGCGATGGTGGCCGGCGCCGGGCAGCCTGGCCACCAGCCGGGCCACCGCGTCCCGCACCGCCGGTGCCATCCGGTGGCCCTGGGTGAGAACCACGGTGCGCTGCCCGCCGGGGTCCGCGTCGCGCAGCCTGCTCGGGTCGGCGCCGCGGAACGCGAACACCGCCTGGTCGGGATCGCCCGCAATGACGAACTCGGCAGCCGCCGCACCCAACCGCCCGACCAGGGCGGCCTGCTGCGGGTCGAGGTGCTGGGCGTCGTCGACGAACAGGTGCCGCACCCTGGCCCGCTCCCGGCTCAGTACGTCGGCGTCGGTGTCGAAGGCCAGCAGCGCGGACGCGACCAGCTCGGCCGCGTCCAGTGCCGGCGCGCTGGCCTGCGGCGCGGTGCTGCCCGCCGAGCCGCGCAGGATCGTCACCTGCTCGTAGGTCTGGAAGAACCGGCCGGCGGCTACCCATTCGTCGCGGCCGTGCCGGTGGCCGAGCCGGACCAGCCCATCCGGGCTCAGACCGCGCTCGGCGGCACGCAGCAGCAGGTCGCGCAGCTCGGCCGCAAAGCCGGGCAGGCCGAGCGCCGGCCGCAGCCTCGACGGCCAGCCCGCCCCGCCGTCGATCTCCAGCTCGCCGGCCAGCAACTCGCGCACCACGGCGTCCTGCTCCGGCCCGGAAAGCAGCCGTGGCGGTGGGTCGCCGCGCATTGTCGCCTGCAGCCGGAGCACGGCGAACGCGTACGAGTGCACGGTGCGCACCACGGGTTCGCGCACCGTGCGCGGCAGCTCGCGGGGTCCGTCCTCGCGGGCGGCCAGCGCGGCGAGCCGCTCGGTGACCCGCTCGCGCAGCCGCTGGGCGGACCGGCGGCTCGCCGTGAGCACCAGCACGTGCTCCGGGTCGACGCCACCATCGGCGATCCGCCACGCCGCCGCCTCCACCAGCAGTGCCGTCTTGCCGGTGCCCGGCCCACCGAGCACCCTCAGGAACCCGCCGTCGCCGGCCAGCACGCGCCGCGCCGCGGCGTCCCACCGCCGCTCGCCGGTCCACGGTGACCGCGGTCCCGGCGCGGCCCGTACCAGCCGAGGCGCCGTGCTCACGTCGCCGGATGCAACCACCCGGCGGCCGCCGCGCCCCGCCGACGCGCCGTGCCAGCGGCCGCTCCTTTTGGCGACGATGTGACATTTGCGCGGTTCTACTGGGGAGATGTCACATCGTCGCCAAAAGGGTGGGCAGGCTGGACGCCGTGGATGAGCAGGTCGTCGAGCGGGTGCGTGAGGTGGTCGCCGCGATCCCGGCCGGACGGATACTCGCCTACGGCGACGTCGCCGCGCGGGCCGGTCTGCGGTCGGCCCGCCTGGTCGGACGGATCATGGCCGAGGACTCGGCCGACCTGCCCTGGCACCGGGTGCTGCGCGCCGACGGAACGGCAGCACCCCACCTGGCGAGGGAGCAGTTGGCCAGGCTGCGAGCCGAGGGCGTGCTCGCGGTCGACGGCCGGGTGCCGATGTCCCGGTACCGGGCGCCATAGCCACCGGTTTTGCCGGCACCGGTCATGGGAATACCGCGGTCGTGCAAATGCTGCTTGGCGGCCGCTACCAGCTCGGGACCCGCATCGCGGCCGGCGGCATGTCCACCGTCTACCGGGCCTGGGACGTCGTGATGCAGCGGGCGGTCGCCGTCAAGCGGTACCCGCCGACCGAGGACGGCGTGCCGGTGCGGATGCCCTACGAGGCCCGCATGCTGGCGGCGCTGTCGCACCCCGGGCTGGTCGCGGTGTACGACGCCGGCACCGACGGCGAGCAGCCGTACCTGGTACTGGAGCTGATCGACGGGCCGACCCTGCGCGGGCGCCTGGCGAGCGGGCCGCTGACCCCGGACGAGGTGCGCACCATCGGCGCGCGGTTGGCCGACACCCTGGCCTACGTGCACGCCAGTGGCGTGATCCATCGCGACGTCAAGCCGTCCAACGTGCTGCTGGACGCCGAGGGCGCGCCGTACCTTGCCGACTTCGGCATATCCGTGCCGCTGCACGGCGCCGGGCTGAGCCCGGACGGGCGGTTCTTCGGCACCGCCGGCTACCTCGCCCCTGAGCAGGTGCTCGGCGGCGAGAGCGGCCCGGCCGTCGATATCTACGCGCTCGGCCTGGTGCTGCTGGAATGCCTGACCGGGCACGCGGAGTACAGCGGGAGCGACGTTGCGGCGGCGCTGGCACGGCTGAGCAGGGCGCCGCACATCCCCGAGGACACCCCGCCGGAGCTGGCCAGCCTGATCGCCGCGATGACGGCCCGCGAGCCGGCGCACCGCCCCGCTGCCGCCGACTGCGCCGCCGTGCTGCGGGCCACGGCGACATCCACGCCGGTGCCGTCGCTCCTGCCGATACCGCCACAGCCGCCGCCGATGACGTCACGGCCACCCCCGGCCACCGCTCCGGTACCGGTCCCCCGGCCGAGGCCACGGTCGAGGCCACGGTCGAAGCCACGGTCGAAGCCACGGTCGAAGCCACGGTCGAAGCCACGGTCGAGGCCACGACGGTCCGCGCACCCCGCGCCGACCATGACCGCCGCGCTCTCCCGCCGTCGGCTGTCCGAGCGCCTAGCGTTCGTCACCGCCGTCGGCATCACCGCCGCAGCGGCCGTGATCGGGGTGCTTCTGCTCGGCGGCGTCCGGCCGGCCGGGACGACGGCCCGGCTCGACTCGGCTCCCCCGCCGGTTGTGGTGGCGACCGTGCCAGACCGGCACGGTGAGCCGCCGCGCACCGAGGCCGCCCCGGATACGGCCATCGAGGCCGTCGCCCAGCGCGAACGTGCGCCGTCCGAACCGGCGTCTGCCGAGCCCGGCGGCAATAGCGGTCAGAGCGGTCAGAACGGTCAGGACGGTCAGGGCGGCTATGGCGGTGGGTCGGGCCAAGGCAAGAAGGGCAAGAAGTCCGGCCGCGGGTGAGGCACGCCGGTCACGCCGTCACACCAGCTGGCGGACGAGCTTGGCGACGCGATCGAGTCCGACCAGCGACTCCGGTGTCGACCGCGGGTGCAACGCGTGCGCCGCGAGCCGGAACAGCAACGCGCGCAGTAACGACTGCGGCCACTGGGCCAGCTCGGCCCATCGGTTGATCAGGTTGTCGTCCCCGCCACCCCAGGCCAGCGCGTCCACCACGATCACCGCGGCGGCCCACTCCGGTGGCCGCCAATAGGGGTTGAAGTCGATCACTGCGGGCGGCGCGTTGCCGGCGAAGAGCACGTTGCCGAACAGGTCGCCGTGCACGATCTGCGGTCGCAACCCGTTGACCGGCCGGCGCGCGGCGGCAAGCTCGCGGAACTGCGCGCCGCCGCCGGCCTCGTCCAGCGCCGGCTGCTCCTCGCCCCAGGCCGCCCGGTCGGCGAGCGCCCACACGTCGCAGCGATTGGCCAGGAACCGGGGCTGCGGCAGGTGCGCGGTGGCTCGGTGCAGCCGCAGTGACACGGCCACCACCTCGTCATGCCGCGGCTCGCTCCGGCCGGCGACGTAACGCGCCGCCGACCACCCGGCCACGACCCACCGGCCATCCGACGAGCGCAGCGGCCTGGCCAACCGCACGCCGTCCACCCGCAGGGCGTCCAGCGTCTGCGCCACCCACGCCGCCTCGGCCGGGCTCGGCACCGGCTTGAGCACCACCTCGCCGGCCCGCCACAACGGGCCGGTGCCGGCGTCGCCGGACAACGGGCGCAGCTGCTCCGCCCCGACCCCGAACGCCGCGCACACATGTTGCGGTGGCGCCGGGCCATCCGTGGTCACGGCCGAGCACGCTACCCCCTCCGTCATCCCCTCCGTCGGCCCTTTCGGCGCACGGAACGCGGCCGCCCGCCGCGGCGTCGCCCGCAACGTCTCCCGCAGCGTCGTCCACAGCGTCGTCCACAGCATCGCCCGCATCGGCGCCCGCCGCGTGAACGCAACAGCCGCGTGAACGCGACAGCAGTCAGGTCTGCGACGGCCGCGACTTGAATAACGTCGCGTTCATGCGCCGGAGGCGGCCGGCCAGTCCAGCGAGCCACCGACCCGGCCTGTGGACAACTGCGCCTGCCTGTGGATAGCGATTTGAGCACTGGCGCGGATTCGGCCATTGTTCCGGCATGGGGGTTATCACCGGACCATTTCGGGGGTCGGAAGCCGTACAGGATGGGCTGGTCACCCGCGGCGAGCTGTTCGGGCCGAACTACCTTCGCCTGTTTCCCGACATTTACCTGCCGAAGGCCGGCACACTGAGCCTGTCGATCAGGTCAATGGCCGCATATCTGCTGGTCGAACTGTACGGCGTCCTGGTCGGCTACTCGGCAGCGGAGTTGCTCGGTGCGTCGTGCGCACCGCGGGACGCCGACGCGGAGGTTGGCGTACCCGGCAGGTCACTTCGAGATCAGCCAGGACTTCGAGTACACCGTGACCGGCTGGCGGACGACGAGATCACCGAGGTCATGGGCATGCTGGTGACTACACCGAAGCGCACAGCATACGACTTGGCGCGTTGGCTCCAGCTGCACGAGGCGGTGGTGGCCGTCGACGCTCTGGCCAGGATCGGCCGTTTCCAGCCGTCGGAGATCTTGAGCATTCGCGAGCGATATCCGCGAGCTCGCTGGCGATGCCGGGTGCCGGGTGTTGTCGGCTTGGCCGATCGTGGTGCCGAATCGGTGATGGAGACCCGCTGTCGACTGGTCCTCATACAGCGCGGGTTGCCACGGCCGACTACGCAGTACAGGGTGCGCGACGCCACGGGCCGGATTGTCGCCAGGCTGGATATGGCATACCCGGGCCGCCGGGTAGGCGTGGAGTTCGATGGCCGGCCCCACCGTGACGGCGCGCAGGCCGCCAGGGATCAGCGACGGGACAACGCCCTGGCCGCTATGGGCTGGGTCGTGCTGCGCTTCGGCACGGACGACGTGCTTCGGCGGCCGGACGAGCTGGCGCAACGTGTGCGCGACACCCTCGCGGTACGCCGGACGGCCGGATTCCGGGCCCAATCGGTCGCGTGAAAGCGACGCCAGTCAGCCCCATGACGCGGGCATCGTGACTGACGTCGCGTTCACGCGCGAAATGAGACGCCCCGGTGAGCGCCTCAGTAGACGCTCAGTACGTGGGCAGCGACGGATCGACGTCGCGAGCCCAGCCGAGGACGCCGCCGCCGACGTGCACCGCGTCCCGGAAGCCGGCGGCGTGCAGCGCGGCGAGGGCCTCGGCGGAGCGGGCGCCGGTCCTGCAGTGCAGCACGATGGGCCGGTCCTGGGGCAGCTCGGCGAGGGCCTCACCGGAGAGGATGCGGTCCTTCGGGATGAGCACGGAGCCGGGTATCCGGACGATCTCGAACTCGTGCGGCTCGCGCACGTCGACGAGCATGAAGTTGTCGCCGGCGTCGAACTTGGCCTTGAGCTCGCGGGGCGTGATCGTCGCACCAACCGCGGCGTTGGCAGCCTCGTCGGACACCACGCCGCAGAAGGCCTCGTAGTCGATCAGCTCGGTGACCGGCTTGGCCTCGGGGTCGCGACGGATCCGGATGGTGCGGTAGCTCATCTCCAACGCGTCGTAGACCATGAGCCGGCCGAGCAGTGGCTCGCCGATGCCGGTGATCAGCTTGATCGCCTCGGTGACCATGATCGAGCCGATGGAGGCGCACAGCACACCGAGCACGCCGCCCTCCGCGCAGGACGGCACCATGCCGGGCGGCGGCGGTTCCGGGTAGAGGTCGCGGTACTGCGGCCCGTGCTCGGCCCAGAACACCGACACCTGGCCCTCGAACCGGAAGATCGAACCCCAGACGTAGGGCTTGCCGAGCAGCACGCACGCGTCATTGACCAGGTAGCGGGTGGCGAAGTTGTCGGTGCCGTCGAGGATCAGGTCGTAGTCGCCGAAGATGTCAAGGACGTTGGACGAGTCCAGCCGCTCGTCGTGGATCCGCACCTCGACCAGCGGGTTGACCTCGCGGATGGAGTCGTGCGCCGACTCGGCCTTGGGCCGGCCGATGTCGCTCTGGCCGTGGATGATCTGGCGCTGCAGGTTGGACTGGTCGACCACGTCGAAGTCCACGATCCCGAGCGTGCCGACGCCGGCGGCCGCGAGGTACAGCAGCGCGGGGCTGCCGAGCCCACCGGCCCCGACGACCAGCACCTTGGCGTTCTTCAGCCGCTTCTGCCCATCCATCCCGACGTCCGGGATGATCAGGTGTCGGCTGTAGCGGGCGACCTCTTCGCGGGTCAGCCCCGTGGCGGGCTCCACCAGTGGTGGCAAGGCCGGCATCGTCGAACTCCTCACGCGGTACGGCGGCGTCTACCGAGGTGCAACGTCGGCCGTCGCCGGGTTCTTCCAGCGTCCGGCCGGGCTAGCCGTCCCGGATGGGATACGGCCATGGGTTGACCTGGCACACCTTGCCGTCGGCCGGCATGTTGTCGGTGCCGAGGGCGGCGAGGTAGTCGTTTGCGACCCCCCAGGTCTGCTGCATCATGATCGGCGCAAGGGCGCCGTTCTCGAGGCAGGGCAGGTGGCTGAAGCCCAAGCCGTGCCCGACCTCGTGGTTGACCACGTACTGCTGGTAGGCGACCACGTTGCCCTGGAAGGCCACCGCGCCGCGCTCCCAGCGGGCCACGTTCAGCACGGTGCGGCCGCTGCGCCAGCACGAGGCATCGTACTGGATCTTGAATCCGCAGCTGGCGCGGGCGGTCTGCTGGGACACCAGCGTGATCCTGATCCGCGGCACGCCCGAGTCGACCCGCTGGAACGCGTACTTGCCGCTGCCGATCCAACTCTTCGGGTTGGCCAGGGTGGCCACGACGGTCTGCGCGTAGCCATCCGGGCCACCGGGCAGCTGCAACCCGTTCTCGATCTCGATGGTGTATGTGAAGAGCTCGCCGGTCCCGATCGGAGACGTCGTGCCGGGCAGCACGGTGAACGTGCCGGTGCCGCGCTCGGTGAACGGGCCGCCGGCCGGCAGCTCGGCGGCCGCCTTGGCCTCGGCGTACCTCGGGTTGTCGGCCGGGTTGGGCACCAAGGGCGTCGTCGGCGCCACGGTTGGCTCGACGGTGCTGCCCGGCGAGGCACTCGACGGGGCCGGGGTTGGCCGGGCGTTCAGGCCGACCGGCAGCGTCAATGGCAGCGTCGGCAGCCTCGGCAGAGTCAGCGGCCCGCCCGCATCCAACAGGGCCAGCGCGGTGAGCACGGCCAGCACCGGCAGCGCGTAGGCCCGCCAGCCGTAGAAACGGACGAACCCGACGAGGCCCCGGCGGCGTGGCCGCGGCCGCTTCCGCTCGCCGCCGGGACGCCTCGCCCCGGCCTCCTCGGCGGCTGGGTCCCGAGCCGATTGCAGCGGCCGCCCGGCGTTGCGCCGGCCGTCCGCCCGGTCGCGCCGCTCGGCCTGCGGTGGCCCAACCATCCGCCGTGGCTCATTACCCCGCCATGGCCCGTCCACCCGCCGTGGCCGGTCCACCCGCGCTGGCCCGTCGACCCGCTGTGGCCGGTCGACGCGCGGCGACCGTGGTTGCGGTACGTGCACGTCGGTGGCGCCGCCACCTCGCTGCCGCACCGGCCGGGTCACCGCGACAGACTGCCATATGTTGTGGTCCCCGTGCCCGATCACCACATGCCGCTGTCCACGGCTTCGATCATGCCGAGCACCGCGCGGGCCACCGGCTCAGGCCGCTCCATCTGCGCCACGTGCCCGGTGCCTGGCAGGATCAGCAGCCGGCCACGGTCGATCAAGCGGGCGGTCCGCGGCGCCTTACGGACGCTGACCAGCCTGTCCTCGGCGCCCCACACCACAAGGGTCGGGGCGGTGATCCGGCGGGCCATCGCCCACAGCGAGTTCGGCCGGCGCACCAACCAGGACTTCAGCAGGCCGACCGTCGACCGGTTCAGCGCGGCACGCGCCCATGGCATGGCCATCCGCTCGGCGGCCTCCGCCTCGAACGCGGCGATCCGCCACCGCGGGACCTCATCCGGAGACGCGAAGCACAGCCGGATGAGCTGGTCGGTGCGCTGCTCCGGGGTGAGCGCGGCCAGTGCGCGCCTGACCGGTACTCCGACCACGGGCAGGAACGCCAGCGGCAGCCGCGGATCGGAGGTGCGCGACGGGTAGGGCCGCAGGTCGGGCACGGCCGGGGAAACCAGGGTGAGGGTACGCACCAGATCCGGCCGGCCGGCGGCCACCATCATCGAGATGGCACCGCCCATCGAGTTGCCGAACAGGTGCACCGGCCCGGCGCCGAGCCCGTCGACGAACCTGGTCACCGTGGCGGCGTGGGCCTCCATGGTGTATTCGTAGCCGCGCGGTGGCTCGCTGCGGCCGAAGCCGGGCAGGTCGACGATGAGCCCGCGGGTCCGCCCGGCCAGCAGTCCGGCCAGCTCCGTCCAGTTGGTCGACGAGCCGCCGAGGCCGTGCACGTACACCGCGGCGACCGCGTCCTGCCCAGCTCCGTCGACCTCGCGGACGTGCAACCGAACGCCGCCGGACTCCACGATCCGCCCAGGCCACTCGGTCACCTCGCCGTCCAGCGACGGCAGTTGCCCGCTGAACAGCGGCGCGGCGTGGTGGCCGCGCGTCGCGGCCGCCACATCCCGACCCATCGTCACCCGATGAGGATGCCTTGCGGCCGTGCGCACCGCGATCCGCGGGCCTATCGCGCCGCGCAAGTGGGTCAGGAGGCTGCCTTTTGGCGGCCGCGGGGGGCGGCCTTGCGCTTGGCGGCGTCCTCCTTGTCGCTGTCCTCCTTGGCCGTGTCCGTGTCCTTGGCCGTGTCCTTGGCCGTGTCCTTGGCCGGTTGGCCGCGGGACTTCCTGGCCGCCTCGACGGACGCCTTGAGCGCCGCGACCAGGTCGACGACCGGTGCCTTCTCCTCCGGCTCCGCCGGCCGGTGGATCTCGCCGCCGGTGGCCTTGGCCCGCACGACCTCTTCGAGCGCCTCCCGGTACTCGTCGTGGTACTGGGTCGGGTCGTAGTCGTCGGCCATCGTGTCGATCAGCGTGCGGGCCACGTCGCGCTCAGCCTTGGAGACCTTCACCCCGTCGGACAGCGAATCGAAGTCGGCTTCGCGCACCTCGTCCGGCCAGACCATGGTCTGCATCACGAGCACGTCGTCGCGCGGGCGCAGCACGGCCAGCGACTCGCGGTTGCGGATCGCCACCTTGACCAGACCCACCCGGCCGGCGTCCTGCAGGGCCTCGCGGAGCAGGGCGTACGGCTTGGCTCCGGCCTTGTCCGGCTCGAGGTAGTAGCTGCGGGAGTAGGACACCGGGTCGACCTGCTCGGCCGGCACGAAGGCGAGCAGCTCGATCGTCTTGGCCGTCGGCAGCGGCAGGTCGGTCAGGTCCTCGTCGGTCATCACCACGACGTCGCCGCTGTCCATCTCGTAGCCCTTGGCCAGATCGGCGTAGGCGACCTCCTCGCCACACACCTGGCAGAACCGCTTGTAGCGCACCCGCCCGCCGTCCTCGGCATGCACCTGATGGAATGACACGTCGCGGTCCTCGGTCGCGGCGTACAGCTTGACCGGCACGTTGACCAGCCCGAACGAGACCGCACCCTTCCAGATAGCGCGCATGATCTTTAGTGTCCCCCCTGTTCGGGGGATATGCATCTGGCTTCTGGGGGAGGATGGACCCAATGGGAAAATGGCACGGTGCCAGCGCAGGAGCGGGTCAAGGTGCAGGTTGCCGGCCGGCAGCTGACGCTCACCCACCTCGACCGCGTGCTGTACCCGTCGGGCTGCACCAAGGCCGAGGTGATCGATTACTACACCGCCGCCGCCCCGGTGATGCTGCCGCACCTGGCCGACCGCGCGCTGACCCTCATCCGCTACCCCGAGGGCGTCGCGGCCGGTGGCTTCTTCGCCAAGAACGCGCCGTCGGGCACGCCGAGCTGGGTGCGCCGCAGCCGCCAGGCCACCTCGGAGGACGACATCGACCACGTCGTGGTCGACTCGACGGCAACCCTGGTGTGGCTGGCCAACCTGTCCGCGATCGAGCTGCACATCCCGCTGTGGAAGGTCCGCTCCGACCACGACGCCGGCAGGGCCGACTACGACCGGATGGTGATCGACCTCGACCCTGGCCAGGGCGCCGGCATCGCGGAGTGCGCGACCCTGGCGCTGGCGCTGCGCGGCGCGCTGGCCGACGACGGGCTGCACGCCGTGCCCAAGACCACCGGCAAGGCCGGCATGCACCTGCTGGTGCCGATCGCACCGACCCGGTACGACCGGGTGGTCGACTACATCAAGCGGCTCGCCGAGGCGCTGGCGTCGGCCGCGCCGGAGCTGGCCACCGCCAAGATTGGCGAGGCGAACCGGTCCGGTCGGGTACTGCTGGACTGGCGGCAGAACGCCTACCGGATGACCACCGTGGCGCCGTACTCGCTGCGGGCCGGCCAGGAGCCGGGTGTTTCCACCCCGGTGACCTGGGACGAGGTGGCCGCCGCCTCGGCCGGCATGCGGCTGTGGTTCAGCATGGACGAGGTGCGGGAGCGGATCGCCAAGCACGGTGACCTCGCGGCCGATGTGCTGACCGGCGACCGTCCGTCGCTGCCGGACTGACACCGAACGGCCGGGATCCTGCAGGGCTCCCGCAGGCCGGCTCACTGTCGGTTGCGACCCGTACTCTCGGACACACCCATGAGGAGCCTCGCGCTCAGCCTCTCGGCTCCGGAATGCTTGACCCCATGACCGAAAGCTCCGTACCGGCGTTCGATCTGATCGCCGAACGTTATGACGAGGCGTTCACTGATCGCAGCGCCCAGCTCGCAGCGGGCCGTTGGCTGATCGATCAGCTACCGCCTGGCGCCAGGATCCTCGACCTCGGCTGTGGCAGCGGGCTGCCGACCGCGGTCCAGCTCGCCGAGGCCGGATTCGAGGTGGTCGGGACCGACGAGTCCGGCCGCATGCTCGAACTGGCCCGCAAACGCGTCCCGAATGCCACGTTCCTGCAGCGCGACATGCGTGACGTCGGCCCCGACCTCGGCACGTTCGATGCCGTCGTCTCGTTCTTCTCGCTGATCATGCTGCCGCGTGCGGACGTGGAAAAGGTGCTCGCCGAGGTGCGCGAGCGGCTCACCGACGACGGCCTGCTCACGATCGGCATGGTCTATGGCGACATGGACTACTTCCCGATCTGCTTCCTCGGTGCCAGCACATTCGCCACCGCCTACCCGACCGACCAGCTTGTGCAGGTGGTCAACGACGCCGGCTTCGACATCATCGAGGTCGACGAGGTGTCCGTTCAGGCCGAACCGGAGCGGGTGGAGCGGCAGATATACGTGCGGGCGAGGGTTAAATCGAAGTGGTATTGACCGGACGGCGGGACGGCTGTTTCTCCCCGACCGAGCCGGTCGGACGAGGGCAGGAGGACCGTATGAGCGAGGCCGCGCACCGGCGCATCAGTCAGGTGACTCGTGGCGTACGGCTGCCAAGGGGCGCCCGGCGCGCGGTGCTGCTCGAGGCGGCGCAGGACGTGTTCGTGGCCAATGGCTACCACTCCGCGGCCATGGACGACATCGCCGAGCGGGCCGGGGTCAGCAAGCCGGTGCTCTACCAGCACTTTCCCGGCAAGCTGGAGCTTTACCTCGCGCTGGTCACCACGCACGTCGACGTCCTGGTCGCCACCGTCCGCGAAGCGCTCGCCTCCACCACCGACAACAAGAGCCGCATCCGCGCCGCGGTGACCGCCTACTTCGATTTCGTCGACCGGGAGGACCAGGCGTTCCGGCTGGTCTTCGAGTCCGACCTGCGTAACGAGCCGGCCGTGCTCGAGGCCGTCGAGCGTGGCGAGCGGGCCTGCGCCGAAGCGATCGCGCCGCTGATCGCCGAGGACGCCGGGCTCGACGAGGACCAGGCCACCCTCATCGCCGTCGGCATGGTCGGCCTCTGCCAGATCGCGGCCCGTTACTGGCTGCGTACGGAGCGGGCCGTGCCCAAGCACGAAGCCATCGAGCGGCTGTCCCGCTTCGCCTGGAAGGGCTTCGCCGGGCTCCCCCTCACCCACGGCGGCCCGCCCGACGTTATTGCGACGATGTGACATCGTCCCAATCTGGTCCCAATCTGGTCCCAATCTGATTGGGAAATTCCACATCGTCGGCGGGAAGCCGTGGCCTGGGGGCCTAGCCGGCGGCGGCAGCGGGCTGGGTGGCGTCCCGCTGGGCGAGCGCCTCGCGGCTGACCCGGCCGATGGCGTCGACCACCTCGGCGCTGCGCTCATGCGGCAGCATGTGGCCGGCGCCGGCCAGGATGACCAGCCGGGAGCTGGGCAGCCACTCGGCGATGGTTGCCGCGTGCCGCGGCTGGGTCAGCCGGTCACGGTCGCCGACCAGGACGGCAGCCGGCGAGCCGTCGAAAGCAACCAGCGCGTCGCGCCGGTCGTGCTCGTCGAATGTGCTGCGGAAGATCAGCATGGTGGCCGGTCGGCAGCTCGCGGCCATCCTGGCGACCGCGGCAACGTCGGCCGCGCGGGCCCCGACGCCGAATACCAGCCACCGCACGAACGGCTCGATGGCGCGCGGGTGCTTCGTGATCACCTCGCGGCGCAGCGCTGACAGCAGCCCGACGCCGAGCCGCTCCAGCCCGCGCACTGCGGTCGCCAGGGGGCCGACCAGGCCGAGCGAGAGCACCTTCAGATCGCTGCAGGCGGTTGAGATGAACACGGCGCCGGCGACCCGGGAGTGCACCAGCCCGGCGTGCCGCTCGGCCAGCGCCATCAGCACCATGCCACCCATGGAGTGACCGGCCAGTACCACCGGCCCGGTCGGCACCCGGTCAGCGATGAGCTCGGCGAGATCGTCACCAAGCCTGGCCAACGTGGCGTCCTCGGCAGCGGCCGGATCGGACTCGCCGTAGCCGCGATGGTCGTAGCTGAGCATCCGCACCGGTCCGCCGCAGGCCGCGGCGAGGCCGGGCAGCACCGGGTCCCACTCGTGCCGGTTCAGGGCGAAACAGTGCACCAGGATCACGGTGATCGGCGCCGTCGGGTCGCCGTACTCGGCCACCCGCAACCGGGTGCCGTCGGTACACCAGAACCAGTCGCTCATGAGGTAGCCCTGCCCTTCGCACGACGCTGTGCCGAACTCCGACCGGCCCTGGTTGATACCGGGTGTCGGTGTCAACTACCCATCAGTGCAAACGTTGAACCGCAGGGTGAGGTCTAGGTTGACGCTCTGTCAACCGGTCGACAGGCCCCGGTCGACAGGCCCGGTGCAGCGGAGTGCATGGCGAGGCGCGGCGTGGGCGGCGCCGGGCAGCGGGCAAGAGGTCCCCGGGAACGCGTGCCTCAGTCGCCGCCGACCGCGAAGCCGACCCGGCGAACGTCCGCCGGCGCGATCTCGACGTAGGCCACCCTGGCCGACGGGATGACGAAGCGCCGACCCTTCTCGTCGACGAGGGCCAGTAGGCCCTGGCTGTTTCTCATCGCCTCGGTGACCAGCGCCTCGACCTCGTCCGGCGACTGGCTGCTGGAGATGAGGAGCTCGCGTGGGGTATCCACGACGCCGATCTTGACCTCCACGCCCGACCTCCTGCCGGTGTCACCCATATCCACCGCCAACCCTAGTCGAGGCCGCGCCCGGCGCCGTCTGCCGTCAGCGAAAAGTGGTCAACCAAGGCCCAGCGCCACCATCCGCTTGCCGTGCCGGCTCTGCATCCGTTTGAACAGCGCGGCGACTCCGGCCAGGTCACCGGAGCCGCGGATGATGAGCTCGGCCAGGCCGTCCCGCTCGGCCACGACGTACTGCGCCTGGGTCACGGCCTCGCCGAGCAGCCGCCGCCCCCAGAGGGCCAGCCGGTCGCGCACCGTTCGGTCCGCGTCGCAGGCGGCCTGCACCTCGCGCTCGGCAAATGCGGAGTGCCCGGTGTCGGCGAGCACCTCGAGCACCAGCCGCTGGGTTGGCGCCTCCAGCCAGCCGGCGACCTCGCGATAGAAGTCGGCCGCCAACCCGTCGCCGATGTAGGCCTTGACCAGCGACTCCAGCCACGACTTCGGCGCTGTCGAGGCGTGCCACGCGTCGATCGGCGCGACGAACGGCGCCATGGCCTGGTAGATGTCGACGCCGATGCCGGCGAGGTGCTGCTCGAGCAGCCGGTAGTGGCCGATCTCGGCAGCGGCCATGCTGGCCAGCGCGGCCCTGCCGTCGAGGGTCGGCGCCGTCCTGGCGTCCTCGGCGAGCCGGTCGAACGCGGACAGCTCGCCGTAGGCCAGCACGCCAAGCAGGTCGACCACACCCTCGTCGGGCAGGTCACGCGGCCAACTCATGACCGCTGAGCGTAGTGCGCGGTCAGCACGGGTAGACTGTTTGCATCGCGACGGTTGCAGACCCCTGCAGGCCGCCGCGGTCGCATTGTGCGCGCGACGCCCATCTCGGACTCCCGCGGCTGCCAACCCGCCGCGGTCGAGCACCTGAAGCGTGCGCGCGAGGGACAAGAGAGGCGATCACGCTGACCAACGACAAGATCATCAACTACACAGTGGACCACAGCGAGTCCGGGCTCACCGAGGACACCGACACCTCGCATCCGTTGCAGGCCGGCGCGCCGGTACGGCCGGACTCGCCGACCTTCGCCGAGCTCAGCGCGCACCCGCGCATCGTGCAGGCCCTGCATGCCGCCGGCATCGAGCGGACCTTCGCAATCCAGGAGCTCACCCTGCCGCTGGCCCTGGCTGGCGACGACATCATCGGCCAGGCCCGTACCGGCACCGGCAAGACCCTCGGCTTCGGCGTGCCGCTGCTACAGCGGATCACCCACCCCGGCGACGGCACTCCGCAGGCGCTGGTCGTGGTGCCGACTCGCGAGCTGTGCCTGCAGGTGACCCGCGACCTCGCCGACGCCGGCCGGCTGCTCGGCGCCCGGGTGCTGGCCGTCTATGGCGGCCGGCCGTACGAGCAGCAGATCTCCGCGCTGCGCAAGGGCGTCGACGTGGTCGTCGGCACCCCCGGCCGGCTGCTCGACCTGGCGGAGCAGCGGTACCTGGTGCTCGGCAAGGTGCGGGTGCTGGTGCTGGACGAGGCCGACGAGATGCTCGAC
>DASXTS010000025.1:0-2177 GCA_036505275.1 Pseudonocardiaceae bacterium
TTCGGCCGGTTGTCCAGCGGTGTGCCGGTGTCCTGCCAGCTCTCGGTCCCGCGGTCGAGCCGGAAGACGTGGTACTGGTGGCTGCTCGGGTCGATCAGCGACCCCCACCACGAGCCGTCGTTCCACCACAACTTGCTCTCCGGCTTCTCTCCGGTGGCCGCCGAGCCCGCTCCCGCCGTGGAGCCGTCCTGGTAGCCGACATCGCCGGTCGCGGCCGGAGCGGGCGCGGCGGCCAGCAGTGCGAGCGGCCCGGCGACCGCCAGCACCATCGCGGTTCGCCAGATCAGGTACGGACGTGAACGGGTCGCTGCCATCGTTGCCCCCTCGCCTCACTGGTTCGTTTGCCACCGCATCGCCGGGCCCGCGACGGCCGCGACCGCAAGCTGCGTCACCAGCCAGGCCACACCCACGCCGGTTACCGAGAGCACCGGCAGCAACAGGAAAGTGCCAGCCAGCATCAACACGCACGTGCCGGCCTGCGCGGCGACGACAGGGCCCAACCGCCGCTCGACCCGCAACGACGCGAGGTAGATCAGCACGACGGCACGTGGGACCACGGCGAGCGCCAGCAACCGGAGCACGGTCGACGCGTCCGCGTACCCGGAGCCGAACGCGTGCAGCAGCGTCGGCGCGAGCAGGACCACCACCGCAACGGCTGGCAGCAGCAGGCGTAGGCAGCGCCGCAGCGCGTCGCGCCGCCGCCGGGCCAGGGCATCGCGATCGTGGGCCCCCTCGACGGTGAGCGAGATCGCGGTGTTCACGGCGATCAGGTCCAGCGCGGTGGCAACCGTCCAGGCCATGTAGAAGTGCGCGTTCGCCTCGGCGCCGGCTACCGCGACGACGATCAGCGGCAGCGCGGTGGTGCAGGCGTGGCCGAAGAGCGTGCCGACGTAGTCGATCGAGACGAAGCGGGCGATCTCCCGCATGGAGTGCGGCGCAGCCTCGACGGTCCCAGCGGGGTCGGTGCCGACCGCGGGCCGGTACGCGGCCCGCTCAGCCGGGATGGCCCGGCCGAACAGGAACACGTTCACCGGGACGAGGGCCACGACCATCGGAACCAGCCAGGACAGCAGAACCCCGCCGTGTGGCAGCACCCCCGCGAAACCGAGCAGGAGCAGCACCTTCACCAGGCCGAACGCGGCGTTCTCGACCGGCACCCACGGGGTCCGGCGCAGGCCGGTGAGCGCCGCGTCCTGCAAGGAGAAAACGCACCAGGTGGCCGTGCCGACGACGAACCCGACGGCGATCCACGACGAGCTGGTCAGGAACTGCAGGTGGGTGGAGAGTCTGTTCGCGACCAGGAGCAGCCCGGCGGCGAGCACGACCGCGGCGGCGGCCGAGCCCAGGTATGCGGCACGCACCAGCCGGAACGCCGACGGCCCCGACCGCGGGAGGAAGCGGATCAGACCCGAGGAGAGGTTCAGCTGGGCCACGTTGGACAGCATCAGCATCGCCGCGACGATTGCGGACGCCTGCCCGACCTCCCGCTCGCTGTACAGCCGCGCCGCGGCGACCCAGTAGACGATGCCGAGGCCGGAGGTCGCGGCGGTGGCCAGCATGAGCGCGTAGGCGTTCCGGAACAGCGGGTCGGCCAGGTCGTCCCGCACTCGCTGCGCCGCCCGGGAGGCGACCATCGGCAGGCTCATGGTGGCCCCAGTGCGAGGTCGACAGCAGGGATCGGAACGGCCCCGAAGCTTTCCTTGAACCGGGCCAGGGAGCTGCCCGGCGCAGTCTCACCCATGGAGTAGCGGCGGCACCCACGCCGACATGCTTCCTCGATCGCCAGCCGGTGCAGCAGGTCGTTGGCTGCGACCGGACCGGCGAGCGGCTTGTCCATCGCGCCGCGCCAGTAGTTGGCGGTAGCGCCCTGGTAGAGGACGACTATCGTGGCCGCCGGCCGGCCGTCGACCCGAGCCAGCCAGACGACGCACCGATGGCCGAGGTGGGCGCCGACCGCGGCGTACTTCGCCGCCGGTTCGCGCAGCCGCGCCCGCAGCCGGGCATAGCCGGCCAGCGGGGCCGCGAGCCGGTCCTGGGCCGCCCACCGTGGCACCGACTGGTGGTACAGCCGGTGTACCTCGGGCAGCAGCCGGCCGGTGTCGTCCCGCTCGACCTCGACTCCGGTACGCAGCGCCTTGCGCGTCCGGTTGCGTACCTTGCTCGAGAACCGCCGGGCC
>DASXTS010000026.1:0-3896 GCA_036505275.1 Pseudonocardiaceae bacterium
TTCGCCCGTTCGGTCGGCCGTGTTGGGCAATTCGGTAGATGGCCGGGCCGTCCACGATGCGACCCAACCGCCCAACTCGAGCGACCCAACCGGCGAACACGCCGGGAATGGGGTGGGTCAGGGGTGGGCGGCGCGGTCGGCGGTGGCGGTGGCGAGCAGCTCCTCGGCGTGAGCCCGACCGGTCTCCGTCTGTTCCAGACCGGCGAGCATGCGGGCCAGCTCGACGACCCGCTGGCCGTTGTCGAGGGCCCGCACGTCGCTGCGGGTGAGGCCGCGGCCGTCGGCCGCCTTGTCGACGACGAGGTGGTGGTCGGCGTACGCCGCGACCTGCGGCAGGTGGGTCACGACAAGGACCTGGTGGGAGCGGGCCAGGCGGGCCAGCCGCCGGCCAACCTCGACTGCCGCACGGCCGCCGACACCGGCGTCCACCTCGTCGAAGACCAGGGTCGGCACCGGGTCAGCGTGGGCGAGCACGACCTCGAGGGCGAGCATCACGCGGGAGAGCTCACCGCCGGAGGCGCCCCTGTGCACCGGCAGCGCGGGCGCGCCGGAGTGGGCGACCAGCCGCAGCTCGACGTCGTCGACGCCGTCCGGCCCGGCGGTGTAGCCGCGACCGGTCGCCGGCGGCTCGGCAGCAGCGTCGAGTTCGGCGACCCGCACGGCGTGCGGGTCGCCCTCGGCCGCCCGCCGGGGGGTCACCGCGACCTGCAGGCTGGCCTGCGGCATGGCGAGGCCGGCCAGCTCGCCGGTCACCGCCCTGCCGAGGTCTGCGGCGGAGCCGCGGCGGGCCGCGCTCAGCTCGGCGGCGTGCCCGGCCAACTCGACGGCAAGGGCGTCGCGGCGCGCGGCAAGCTCGGCCAGCGCATCCTCCGAGGTGTCCAGGCTGGCCAGCCGCCGCGCTGCACGCTCGGCCCAGGCGAGCACGCCGTCGATGTCGGCGGCGTACTTGCGGGTGAGCAGTTTGAGCTCGGCCTGCCTGGCCAGCACGGCGTCCAGGCGTGCCGGGTCGGCATCCAGCGACTGCAGGTAGCCGCCGAGCTCGGCACCCACGTCGGCGAGCAGCACGGCGACCTCGGCGAGCCGGGGCTCGAGCTCGCGCAGCGCCGGGTCGTCGGCGGTCTGCAGCCGCCGCCGCGCCTCGGCGACCAGGCCGAGCGCGCCGGGCAGGTCGGAGTCGCCGTCCGGGTCGCCGGCCAGCGCGGCCTGTGCGCCGGCCGCTGTCTCTCGCAGCTGGTCGGCATCGGCCAGCCGGCGCGCCTCGGCATGCAGATCGGTATCCTCGCCGGGCGCCGGCCCGACGGCGGAGATCTCGGCGAGCCCGTGCCGCAGTAGGTCGGCCTCCCTGGCCAGCTCCCTGGCCCGCTCACGCCGCTCGGTCAGTTCGGCGCCGGTCCGCAGCCACTCCGCGCGCACCCGCCGGTAGGCGGCCAGCGGTCCGGCCACCGCGTCACCGGCGAAGCGGTCCAGCACGGCGCGCTGCTCGGCAGGGCGCAGCAGCCGCAGCGACTCGTTCTGGCCGTGCACCGCGATCAGCGCGTCGGTCAGCTCGGAGAGCACGCCGACCGGCACCGACCGGCCGCCGAGGTGCGCTCGCGAGCGTCCGTCGCCGGTTACCGTGCGCACCGCGATCAGGCTGCCGTCCTCGTCGAGGTTGGCGCCGGCATCCTCGGCGAGCCGGTCGAACTCCGCGACCAGACCGGCCGCCAGCCCCCCCACCGACGGCTCGAACCGGCCCTCGACCACGGCGCGCTGCGCGCCGGAGCGGACCCTGGACGCATCAGCCCGGCCCCCACCGAGCAGCTGCAACCCGGTCACCACCATGGTCTTGCCGGCCCCGGTCTCGCCGGTCACCACGGTCAGGCCGGGGTGAAGCTCGAGGGTCGCGTCGTCGATCACACCGAGGCCCTGGATGCGCATCTCGGCCAGCACGGGATGGCAGCCTAGTGGGCCAGTTGGTCAGGCGCCGCGAAACGGACCGCGCCACCCCTGCACCGGCAGCGAGAACTTGCGCACCAGCCGGTCGGTGAACGGCTGGGCGGTGAGCCGGACCAGCCGCACCGGGGTGCCGCCGCGACGCACCTCCACCCTCGCGCCCGGCGGCAGCTCGAACGTGCGCCGGCCGTCGCAGCACAGCACGCCGGGGTGGTCGTCCGGGACGATTTCCAGCGCCACCACCGAGTCCGGCGAGACCACCAGCGGCCGCGCGAACAGCGCGTGCGCGTTGCTCGGCACCAGCAGCAGCGCCTCGACGGTCGGCCACACCACCGGACCACCGGCGGAGAAGGCGTACGCCGTCGAGCCGGTCGGTGTGGCGCACAGCACGCCGTCGCAGCCGTAGTCCGACACCGGCCGACCGTCCACCTCGATCACCACTTCGAGGATCTTCTCCCTGGTGCTCTTCTCCACGCTGGCCTCGTTGAGCGCCCAGGTGGCGGCGAGCACCGTGCCATCGCGGGTGGCCCGCACGTCGATCGTCATCCGCTCGTCGACGTGATAGCGACCGTGCGCCACGGCGTCAACCGCGGCGTCGATCTGGTCCTCGTCGACCTCGGCCAGGAATCCGATGTGGCCGAGGTTGACCCCGAGCACCGGCACCCCGGTGGGATGGGCGTGCTCGGCGGCGCGCAGCAGCGTGCCGTCGCCGCCGAGCACGATGACCAACTCGGCGCCGTCGGCGGCGTGCGCGTCGGCGTCCACTACCTCGACAGCCGCGCCCAACTTGCCGTCCAGCTTGAGCTCGGGGGCCTCACGGGACAGCACCCGTGGCCGCAACCCGGTCGCGAGCAGCCCGTCCGCGACGCGCTCCGCGGCGCGCAGATTGTCCTTTCGGCCGGTGTGCACCACCAGCAAAACGCTCCGGTTCACGCCGGCCCCTCCTCGATGGCCCGTCGTACGTGCTCGGCGACATCCTTACGGACAATGTCACCGCCGTGCTCACCGGCATCTTCGCCCGCGGCGTGGGATGCCAGCCAGGCGAAGTACTCGACGTTGCCGGACGGGCCGGGCAGCGGGCTGGCCACCACATCGCGCAGCCGCCAGCCCAGCTCGCCGGCGGCCCGCACCACTTGTAGCACCGCATCGGCGCGGTCCAGCGGGTCGCGCACCACACCGCCGGCGCCGAGCCGCTCCCGGCCGACCTCGAACTGCGGCTTGATCATGGGCAGGAGGTCGGCGCTGCTCGCCGCACAGGCCGTGAGCGCCGGCAGCACCAGGCGCAGCGAGATGAACGACAGGTCGGCCACCACGAGGTCCACCGGGCCGCCGATGTCCTCGACGGTCAGGTTCCGCACGTTCGTGCGGTCGCGCACGGTGACCCGCTCGTCGGTGCGCAGCCGCCAGGCGAGCTGGCCGTAGCCCACGTCCACCGCCACCACGTGCGCGGCGCCGTGCCGCAGCAGCACATCGGTGAACCCGCCGGTGGACGCCCCGGCGTCCAGGCAGCGCCGGCCGGCGACCGTCAGGCCGCGCGGCAGAAACGCGGCCAGCGCGCCGAGCAGCTTGTAGGCGCCGCGGGAGGCCCAGTCCGGCTCGTCGGTGGACCGCACCCGGACCGGGGCGTCGGCACCCACCGCGGTGGCCGCCTTGCGCGCCACGGTGCCCGCGACGGTCACCCTGCCGTCGGCGATGAGTTGGCCGGCGTGCTCACGGGACCGCGCCAGCCCGCGACGGACCAGCTCGGCGTCCAGCCGAGCCTGGCGCGGCACGCGCTCAGGCCCCGTCGATCGCCGACAGCGCCTCGGCCAGCGCCTGGTGCACGGCGTCGAATCGGGCGACGTGCTCGGCCACCGGCACGTCGGCCAGGTCCGCGAGTCCCGCGATGGCCCGCTCGACAGCCGCGTCCAGATCGGGTTCAGCCACGGTTCCACTGTGGCACACGTCCGTGTGTCCGCCCGTAC
>DASXTS010000027.1:0-20001 GCA_036505275.1 Pseudonocardiaceae bacterium
CGGCGTCGGGGTCCAGGCAGTACCGCAGGTGTTGGGTGGTGATGCGCAGCTTGTCCGGATCGTGGGTGCTGGCCACGTCCACCAAGGTCTGCTCGGAGGCGGCGACCTGCTCGGCGCCGACCTGCCGCGCGGCGCGGGCGATCACCCCCACATGGGCTTGCGAGATCCGCCCGGCGCTGAACGCCTCGTCCACCGCCGGCAACTGGCGCAACTGCCGGGCCATGCCAACCAACTGGGAGGCGTCCCGCGGGTGCATCCGCAGCTCGTACCGCAGCCAGGCCTGGGTGGACCGGTACGCGTCCAGCTCATAGCCCTGGGCGGTGTCGAATTCGCCGACGCAGTGGGCGAGTTCGGCCTGCAGTTGAGCGATGTGCTGGTGCAGTTCCCGCATTCGCTCGCCGAGCTGCCGAACCTCCCTCGTCATGGTCCTGACGCTACCGCGGTGCACCGACAGTCTCGGGTTGTGCGCCGTGGGTGAGAATACTTGTTTTGCGAAGTTTTGCCGGCGGTGGCGAGACCGCACCGGCTGCTACGTGCTGCCGCGTCGACGCCCTCCACGGGCGTCGACTTGCCACCGGATAAGAGAACGACGCCAGTATGGCGCGTCCCCGGCTCAACGTCCCCGACCAACCCCGGAAACCGCCGGCCGAACACCGAGACCGGAGTCCGACTCCAGTCCCAAGCCAATCTTTGAACGCAACATGGAGGGCTCGACGTGCTCAGCCGTGGCATCGCGACTGATCGATGAGGGGATCACGTGTGCGGTCCGGCATGATCGCCGGAACTGTCGAGCCCGATTGCATCCCCTGCAGCGGGAGCCGACAGTTGTGGCGATCATGGAGCGCGGGCTGGCCAGCGGTTGCCGCCAGGGCTCGCACCGAGATTGTGCTGCGGGCCGGCGAGGAGGTTCGGGCTCGCCGCGCCAGCCGAATCGGCATGGCGACGGCGGACTTCGGTGACGGGGGATGGCCGGCGGCTATCCTCGGGGCCTGGAGTCAGCCATCCCCGTGGAGCGTGAGTGAGCCAGGACGTCCAGCCCGTGCCGACGCCGGCGCAGGCGCCGCCGCAGTCGGCGACCAGGCGCGTGCGGGCGAGGATCGCGCGGCGGATCACCGCGCAGCGGCCGAGCGCTGTGAAGCAGGTGCTGGAGCCGCTGGCCACGGTGCATCGGGAGCTGCACCCGAAGGCCGACCTTGTGTTGCTGCAGCGAGCCTACGACGTGGCGGAGGAGAAGCACCGCGGGCAGCGGCGAAAGTCGGGCGACCCCTACATCACCCACCCGCTGGCCGTGGCGGCGATCCTGGCAGAGCTGGGGATGGACACCACGACGCTGGTCGCGGCGCTGCTGCACGACACGATCGAGGACACCGACTACTCGCTCGGCCACCTGCGGGAGGACTTCGGCGACGAGGTGGCGCACCTGGTGGACGGCGTGACCAAGCTGGACAACGTCAAGCTGGGCGCCACCGCTGAGGCGGAGACCATCCGCAAGATGGTGATCGCGATGGCCCGCGACCCGCGGGTGTTGGTGATCAAGCTGGCGGACCGGCTGCACAACATGCGGACGATGCGGTTCCTGCCACCGGAGAAGCAGGCCCGCAAGGCGCGGGAGACGCTCGAAGTGCTGGCCCCGCTGGCGCACCGGCTGGGCATGGCGACGGTGAAGTGGGAGCTGGAGGACCTGGCCTTCGCCATCCTGCACCCGAAGAAGTACGACGAGATCGTCCGGCTGGTGGCCAACCGGGCGCCATCGCGCGACGTGTACCTGCACACCGTCACCGCGCAACTGTCCCTGCACCTGTCCGAGGCCAGCATCGAGGCCAAGGTGGAGAGCCGGCCCAAGCACTACTACTCGATCTACCAGAAGATGATCGTGCGGGGCCGCGAGTTCGACGACATCCACGACCTGGTCGGGGTGCGCATCCTGGTGCCGGAGGTGCGGGACTGTTACGCCGCGATGGGCGTGGTGCATGCGCTGTGGCAGCCGATGCCTGGGCGGTTCAAGGACTACATCGCGCAGCCGCGGTTCGGGGTCTACCAGTCGCTGCACACCACGGTGATCGGGCCGGACGGCAAGCCGTTGGAGGTGCAGATCCGCACCGAGGAGATGCACCGCACCGCCGAGTACGGCATCGCGGCGCATTGGCGGTACAAGGAGACCCGCGGCACGCACAACGGCAAGGCCCTCGAGGTCGACGAGATGGCCTGGATGCGCCAGCTGCTGGACTGGCAGCGGGAGGCGGCCGACCCGGGGGAGTTCCTCGAGTCGCTGCGGTACGACCTGGCGACCAGGGAGATCTTCGTGTTCACCCCGAAGGGCGACGTGATCACCCTGCCGGCCGGTTCGACCCCGGTGGACTTCGCCTACGCGGTGCACACCGAGGTCGGCAACCGGTGCATCGGCGCGCGGGTCAACGGCCGCCTGGTGGCCCTGGAGCGCAACCTGGAGAACGGCGAGGTCGTCGAGATCTTCACCTCGAAGGCCGAGGGAGCCGGACCGTCCCGCGACTGGCTGTCCTTCGTCGCTTCACCGCGAGCCAAGTCGAAGATCAAGCAGTGGTTCGCCAAGGAGCGCCGCGAGGAGGCCATCGAGGCCGGCAAGGACGCCATTGCCAAGGAGGTGCGCCGGGTCGGGCTGCCGCTGCAACGGCTGGTGTCCGCCGACTCGGTGGCCGCACTGGCCCGCGAGCTGCGCTATGGCGACCTGTCCTCGCTGTACGCCGCCATCGGCGAGGGGCACCTGTCGGCGCGGCACGTGGTGCAGCGGTTGGTCGCCCTGCTCGGCGGCGTGGATGACGCCGAGGAGGAGCTCGCCGAGCGGGCCACCCCGTCCACAGTGCAGCGCCGCCGCGGCACGGCAGACACCGGTGTGATGGTGAAGGGCGCCGGCGGGGTGTACGCCAAGCTGGCCCGCTGCTGCACGCCGGTGCCGGGCGACGACATTCTCGGCTTTGTCACCCGCGGCGGCGGGGTGAGCGTGCACCGCACCGATTGCACCAACGCGGACGAGCTGCGCAAGTCGCCCGAACGCCTGGTCGACGTGGAGTGGGCACCCTCGGCGTCCTCGGTGTTCCTCGTCGCCATCCAGGTCGAGGCACTGGACCGGCACCGGCTGCTCTCCGACGTCACCAAGGTGCTCGCCGACGAGCGGGTGAACATCCTGTCCGCATCGGTGACCACCTCACGTGACCGCGTCGCCGTGAGCCGCTTCGCATTCGAGATGGGCGACCCCAAGCACCTCGGGCACGTGCTCAAGGCGGTGCGCGCCGTCGAGGGTGTCTACGACGTGTACCGGGTCACCTCGGCGTCCTGACTGAGTGCCCTCCAAGTACCACCATTGCGTCGAAATTGGGCCTTTAACCACCGCCATTCCAGGCTCGTGCGGCCGGTCCTGCGGCCACCACCTCGCGGGCCCGGGCAATGGTGGTAGTCAAAGGCCCAACAACCCGTGAATGGTGGTACTTGGAGGCACCCCAATCACTGGGCCAGCACGGCCTCGGTGATCGTGGTGGCAAGCTTGGGCTTGCCGTCGTGGCTGCCGGGGTCGTCGGCAACGCCCTCCGCGCCGATCTTGTCGAGCACCGCGAGGCCGGCCTCGGAGACGGTGCCGAAGATGGTGTAGTCGGGCGGCAGGAAGGTGCTGGCGAAGACCAGGAAGAACTGGCTGCCGCCCGAGTTGGGCTGCCCGGTGTTGGCCATCGCGATCGCACCGCGCGGGTAGATGCTGGCCCCCTGAGCGGTCGGGGCGGCCGGCAGGTCGGTGGGCTTCTCGTCCGGGATGGTGTAGCCGGGCCCGCCGGTGCCCTGGCCGGTGGGGTCGCCGCACTGCAACACCTTGAAGTTGTCCGCGGCGACCAGCCGGTGGCACGGCGTGTTGTCGTAGAACTTGGACTTGACCAGGTGCTCGATGCTCTGCACCGTGCATGGCGCCTTGGCCCGGTCCATGGTCACCGGGATGTCGCCGTTGTTGGTCCTCAGGGTCAGCTGCACTGTGCCGGTGGCCGGCTTCTCGACGGGGTCCTCCGGCAGGTCGACGGCCTTGGCGGCCGGCTCGGCCGTGGTGGAGGTGTACTTGCAGGCGCCCCCGGTGGTCTCCGCCGGTGCCGCCGACGTCGTGCTCGCGGCGCTGTTCTGGGCGGCCGCCGACTGATCGTTGTTGCCCGCCGCCAGCCAGTAGATGCCACCGACCGCGAGCAGCACGACGACGACCGAGCCCACCACGGCAATGATCCGGCGCCGGCGGGCCCGCTCCTCGCGGCGGGCGAGCTGACGCTCGAGCTTGCGCTTGGCGGCTTGACGGCGCTGCGCGTTGGTGGGCACCGGCGTTCTCCCCAGTGGTCTACGACGCTGAAGGCTGATCGGCGGGGAGTCTAGGACGCAGCATGTGAGGTGAGTGCGACCCCTCCCCGCGGCTACCCTGGCTCCCGTGCTGGTGGCAGGCTTCCCGTCGGGTGCGTTCCAGGCCAACTGCTTCGTGGTGGCCGCGGGCGCCGGGCAGGCGTGCGTCGTGGTCGACCCCGGCCAGGACGCCGAGGACCCGTTGCGGCGGGTGCTGCGGGAGCACTCGCTGACGCCGGTCGCCGTGCTGCTCACCCACGGTCATTTCGACCACGTTTACTCAGTGACCCCGGTGTGCGACGGCAACGACATCCCGGCCTGGATCCACCCGAGCGACCGCGCGATGCTGTCCGACCCGCTGCGCGGGCTCAGCGCGGAGGCCACGGCGTTCTTCGGCGGCCGTCTGACCATGCGTGAGCCGCGCGAGGTGCGCGCGTTGACCGACGGCGCGCTGCTGGAGATCGCCGGGCTGCGGCTGGTCGTGGACCACACGCCCGGCCACACCGAGGGATCTGTTGTGTTCCGGACCGAGCCCGACGACCGGGACGCCATGCTGCTGTCCGGGGACACCCTGTTCGCCGGCTCGATCGGACGCACCGACCTGCCGGGCGGCGACCCGCGCAAGATCATGGAGTCGCTGCACAGCAAGGTAATGACGTTGCCCGACGACACCCTGGTGCTGCCCGGCCACGGACCGACCACCACCATCGGCCGCGAGCGCGCCACCAACCCCTTCGTCCGGGGCATGACCGCCGTCCCACGCAGAACAGGACTATGAGCACCTTCACCGCCCCCAAGGGCAGCTACGACATCCTTCCGCCCGACTCCGCCGTCTTCCTCGCCGTGCGCGACACCATGGCCCGGCCGCTGCTCGCCGCGGGCTACAGCTACATCGAGACGCCGATCTTTGAGGACACCGCGCTGTTCCGCCGCGGCGTCGGCGAGTCGACCGACGTGGTGACCAAGGAGATGTACACCTTCGACGACCGGGGCGGCCGCTCGCTGACCCTGCGCCCCGAGGGCACTGCGGGGGTCATGCGCGCGTTCGTCGAGCACCGCATGCACGCCGGACAGCTGCCGGCCAAGCTGTACTACGCCGGGCCGAACTTCCGCTACGAGCGCCCGCAGGCCGGCCGGTACCGGCACTTCACCCAGGTCGGCGCGGAGGCCATCGGGGTGGACGACCCGCTGCTGGACGCCGAGCTGATCCAGTTGGCGGACGCCGCCTTCCGTGCGGCCGGCCTGAACCGGCACCGGCTGCTGCTCAACTCTCTCGGTGACCGGGAGTCCCGCGCCGCGCACCGGGCCGCGCTGGTGGACTACCTGGCACGGCTGGACCTGGACGAGGAGACCCGGCAACGGGCGGCGCTGAACCCGCTGCGGGTGCTGGACGACAAGCGGCCGGAGCTGCAGGTCGCGTTGGCGGACGCGCCCGTGTCGGTGGACTTCCTCACCGACGAGTGCCGCGCCCACTACGACGCCGTGCGGGACGCGCTCACCGACCTCGCAGTGGCGTGGACCGAGGCGCCCCGCCTGGTCCGCGGGCTGGACTACTACACCAAGACCACGTTCGAGTTCGTGCACGACGCGCTCGGCGCGCAGTCCGCGGTCGGCGGCGGCGGCCGCTATGACGGGCTGTCCGCGGCGATCGGCGGGCCGGACCTCACCGGTGTCGGCTGGGCGCTCGGGGTCGACCGGGTGCTGCTCGCGCTCAAGGCCGACGACCCGCGGCGGTGGGACGAGCTGGCCGCGGCCGGCCGGCTGGACGTCTTCGTGGTGCCGATCGGCCGGGCCGCGCGGCGCCGCGCGCTCGTGCTGGCCCGCGACCTGCGGGACGCCGCGCTGCGGGTGGACCTGGCCTGGGGCGCCCGGGGCCTCAAGGGCGCGATGAAGGCGGCCGACCGCTCCGGTGCCCGGTACGCCCTCGTGCTCGGTGAGCGGGACCTGGCCGCGGGCACGGCGCAGCTGAAGGACCTGGCCACGGGCTCGCAGCACGCCGTGCCGTTGGACGCCGCCGCGGTGGCATCGGCGGTGGCGTCTCCGGTGGCGTCTCCGGTGGCGCCAGCCGTGTCATCTCCGGAGGCGACCCCGGTGTCCGCCGGATGAGCGGTCCGGAGCCCGTGCCGCTGGACCTGTTGCCACCGGCCGTGGTGGGCCGCCGGGCCCGCGGCGTCGCCGTGCTCGCCGCGGTGTTGGCCGCCGCCGCCGGCGGGGTGGTCGGCCTGGTCGGCGGCCGCGTCGCCGGCCTGCTGGCCGCGGCGGTGGTCGGCGTACCGCTGCTGCTCCTCGCGCTGGCCGAGGCGCGGCGCCGTACCTGGCTGCAGGGGCCCGTGGTCGCGGTCCGCGCACTGGGCGTGCGCCGCATCGACCTCAACCGCGCGACCCACAAGGACCTACTCGTCTCCGAGGTCCGCGGCCAGCGCACCGTCAGCCTGCTGCTGTCGGAACCAGGTGGCCCGACCGTGACGGTGGCCCTCGCGCTCTACACCGCGGCCGGTGGCGTGGAACTGGGCGTGCTCGCGCTGCGCCGGCTCGCCGACGCGCTGGCCGGGTGCGGCGATGCCGCCGCCTCCATGCTGTCGGCGCTCCTGGTCGCCCAACTGCGGGCCGAGGCCCGCGGCGAGGCGCTCCCGGACCGGCCGCTGCACCTGGCGGCGGGACTGGTCGAGGCCGGCCGGGTGCTGCGCAAGGTCAACCCGGCGCGCCTGGCGGCCCTGGTCGCGGAGTGCTCCTAGCCCTCCGCCTTGGACGGCCGCGGCGAGTACGGCACGCCGAGACCAATGATGTTGACAGCGCATCGAACACATGTTCGACTTGGCGGGTGAGGTGGGAACAGCAGCGCCTCGGTAGGGACGAGTCGCAGCCCGCGCTGCCCGGCATGCCGGGCTGGGTGCGGTCGGTACGTACACCCGAGTTCGCCGGCGTGGTGTTCCACGAAGTAGTGGCGAAGTCGGTGCTCAACCGCATCCCTGGGCCGTCACCGATGCCGTTCGACTGGACGGTCAACCCATACCGCGGCTGCGGGCACGCCTGCCGCTACTGCCTGGCCGGGGACACCCCGATCCTGATGGTGGACGGCCGCACCAGGCCACTCGCTGAGATCACGGTGGGCGAGCGGATCTACGGGACGGTGCGCAACGGTCGGGAGCGGCGCCTGACCGTGACCAGGGTGCTCGATCGCTGGACGAGCACCAAGCCGGCCTACCGGGTCACTCTCGAGGACGGCACCCGGCTGGTGACCAGCGGCGACCACCGGCTGCTCACCGACATCGGCTGGCGGTTCGTCGCCGCCGAGCCGGGCGGCCGGGTGCGGCGCCCGCAGGTGCGTCCCGGCACCAGGCTGGTCGGCACCGGCGGGTTCGCCACGCCGCCGAAGGACACCACCGACTACCGGCTCGGCTACCTGTGCGCGATCGTCCGGTGCGTCGGCCGGCCCGGCCTGTTCGACCACCCGCCTGGCGCTCGCCGGCGGCTGCGGCTGGCCGGCCTCGAGGACGAGGCGCTGTCCAGGGCCAGGGAGTACCTGGGCGCGGCCGGAGTCCCGACCGACCGGTTCCTCGACCTGGCGTCGCGCCGCCGCGAGGTGCTGGCCGTCCGCGCGGCGAACGGCGGCGACGTCGAGCAGGTGGCGCGGCTGGTCAGGTGGCCGACGAAGCCGTCGGACGACTGGCGCCGTGGCCTGCTGGCCGGCTGCTTCGACGCCTGCCCGGAGCACGGGGGCGAGCACGCGGGCGAGCACGCCGGCGAGCAGGGTGGCCGGCACAGTGGCGCGATCACAATCGAGAGCGGGGACGCCGAGATCGTGGCCAACGTGCTGGTCGCGCTGCGCCAGCTCGGGTTCGAGGCGGAGATGGCGGGCACCCGCCGGGTCCGGCTGCTCGGCGCACTGGGCGAACGGCTGCGATTCCTGCACACCGTCGACCCGGCGATCGGCCACAAGCGCAGCATCGACGGCGCCGTGCTGGACGCCGAGGACACTCTCGCCGTGCGCTCGGTGCAGCCGTTGGGCCTCGAGCTGCCACTGGTCGACATCACGACCGGCACCGGCGACTTCGTCGCCAACGGCGTGGTGAGCCACAACTGCTTCGCCAGGAACTCGCACACGTACCTCGACCTGGACGCCGGCGCCGACTTCGACAGCCAGCTCGTCGTCAAGGTGAACACGCCGGAGGTGCTGGCCAGGGAGCTGCACTCGCCGCGCTGGACCCGCGAGCCGGTGGCGATGGGCACCAACACCGACCCGTACCAGCGGGCCGAGGGTCGCTACCGGCTGATGCCCGGCGTGATCGAGGCCTTCGTGGACACCGGCACGCCGTTTTCCGTACTCACCAAGGGCACATTGCTGGCCCGCGACCTGCCGCTGCTGGTGGACGCCGCGGCGCGGGTGAAGGTCGGCCTCGGCGTGTCCATCGCGATGATCGACCGGCGGCTGTCCGGGTCGGTCGAGCCGGGCACGCCCAGCCCGCAGGCCAGGCTGGAGCTGGTGCGCAAGATCACCGATGCCGGGTTGCGCTGCGGGGTCATGGTGGCGCCCGTGTTGCCCTGCCTGACCGACGGTGTCGAGGCGCTGGACACCCTGCTCGGCGAGATCAAGGCCGCCGGCGCCGCCGGAGCCACCGTGCTCGCGCTGCACCTGCGCCCCGGCGCCCGCGAGTGGTACCGGGCCTGGCTGGCCAGCGAACACCCGGACCTGGTGCCGCGCTACGACGAGATCTACCGCGGCGGCTCGTACGCCAACCGCCGGTATCGCTCCTGGCTGGCCAGTCGGGTCGGCCCGCTGGTGCGCAAGCACGGGCTGCACCGCCGCGCCGGCGCCCGTACCGGCCAGAACACCGCCCAGAACACCGGCCAGGACACCGGCCAGGACACCGGCCAGGACAGCACGCCGCGGCCCGGCCGCGTCCCGCTGCCGGCCGCCGAGCAACTGACGCTGCTGTGAGCAATCCATGGTCTACGATCCGGACCCGATGAACGCACCCGTGAAATTCACGATGCTGGAGCACGACAATGGGCCGGATTATCGGGCCGTTGTCGAGTCCGACACCGGTGGCGCGCTGGTCCGAGGAGATGCCGCCGCCGTGCTCGCGGCAATGCCGGATCGGTGTATTCAAACGGTGGTCACCTCACCGCCGTACTGGTCGCTGCGGGACTACGGGATACCCGGACAGGTCGGCCTCGAGGAATCCGTCCACGAATTCGTAGAAACCGTCGCCGGCGTGTTCGACGAGGTGCTGCGGGTGCTTCGCGACGACGGCACGCTGTGGCTGAACATCGGTGACTCCTACACCTCGGGCGGCCGCACGTGGCGCGCGCCGGACCGGAAGAATCCCGCGCGGGCCATGGACATCCGGCCGCCGACGCCGCCCGGCCTCAAGCCGAAGGATCTCATCGGGGTGCCCTGGCGGCTGGCCTTCGCGCTGCAGGAACGCGGCTGGTATCTGCGCTCGGACATCGTCTGGAACAAGCCGAACTGCCAACCCGAGAGCGTGGCCGACCGGCCGACGCGCTCGCATGAGTACCTGTTCCTGCTGACGAGGAACGAGCGCTACCACTACGACGTGGATGCGGTGCGCGGACCGAATGGGCGCCGGCTGCGCAGCGTCTGGGACCTGAACACGCAGGCGTATCCCGAGGCGAGCGGCCACTTCGCGACGTTTCCGCCGGCACTCGTCGACCCTTGCCTGCAAATCGGCAGCCGCGAGGGAAGCTGGGTGCTCGACCCGTTCGTCGGCTCCGGGACTACCGCGCTGACTGCCGGATTATCCGGACGAAAATTCGTCGGTATCGAGCTGAACCCGGCCTATCTGGAGATTGCGCGGGGTAGACTGGTAAACAACGGTTTCGTCCTGGCGACCAGGCAGGAAACCGAGCAGTCCAGCGGCGTGGTGCCAGCGCTGATGGGCTGAATTCCCGGGTCAGGGAGGTGAGCGATGAAGGGTGATCGGGTCGAGATCGTCATCGATGCCGGTGGCACGCCGCTCACCTACGAGGTGACCGCGACCCGCGCCGGACGGCGCGTGGAGACCACCATCGGGCGCGGCGTAGTGGAGATCGCTGAGGTGACCCGCGGCGGCACGGTGGTTCGCACCGCCAGGTTCATGTCCAGCCGGGTGCTCGCCCTGGTCGAGCATCCGGTGGCCCGCCGGGACGCGACCGATGCCGAGGCGCGTCCGGCCGGCGACCGCCCAGCGGGACGGGCATCGAGTGCTTGACCGGCGGCCCAACCGCGAGTGCACTGAGCCGCGCTCAATCCCGGACCTCCACGACCGCATCGATCTCGACAGCGAAGCCGAGCGGTAGGGACGCCACGCCGACTGCCGACCGCGCCGGACGTCCCGTCTCGCCGAACGCCCTGACGAGTACGTCGGTGGCACCATTCGCGACAAGGTGGTGCTCGGTGAAGTCCGGCGTGGCGTTGACGAAGACCAGGAGCTTCACGAACCGGGACACGCGGGAGAGCTCGGTGAGCTCCGCCTTCAACGTGCCGAGCAGGTTCAGTATCACGGTCTCGGCCGCCTTCTGGCCGCTCTCGACAGTCATGCTGGCGCCGAGCCTGCCGGTATGGGCGGGCTTTCCGTCGACGAAGGGACCATGACCCGACACGAACAGCAGTGACCCGGTCCGCACCGTCATCACGTAATTGGCAACGACGGGATGCGGTGTCGGCAACCTGATGCCCTCGCGCTCCAGGGTGTCCTCGGGAGTCATGTCGGGCTATGCCGGAATGGAGTCGTACCTGGCGGAGATCGACGCCCGCACCGCGGCGTCGGTGATGCCGCCCGGTGGCAGCTGGGCCAGTTCGAAGAACATCTTCTCCAGCCCGCCGGGGACCATGAGCGCGAGGAGTCGGCCGCCGTCACCACCGGCCTGGATCATGTGGCGGGTGCCACGTGGCACGAGGAGGTACGACCCGGCGTCCGCCCAGACCGTCTCGTCGCCCACGGTGAAGGTGAACTCGCCATCGAGGACGAAGAACGATTCCTCCATCGCGCGGTGAAGGTGCGGCACTGTCCAGGCGCCCTCGCCACCGGTGAACTCGGCGAGCGTGAACGCGCCGTTGGTGACGGAGTTCCCGGCCGCGAGCACCCGCATCCGGATGGCTCCCATGTCCGCGACCGGACCCTCGCCCGGCCGTACCGTGTGTGCCCGTCCCGAGAGAAGCATGCCGCCCACCTCCTGAGCCTTACCTGGTCGGTTCCGGTATCGGACCTACCTGGCGTCACCGTGTCGCGTCTGGGGCGGGGCGGCAATCTCAAAAAATGAAGTTACCCGTTGGAGTAGTGGGTGCGACGCTGGGCAGATGCGAGCCTACGGTCAGTTCTGCCCGGTCGCCCGTACCGCGGAGCTGTTCGCGGAGCGGTGGACACCGATCATCGTGCGGAATCTGCTCAACGGGTGCCGCACCTTCACGGAGATCCGGCAGGGGGCGCCAGGTATCCCCACCGCGCTGCTCGCCCAGCGCCTGGACACGCTCGAGCGGGCCGGCGTCGTGGCGCGCCAACCCGTGCGGTCCGGCCGCGGTTGGTCCTACCAGCTGACCGACATGGGGCGGGAGCTCAAGGCGGTGTGCGACGCCATGGGCCGATGGGGCGCCCGGTGGCTGGAGATCGAGCCGCAGCACATGGACCCGGCCTACGTCCTGTGGGCCACGACCAAGCTCGTGGACGTTCCGAAGCTGCCCGACCGGACGGTCATCGTGCGGTTCGAGATGCGGGACCGTCCGGGGGACAGCTACTGGATGTTCTTGAGCAAGCCGCAGCCCGAGCTGTGTACGAAAGGGACCGGGTACGTCGAGGACATCGTCGCTCGAACCGACTCGGCGTGCCTGATCGACATCCACCTCATGCGAACGACCTACCGGGAGGCGCTCCGCAGCGGTCGCCTGGTCCTGTCGGGGCCGCCACAACTGACTCGCGATTTCGTGACATGGATCCGGCCGAGCCCGTACGCCGAGGTGGTACCCGCCGACAGAGGTGCGAGTAGCTCACCCGATGCCGACCACCATTGAGGCCAAGGCTATTGAGGTTAAGGCTAGGGAGGCTAAGGCTGGAGCCGGTTCGGGCCGCGGAACAGGAAGGTCGACTCGCGGATGCTGTCCAGGCCGAGCAGCACCATGGTCATCCGGTTGAGCCCGGCGCCCAACCCGCCGTGCGGCGGCGTGCCGTACCGGAAGGAGTCGAGATAGGGCCGCATCGGCTCCAGCTCAATGCCCTTTTCCTCGGCCTGGGCCAGCAGCACGTCGTAGCGGTGCTCGCGCTGGGCGCCTGTGGTGATCTCGATGCCGTTCCACAGCAGGTCGAAGCTCTCGGTGACCTGCGGATCATGCGCCGGCCGCAGGTGATAGAAGGGCCGCACGGCGATCGGGAACTCGGTCACGAAGACGAACTCGTGGCCGTGCCGTTCCTTGATCAGCGATGACAGCAGCCGCTCACCCTCGGGGTCCAGGTCGCCCTTGGTTCGGTCGGTCTGCCAGCCGTGTGCGGCGAGCAGCCGGTGCGCGTCGGCCATGGTGATCCGTGGGAACGGCAGATCGGGGACGACCACCTCGACGCCCCAGTGTTCCCGGATGGCCTCGGCGTGCTCGTCGCGCACCACGGTCAGCGCATGCGCGATCATGCGCTCCTCGAACCGCATGACATCTTCCACGCCGTCGATCCAGGCGAGCTCCACGTCGACGCCGGTGAACTCGGTGGCGTGCCGGCTCGTGAAGCTCGGCTCGGCCCGGAACACCGGCCCGACCTCGAAGAACATGTCGAAGCCACCGGAGATCGCCATCTGCTTGTAGAACTGCGGCGACTGCGCCAGGAAGGCGAGCCGGTCGAAGTACTTGACCTCGAACACCTCGGCGCCGGACTCCGACGCGGTGCCCATCAGCTTGGGTGTGTGCATCTCGGTTGCGCCCTCGGCGTAGGCGAACTCGCGCAGCCCGCGTTCCAGCGTGGTCTGCACCTCGAAGATCAGATGCCGGGACGGGTGCCGCACATCCAGGAACCGCCAGTCCAGCCGGTGGTCGATCCCGGAGTCCTGCTGGATGGGCAGCGACGGTTCCGCCGGGTTGACCACCTCCACCGACGTCGGCACCAGCTCGACGCCGCCGAGCTTGACGACCGGGTTCTCCACCACGGTGCCGGTCACCTTCACCGCGGACTCCAGCGGGGCGCGGTGCTCGAACGTGGACTCCAGCTCGGACGGCGGCTCGGTGCGCCTGTTGGTCACCTGCACCAGGCCCGTGTGGTCCCGCACCAGCACGAACTGGATCTTCCGCTGCAGCCGCAGCGTGTGGATCCAGCCGTACACGGTCACCTCCTCGCCGACGTGCTTGAGGAGGTCGCGAATCAGAGTCCGTGGCATTGCTGCAGGCTAGTTCACCGCGACCGTCCGCGAGCGTCCGTGGCGCCGGGCCGGCCTCGTTACGATCACGCCGTGTTGCGTATGAGGGCGGTCACCCCGGCCGAGCACACCGACGCCGTGCTGGTAATGCTGCGCGAGCAGCCCGGCGCCACCCACGTCGTGCTGCTGCGCGGCGCCGCCCTCGAGCCGCCAGGCGACGTGGTGGAGGCCGATCTGGCCAGGGAGGCCGCCGACGAGGTGCTCACCGGCCTATGCGACCTCGGCATCGACCGCGACGGCGGGATCACCCTGGAGGCGCTGGACGCGACGCTGTCCACCGCGGCGGAAATCGCGGAGGAGCGCGCCCCCGGGGAAGGCGCCGACGCGGTGGTGTGGGAGGAGCTGGTGGCCCGCACCGGCGAGGAGTCCAGGCTCAATGCCACCTACCAGGCCTTTCTCACCATCGCCTGCCTGCTCGCCGCGGTGGGCGCGGTTACCGACTCGCCGGTGACGGTGGTCGGCGCCATGGTCGTCGGACCGGAGTTCGGACCGCTGGCCGCGTTGGCGGTCGGGCTGGTCCGGCGCCGGTGGCTGCTGGTCCGACGGGCGGCCATCGCCCTCGGTGTCGGCTTTCCGGCTGCCATGGTGGTCACCGCGGCCGGCACCGCGCTCGGCGAGGCGGCCGGCCTGTTCACCGGGGAGAGCATCGCGCACCTTGACCAGGTGGACTTCATCTACCAGGTCGGACCGTTCTCGCTGATCGTGGCGTTGCTCGCCGGGGCGGCCGGGATGCTGTCGCTGACCTCGACGAAGTCGGCCGCGCTTGTGGGTGTGTTCATCTCGGTGACCACCGTGCCGGCGGCCGGGTTCGCCGCGGTGGCCGCGGTACTCGGCGACTGGCAGCGCGCGGTGTCGTCGACCCTGCAGCTCGTGGTGAACCTGGCCGGCATCGTGCTCGCCGCGGTGCTCGTGCTCTGGCTGCGGCGCCGGAGTCGGGTGCGTGCCGAAGCCACGGTGCCGTAACAGGGACCGACTCGGCGTAACGAACCGGCCACCGGGCACCGCTAGGGTCGGGGCCGATGTCCGTCGACAATGTCGAGCGCACGGTGTCCGCCGCGGAGCGGTTGCTCGCCAGGTGGTGTGGGGCAAGCGTGCGGCTGACCGACCCGGAGGACCTCGGCGGCTCGGCCCGCTCAGTGGTGGTGCGGGTGCGGGTCGGCGAGAACCCGTTCTCGCTGCCGCGGACCCTGGTGCTCAAGCGCAACCTCGCGACGTTCTCGCCGGACGTGCCGGACCCGTTCGCGCACGAGGCCGCCAGCTGCCAGCTGATCACCGCGGTGCAGCCGGCCGAGCCGGTGGGGCCGGAGCTGATTGCGCACGCCGCCGACGAGCGGCTGCTGGTAATGGAGGACCTCGGCCGGGCGCCCACCCTGGCCGACAAGCTGCTCGGCACCGACCCCAGGGCCGCCGAGCGCGGGCTGCTGGCCTGGGCCCGCTCGCTGGGCCGGCTGCACGCGGTGACCGCCGGCCGCGAGGCGGACTTCGGCGCGCTGATGCGCCGGTTGGGGCTGCGCACCTGGCACGACCCGATCGCGCCCGACGCCAGGCAGGCGCTCGCCGAGCTGCCCGACCTGCTCGCGGCTGAGCTCGGCGTCGCGACCCCCTACGCAACCGCGAAGCGGGCCAGAACCTGCGTGCGCTTGCTCGGCGGCACCGGCTACCGCGCGTTCAGCCCGTCCGACCTGTGCCCGGACAACAACCTGGTGACCGCGGACGGCGTGCGGTTCCTGGACTTCGAGTGGGGCTGCATCCGCGACGTCACGCTGGACATGGCCTACGCCCGGGTGCCGTTCCCGTCCTGCTGGTGCTGCTTCCGGCTGCCGCCTGGGATGGCCGACGCCATGCTGGCGGCCTGGCGGGTCGAGGTCGTCGAGATGTGGCCGCTGCTGGCCGACGACGAGCAGCTGATGCCGCGGCTGCTGGACGCCCAGCTGCTCTGGACCTGGCTCTCGACGTGGTGGCTCATGCCGCGCGGGGACGAGCCCGACCGCCCGATCGGATCGTCCGAGCGCACCTCGCCGCGTCGTGGTCCCGCCCTGGTCGACCGCTGGGAGCGGCTGGCCACGCAGTGTGCGTCGACCGAGCCGGCGCTGGCCGAGCACTGCGCCGCGGTGGCCACCGCGCTGCGCAAGCGCTTCGACGTCCCGGAACCGGCGCTGCCGCCGTTTCCGGCGTTCCGGGCAAGGACCCCGGCCGGAGCGTGACGGGTGAGGACGACGTGCGCGCATCCCAGCCCGATCCGCGCCCGCCGCCCCGTTACCCCCAGTAGCTCAACCCGGCCCGCCCGTAGTAACCATCCTGACCGACGGGTCATGTCAGCGGCGTTGCCCACCGGTCACGCCTGGGTCAAACTCGGGCCACCGGGAGGCCCGACCGGAGAGGCGCTACCGGAGAGGCGCTACCGGAGAGGCGCTACCGGAGAGGCGCTACCGCGAGGCGCTACCGGGAGGGGAGGCGGCGGCGCACGTCCGGCCTGGTGCTCTGGCCGGGCTTGGCCTCGGCGATCCAGGGGCCGTCCACCGACGGGTCGACCACTCCGTCCTCCAGCCAGGTGTAGCGGCCGCCCAGCACGCCGCGAGTCAGCGCGCGGTCGCGGTCGTCGGTGTTGTGCCAGAGGCGGGTGAAGAGCTCCTCGACGCGGCGGCGGGACTGCTGGCAGAACGCGTCGGCCAGCTCCACGGCGGCGTCGCCGCGCTCGTCCCGCAGGGCCTGCGCCCGCACACAGCTCGCTGCCATGGCGAGGAGCTCCGCGCCGATGTCGACGACGCGGCCGAGGAACACCTGCCGGTGCTCCAGCCGGCCCTGCCAGCGGGACATGCCGTAGAAGATCTGCCTGGCCAGCCTGCGGCTGGCCCGCTCCAGGTACCGCAGGTGCTCGGCCAGCGGCCCGAACTCGCCGTACCCGCCGGGTACCTGGCCCTTGCCGACCGCCAGGGTGGGCAGCCAGCGGGCGTAGAACCCGCCGGCCCTGGCCGCTGCCCGGGCCTTGCGGCCGGCGTCGGCCTTGGGGTCGACGATGTCGCCGGCCACCGCGAGGTGGGTGTCCACCGCCTCGCGGGCGACCAGCAGGTGCATGATCTCGGTAGAGCCCTCGAAGATCCGGTTGATCCGCAGGTCGCGCACCACCTGCTCGGCGGGCACGCCGCGCTCGCCCCGGGCCACCATCGACTCGGCCGTCTCGTAGCCGCGGCCGCCGCGGATCTGCACCAACTCGTCGGCGACCTGGCAGGCCAGTTCCGAGCTGTACAGCTTGGCCAGCGCGGCCTCGATGCGGATGTCGTGCCGGTCCTCGTCGGCCAGCCGGCTGGCCAGTTCTACCACCGACTCCAGTGCGAACGCGGTGGCGCCGATGAATGCGATCTTGCTGGCCACCGCCTCGTGCTCGCCGACCTTGCGGCCCCACTGCACGCGGGCGTCCGACCACTCGCGGGCGATCTTCAAGCTCCACTTCGCCGCGGCGGCGCACAGCGCCGGCAGCGAGAGCCGCCCCGTGTTCAGGGTGGTGAGAGCGATCTTGAGGCCGGCACCCTCCCGGCCGATCAGATTGCCGGCCGGCACCAGCACGTCGTGCATCCTGGTCACGCCGTTCTCGATGCCGCGCAGGCCCATGAAGGCGTTGCGGTTCTCCACCGTGATGCCCGGCGATCCGGCCTCGACGACGAAGGCGCTGATCCCGCCTCTGGAGCCGTTCGAGCGGCCGGCGGAGCGCGGGACGCGCGCCATCACCACCAGCAGGTCGGCCAGCACGCCGTTGGTGGTCCACAGCTTCACGCCGTTGAGCAGGTAGCCCGTGCCGTCCTCGGTGGGCACCGCCGTGGTGGCCAGCCGCGCCGGGTCGCTGCCCACGTCGGGCTCGGTGAGCAGGAACGCCGAGATCTCGCGGGTGCACCGGGGCAGGAACTCGCGCTTCTGCGCCTCCGTGCCGAACAGCCTGATCGGCTGCGGCACGCCGATCGACTGGTGCGCCGAGAGCAGCGCGCCGAGGGAGGCGTTCGCCGAGCCGGCCAACATCAGCGCCCGGTTGTAGTAGACGTGGGACAGGCCGAGCCCGCCATACTCCCGCGGGATCTTCATGCCGAACGCGCCGAGGTCCTTCAGGCCGTTGATCACCTCGTCCGGGATCCTGGCCTCCCGCTCGATCCGCTGCCCGTCGATGGTCTCGCAGAACGCGCGCAGCCTGCCGAGGAACTCCTCGCCGCGCTCAATGGCGTCCTGGTCGCCAGCCGGGTACGGGTGGATCAGGTCGAGCCGGAGCCGGCCGAGGAAGAGTTCCTTGCCGAAGCTCGGGCGGTCCCACCGGGTTTCCCGCGCCGCCTCGGCGACCCTGCGTGACTCCTCGGCGTCCACCTTCCTCGGAACGGTGGCCTCGGCGGCAGTGCGGGCGGGATCGACTGTGGTCACGGCGGGCCTCCCGGCGGCTGCGGCGTCGGACCAACCGTACTACTGGTCAGTAGCTTATGGCTACTTGCCAGCAGCCGACAGCAGCCGCAGCTGGTCAGGACGCAGCTGCGCCGCGGCCTACGGCGCGATCGGATCCGGGATCTTGGTCTCGCCGCCCGCGGCCAGCGCCACGAGCTCGCGGTCCGCGTTGCCACGCACCCACAACGCGCGCTCGCCCAGCGCGACCAGCAGGTCGAGGGTCTGCACCGGCATGGGTCCGGCCGCGATGTCCCCGGTGAGCACGATCCGGTCGGCGGCCCGCACGTCGGGCTCGGCGAGCACGGCCTCCAGCGCCGACAGCACGCCGTGGATGTCCGAGAGCACCGCGATCCGCATCGGCCAACCGTGCCGCTGCGCCACGGCGTTTCCAATCCGGGTTCGCGGTCAGTGGAACCGATCCGGGGTACGGCGGTGTACAGAGTGGTGAGCGCGCATGAACGCGACGCCCGTCAGGTTTGGTGCACCGTGGGACCTGACTGCTGTCGCGTTCATGTGATCCCGATCGGAAGGGGAGGCGCGACGGACGACACCGACGCGGTGGCCCGCACGCTCGACGGCGACCTGGACGCCTACGCCGGCCTGGTGGCCCGGTACACGGCGGTCGCGCACCGGGCCGCGGTGCTGGCCGGCGCTGGGGACGACGCTGAGGATGTCGTGCAGGAGGCGTTCGTCAAGGCGTTCCGGAAGCTGCAGACGTTCCGGCTGGGCCAGCCGTTCCGGCCGTGGCTGCTGCGGATCGTGCTGAACGAGGCGAGCAACGCACGGCGGTCGCTGCGCCGCCGGGAGGCGCTCGCGCTGCGCGCCAACCACCGGGGACACATCGAGGGGCCGGAGGCCGGCGTGCTGGGGGAGGAGCGCCGGCACGCGCTGCTGGCCGCGGTGCGGGCGCTGCCCGACCGGGACCGGCTAGTGCTGAGCTGCCGGTTCTTCCTGGAACTGACAGAGGCGGAGACCGCGCACGTGCTCGGCTGGCCGATCGGGTCGGTGAAGTCCAGGACGGCGCGGGCGCTGGCGAAGCTGCGCTCGACGGTGCCACGGGAGGAGGTGTCCGGTGCCTGACGAGACCGACGAGCTGAGCCGCGAGCTGCGCGCGCTCGGCCGGCAGCTCGACGTGCCGCCGGCGCCGGACCCGGCGCGGATGGCGGCCGCGGTCCGCCAGCGTCTGGAGCAGCCGAGGAGCCGCCCGTGGCTGCGCTACGCCGCCGCCGCGGTGCTCGTCGCGTTCGCCGCGCTGGTGGCCGGCTCGGCACAGGTGAGGGCGGCGATCGTGGAGCTGTTTCGGTTCGGTGGCGTGGTCGTGGAGCAGGGCGCCCCTTCCGCGCCGAACCCGAACCCCGGGTCGTCGATCCCGGCCACCGCACTGGACGGCGTGGCGGCCGCGCGGGCCGCGGTGCCGTTCCCGATCCTGGTGCCGGCCGAGCTCGGAACACCTGACGAGGTGGCGGTGACCGACGGGCGAGTCGTGTCGTTCGCATATCGCGCCACCGGCATCCGCATCGACCAGTTCGGCGGCACGCTGGACCCGGCGTTCGCCAAGCAGGTGCCGAGCGTGGCCGGGGTCGAGTGGACCCAGGTCGACGGCGCCGCCGCGCTCTGGGTGCCGGGTCCGCACGAGGTGGTCTACCTCGACCGGGACGGCCGGCGGCACGTCGAGTCGGCCAGGCTCGCCGCCGACACGCTCGTGTGGCAGCGCGACGGAGTGACGTTCCGGCTGGAGGGCTCGCTGCGCCTGGAGCGCGCCATCGCCATAGCCCAATCCATGCGGTGACGGAACCCGGCCGCCGCGAGCGGTGTACCAATGGCATGAGAACCGCGACCGTGCTGCTGTTGGCG
>DASXTS010000028.1:0-16963 GCA_036505275.1 Pseudonocardiaceae bacterium
CCGGTGGGCTTGTCGTTGACGTAGAAGTTCCCGGCAGCGAAGCGCAGCCGCTGGTGTGCCTGCTCGACGGCGGCGCGGTCAGTGGCGAAGACGGCGCCAGTGAGGGCATACGGCGCGCTGCGGTCAACCAGGTCCAGCACCTCGGCGAACGCAGGGCCGCCCGCGTCGTCATAGATATAGACGGACAGGATCGGCCCGAAGTATTCGGTGGCGAAGATGTCATGCGTCGGGTCGGCGCCGACGAGCACGGTCGGCTGTACGAAGTAGCCGGTCTCGTCGCTGCAGGTGCCGCCGGCGAGCACCTCGATGGACGGCTCGCCGGCCACCTTCTCCAGCACGTCGCGGTGCCTGGCGAAGGCCCGTTCGTCGATTACCGCGCCACCGAATTTGGCGAAGTCGGTGACGTCGCCGTACTCGATCGACCTGGTGACGTCGGCCAACCGCGTACGCAGGCCGGCGGTCCACAACGACTTGGGCAGGTATGCGCGGGACGCGGCGGAGCATTTCTGGCCCTGGTATTCGAACGCGCCTCGGACCAGGCCGTTGACCACGGCATCCGGGTCGGCCGACCGATGTGCCACGACGAAGTCCTTGCCACCGGTCTCGCCGACCAGCCGCGGGTAGGCGCGGTAGCCGTCAAGGTGCGCGGCGACGGTGCGCCACAACGCCTTGAACGTGCGGGTCGAGCCGGTGAAATGGATGCCGCCGAGCTCGGGGTCGATCAGCGCCACGTCGCTGACGGCCGCCCCGTCCCCGGTCACGAGGTTGATCACGCCAGGCGGCAGACCCGCGGCCTCCAGCAGCCGCATGGTGTAGTGCGCGGCGAGCTGCTGAGTCGGCGAGGGCTTCCACACCACTGTGTTGCCCATCAGCGCCGGCGCGGCCGGCAGGTTGCCGGCGATCGAGGTGAAGTTGAACGGCGCGATGGCCACGACGAAGCCGTCCAGCGGCCGGTGATCCATGCGGTTCCACATCCCCGGCGCGGAGATCGGCTGCTCGGCCAGGATATGCCGCCCGAAGTACACGTTGAACCGGAAGAAGTCGATCATCTCGCAGGCCGCGTCGATCTCGGCCTGGTACGGCGACTTCGACTGCCCGAGCATGGTGGCCGCATTGAGCGTGTCCCGCCACGGCCCGGCCAGCAGGTCGGCGGCGCGCAGCAGCACGGCGGCCCGCTCGTCATAGCCCAGCGCCCGCCAGGCCGGGGCGGCCTCCTTGGCGGCGCGGACGGCCGCGGCCACGTCGTCGTCGGTGGCCTGCGCGCCGGCGCCGAGGACGTGCCGGTGGTCGTGCGGCTGCACCACGTCGAAACGCTCGCCGCCGGCCATCCGCTGCTCGCCACCGATGGTCATGGTCAGCTCGGCCTGCTCATTCTCGAGCTCGGCGAGGCGGCGCTGCAGGGATCTGGTCTCCGCGCTGCCGGGCAGGTACGGGCGGACCGGTTCGTTGGCCGGGGTCGGCGTGCTGGTGACGGCGTCCACGGGATCTCCAGGTGACTCATGGATGGCCGCTGGTCTGCGGCTGGGCTGCGCTTTTGCTGCGGCTATGCTGCTGTGCTGCTGTGCTGCGGCGGTTGTGTGCCGCTGGGTTCATCCTGGCACGGTGAGCTAGCGTTCGGGCCGTGGCGCGGGTAACCGGCATCGGCGGAGTGTTCGTGCGTTCGCACGACCCGGCCGCGCTCGCCGCCTGGTACGCCAAGCACCTCGGGGTGCCCACCGAGCGCTACGGCGGCGCCACCTTCCACTGGGCCGAGGCCGGCACGGCGGAGCAGCCCGGCTCCACCACCTGGGCCGCCTTCCCGCTCGACACCACGTACTTCGGCTCGCCCATCCAGCAGGCAATGATCAACTTCAGAGTGGACGACCTGGACGGCCTGCTCGCCTCGCTGCGTGCCGCTGGTGTCACCGTGCTCGACGACATAGAAGACTCCGAGTACGGCCGCTTCGGGTGGTGCATCGACTGCGAGGGCAACCGTGTCGAGCTCTGGGAACCCGCCACCGGCATGTAGCCATCCCTGGGCGTGTTCGCCGGTTCGGTCGCGCATGTTGGGCAGTTCGATCGCGCGTGTTCGCCGGTTCGGTCGGGCGGTGTTGGGCGGTGTTGGGCGGTTCGGTCGGGCGGTGCAGTGTGCACCTGTGCCCGACGTCCCGACTCATGTGTCCGATCACGCGGACACGCCGGGAAGGAGGGGCGGCGTCACAGCAGGTCGAGGAGGAAGGGGACCTCCTGCAGCGCGTACCAGGCAAGCTCGTGGTCGTCAGCCTCCCCGAGGGTGAACTCCGCGTCGGGGTCGCCAAGGTCCGCGGCGTCGACGACCGCGGCGGCGGCACGGACCGCGGCGGCGGCGTCCGGCAGGTCCACGTATACGGCGGCGATGGCCGAACCGGAGACCGGCCCCGGCAGGGTCACCGCGCCATCGTCCAGGTCGGGCCGCAGGCGCACGCCGTCGACGTCCGCGCACACCACGACTCGCCGCGCCGGCTCGGCGTCCCCGCCGACGCCCCTGCCGACGTCCCCGCCGACGTCCCCGCCGAAACCCACGCCGACGTCCCTGCCGCCGATGGCGTCCTCGACGGAAGCCAGCAGCCGCAGGGAGGCACGGGCCGCATCGGCCATGGCGGCGTACTCGAGCTCCTCGGTGTTCCCGGACGCGTACGACTCGCGCAGCGTCGGCGTGACGGCGAACGCCGTACCACCCACCGCCCGCAGCTCCCCGTCGGCCACCAGCCGGCGCAGCATCGATATGGTCGCGGGGACGTAGACGCGCACTACGCCGCCTCGAGACCCTGGCGCCAGGCGCGGGCGGTGGTCCGCAGCGAGGCGTCCAACACCCGGTTGCGACGGCGGTGATCCATCACGTTCCAGCCCATTGCGGAGAGCACCTCGGCGTCCGGAGTGAGCAGCGTGACCCTGGTGCCGGCCGCGCGCAACCGCACGATCTCGCGCAGGGTGCGGCGGGTGGCCAGCCGGCGAACGCACCGCTCGGTGCGCACCAGCGGATGCCACGCGCGGTCCGGGACCCGCAAGCCGAGCGGCATGAGTACGGTCACCTCGTCCAGACCCTCGTCGGCCAGCAGGTCGGCCGAGGTTGTCGAGCACACACCGCCATCCACGAATCGCCTACCGCCGATCAGCACCGGCTCGTACCAGCCGGGGATCGAGCAGGATGCGGCGACGGCATACGACAGCTCAGCGGGCGGCACGCCGTGGGCGGCGCGGCCGAACACGACCCGGCGGCCGCGGTCGTAGTCGGTGGCGACGATCCAGGTGCGCGGCCGAACCGGCCAGTCGTTGCCACCGGCGGTGAGCCCGCTGACCGCGCCACGCAGCGGCTCGAGCGACCCGCGGCCGCGCAACGCGAACGCGGACAGCACCGCAACCGGCGGGTACGCCCGCGGCCGCAGCAGCACCCGGGCGGCGAGCTCCGGTGAGCCGAGCCCGAGCGCCGGCAGCGGCGGCAGCGCGCCGCCCGAGGATGAGTCGTGGTCCCAGCTCACGCTCGGATCACCGGGGTCGCGCTCGCCGCGCAGGTGGCGCAGCAGCGCGGCCGGGTGCAGGCCGCCGCCGATGGCCGCCGCGGCCACCGATCCGGCCGAGGTGCCGACCACGACCTCGAAGTGCCGCGGGTCGAGGCCGGTGTGCTCGGACCAGGTGGTCAACGCGGCCACCAACCAGTTGTAGCCGAGCACCCCTCCGGCGCCGAGCACCAGCCCACGCCGGACGTTCTGCGCACCATTCATTGCGGCACCGTCCCGACCATCTCCTCGAGCGACTCCTCGATCATCGAGGCCAGCCCGTCCGCGTCCGTCATGGCGTCCCGATCCGCGTTGAGTCCGTAGTACACCCCGCCGTCGTAGGACGTGATGCCGATCGACACACTCTGGTTCTTGGACAGCGGGACCACGGGGAACATCTCCAGCATCCGCGCGCCGGCCGCGTACAGCGGGAACTGCGGTCCAGGCACGTTCGTCACGACCAGGTTGTGGATGCGCTGGGTGAAGCCGTTGGCCACCCTCGCGCCGAGCGCGTGCATGGTTGGCGGCGCGAACGCGCCGAGCCGCACCAGCACGTCGGCGCCGATGGACTGGCCGGAGTCCTTGTGCGCGCGCATGGCGTGGCTCACGTGATGCAGCCGGACGATGGGGTTCGGCTCGCCGACCGGCAGGTCCACCAGATATGCGGACACCTTGTTGCCGGGCAGCCGCGGCCCCCGGCCGGCCGAGTCGTCGCGCACCGACACCGGCGCCATGGCCCTGATCGCGGTCGACGAGGTGACCGCCTCGCCGCGGGAGAGCAGCCAGTTCCGCAGCGCGCCCGACACCACGGCGAGCACCACGTCGTTGACCGTGCCGCCGTGCGCGGCGCGCACCTTCTTGTAGTCCTCGAGCGGGGTTCGGGCGGCCGCGAACCGGCGCTGCGTCGTGATCGGCACGTTCAGCGGGCTGCCGGGCGCGGCCCGCGCGGCGGTGCGCAGCGCGTCGAGCACGCCGCCGACCGCGGTGCCGATCCGGCGAACGGTGGACACCGCGTCCATGGCCGCCGCCCGCACGTTGTCCACCAGCTCGGCCGGTCGCTGCACCGCCTCCCCGGCGGCCTCGACCACGAGCTGCAGGCGGCCGGGCTCCGGCCGCGGCAACCATACGTCCGCCGACGTGCTCCGCGGAGTTGGCGTGACATCCAGTATCACCTGGCCGATGTCCATCGCGCTGACCCCGTCGACCATGGCGTGGTGGGACTTCGTGATGATCGCGATACGGTTCCTGGCCAGGCCCTCGACCAGGTACACCTCCCACAATGGCCGGCTGCGGTCGAGCGGCCGCGACATCAGCCTGCCGACCAGCTCGTGCAGCTGCGCCTCGTTGCCCGGCTTGGGCAACGCCGATCGCCGGACGTGGTAGGCGACGTCGAAGTCCCGGTCGTCCACCCACACCGGCCTGGCCAGGTGTACGGGCACGTTCTTGATCTTCTGACGATATCGCGGCACAGCCATCAACCGCTGCTCGATGAGGTCGACCAGCCGCTCGTAGTCGAAGCCGGCTCGCGGCCGCCGGAACACCGCCACCGCGCCGATGTGCATGGGCGTGGTCGGCTGCTCCAGGTAGAGAAACGACGCGTCCAGCGCCGATAGCCGGTCCGGCATGCCCAGATCCTGACACGTGTCATGCTGCTTGGGTGGTCACTGGAGAACCAGTCTCGCCCAAGGACCGGTTCGTGACGGTGTACGGGCGCAAACCGGTGCTGGAGGCGCTGGCCGACATCGGGCTCGTGGTGGACAAGGTGCTGCTGGCCGAGAACGCCCGCGGGCCGGCCGTCCGGCAGATTCTGGACGCCGCGGCCGATCGCGGCGTGCCGGTGCGGCTGGCCTCCGCGCACCGGGTCAAGGTGCTCGCCGGCAATGGCCGGCACGACCAAGGGGTGCTCGCCGACGTGGTGGCGCCCCGGATGCGGCCGCTGGCGGCGTTCCTCGCGCCAGCGCCTTCGGCGCCGTGTTCGGTGCTGGTGCTGGACCAGATCACCAACCCGGCCAACGTCGGCATGATCCTGCGCACCGCGACGGCGGCCGGTTTGGACGGCGTCGTGCTGCCCCGGCGGGGGGTGCCCACCGTTGACCCGCTCGTGGTCAAGGCCTCGGCCGGGGTGGCGTTCCAGGCGCCGGTGCTGCGCTGCGGGACCGCTGCCGAGGCGTGCGCCGCGCTATCCGCCGCCGGGTTCACCCTGTACGGGCTGGCCGCGGGCGCGCCACATCCGGTGTTCACCGCGCCGCTGGCGGACCTCGCCGCGTTCGTGCTCGGCAACGAGACGGACGGCGTATCCGACGCGGTGCGCGCCGCGGTCGACGGGTGGCTGGCCATCCCGATGGCCGGCGGCGTCGAGTCGCTCAACGTGGCCAGTGCCGCCGCCGTGCTGTGCTTCGAACTCGTGCGGCGGCGTTGTGCACGGTAGCCGCTCCCCCGTTTGCTCCGATGATCGTCAACCTCGGTCAGACCGGGTCGAAGTCGGGTGCCAGCGGCACGCCGAAGAGGGTCTCCAGCTCGTCGACAGTTGACTCGAGGGTGGTGTGGTGCACACCGATCATCCCGACCTCGGCGGCGCCGCGGACGTTGATGGCGAGATCGTCGACGAAGACGCACTGCTGCGGCGGCACGGCGAGCTGGCGGGCGGTGAGCCGGAAGATTTCCGGCTCTGGCTTGCGCAGGCCGACCTCGCCGGAGATCACCACGGCGTCGAACAGTTCGTCCCAACCGTTGCGGTCGTAGTTGCCACCCCATGAGTTGGAGAGCAGGGCGGTGCGCAGCCCATGCTGCCGGGCGTTGCGCAGCACGCCGAGCATGCCGGAGTCGGCGCTGAAGCCGGCGAACATCCTGGCCAGGAGGCCTTCCGCAGCCGGACCGGTGCCATCCGCGGCGCGCAGCCGCTCGGCCAACATGCGCTCGAACTCCGTGGCCGGCAGCCGGCCGGTCTCCAGGTCGTGCGCGGGGCTCGGCGCCGCACCTTCGGTCATCCACTCGCGCATCAGCCGGCCGAAGAGCTCGGCAGGTATGCGTTCGGCGCGCATCCAGGCCGCCATGGCGGCGGTGAGCGAGGAGGTGAGCACGCCGCCGTAGTCGACGATCAGGGCGGTCAGTGGCTGGCGATCACCGGTCACACCGCCACGGTAACTCGGCGACGCTCGCACGGCGCTCGCGTAAGCGGCGGCCGCGCCTCGTTTTAGGCACGGCCAGCGTTGTGCCAAATCTGCCAACTCGTGTGTACCAACGCGCGGACACGCGGTGCCGGGCGCGCGGACACGCGGTGCACGGCGCGAAAACGGGGACGGCGGTAGATCGGGGCGGCCATACTGCGCGAGCCATTTTCGGGTCCGCTGCCCAGGTCCAGGGCACTCCCCTCGCGGCCCGCACCCAGCCGCCGAGGGGAGAACTGTGTCCGTCGCACCGCAACCGCGGATGTCGTGCGCCGCCGAGCAGCCGGCGCTGTACCGGCTCGCCGAGTACGGGCCACCCGCCGAGTACGCCGGGCCCGCCGAACACGCCGGCGGGTGGCGTGCGGCGCTGCTTGCCGAACTGCCGTGCCTGCAGCCGGCGCCGAGCGTGCCGGTGCTGGTACCGCGGAAGGAACGGCCGAGGCCGGCGCGGGCGCTGATCACCGAGGCGGAGGCCCGCGGGTTGGCCGGCGCGATGGCCCGCGCCGTGCTGGAGACGCTGGAGGGCCGCCGGCCGGTGCAGCAGCTCACCACCATGCTGAACGGCAGGGCGGTGGCCGCCGTGCAGACGCTGTGCCGCGGCGGGCTGCGTTGGCCGGTCCGCGGCGCGGCCGTCGGCTCGGTTCGGGTCTTCCTGCCGCGCCGGGACGCCGTGGAGGCGTGCGTGACGTTCCGCTGCGACCAGCGCACCCGAGTGCTGGCGCTGCGGATCGACCGCCAGCGCCGCCGCTGGGTGGGCACCGCGGTGCGGATTGGCTGAATGGCGGCGGGGTCCTACCCTCCGCCGCGACTCTTACGACCGCGCCCCGGTCGGGGCACCGTGGCAGCGCTTGTACTTCTTGCCGGAGCCGCAGGGGCACGGCGCGTTGCGGGACGGCTCCTTGGCGGCAGCCGCCTCGGGGGCGGCGTGCCGGCCGCCAGCACCGCGCCTGGACCCCGCGCCGCGCACCTCGGTGCCGCCGCCCTCGGCCGGCGCGCTGTAGGTCAGCTGTCGGGAGCCCGGTGCCTCGAGCCCCTTGGCCCGCAGCGCGGGGGGCACGGCGTGCCCGTCGCCGGACCCGGCGGCACCCGCGCCGGCAGCGGCGGCCGCGCCAGCGGCACCCGTGCCGGCAGCAGCACCCGCGCCAGCGGCGCCGGCAGCAGCGTCCGTGCCGGCAGCAGTGGCACGAGACCGGGCTCCGGTCCGCCCCCGTGCCCTGGTCGCCGTGCCATCGCCGACCGGTGCGGCCGGGCGGCTGACGGCGTCGGCGAGCACGCCGGTGCTGCCGGGGGTTGCCACCGCAGCAGGCCGAGCCGCCGGAGCCTGCTGCGGCTCGGCCTGCTGCACCTGCAGGTTGAACAGGAACCCGACGGACTCCTCCTTGAGCGCCTCGAGCATGGCGTTGAACATGTCGAAGCCCTCCCGCTGGTACTCGATCAGCGGGTCGCGCTGGGCCATTGCCCGCAGGCCGATGCCCTCCTTGAGGTAGTCCATCTCGTACAGGTGCTCGCGCCACTTGCGGTCCAGCACGGAGAGCACCACGCGTCGCTCCAGTTCGCGCATCGCGCCCGGCCCGACCATGGCGTCGATCTCGGCCTCGCGCCCGGCGTAGGCGGCAAGGGCGTCGTCCAGCACGGCCGCAAGCAGCGTCTGCTGGGTGAGGTCAGCGGTGTCCGATTCGGCGAGGTCCTGCCAGCGGATGCCGACCGGGTACAGCGTGCGCAGCGCGGTCCAGAGCTGCTCGAGGTCCCAGTCCTCGGCGTAGCCGCCCGAGGTGGCGCCCTGGACGTACGCGGTGATCACGTCGTCGAGCATGTGCTGGACCTGCTCGTGCAGGTCCTCGCCCTCCAGCACCCGACGCCGCTCGGCGTAGATGACCGTCCGCTGGCGGTTCATCACCTCGTCGTACTTGAGGACGTTCTTGCGGATCTCGAAGTTCTGCTGCTCGACCTGGGTCTGCGCGGACCTGATCGCGCGGGTGACCATCTTGGCCTCGATCGGCACGTCCTCGGGCATGTTCAGCCTGGTCATCACCGTCTCGACCATGGCGGAGTTGAACCGGCGCATGAGCTCGTCGCCGAGGGAGAGGTAGAACCGGGACTCGCCGGGGTCGCCCTGGCGGCCGGACCGGCCGCGGAGCTGGTTGTCGATGCGCCGCGACTCATGCCGCTCGGTGCCGAGCACGTACAGCCCGCCCGCCTTGCGGACCAGGACGTAGTCATCGGCGACCTGGGCGCGCGCCTTCTCCACTGCGTCCGGCCAGGCGGCCTCGTACTCCTCCGGCGTCTCCACCGGGTCCAGGCCACGGTCGCGCAGCTCCCGGTCGGCCATGAACTCGGGGTTACCGCCGAGCATGATGTCGGTGCCGCGGCCGGCCATGTTGGTCGAGACGGTCACCGCGCCCGGCGTGCCGGCCCGCGCGATGATCGCCGCCTCGCGCTCGTGGTGCTTTGCGTTGAGCACCTCGTGTGGCACGCCCTTGCGCACCAACTGCTTGGCGAGGTACTCGGACTTCTCGACGCTGGTGGTGCCGACCAGCACCGGCTGGCCCTTGTCGCGCCGCTCGAGGATGTCCTCGACGACAGCGTCGAACTTGCCCTCCTCGGTCTTGTACACCAGGTCGGACTGGTCCACCCGGATCATCGGCATGTTCGTCGGGATGGACACCACGCCCAGCTTGTAGGTCTGGTGCAGCTCGGCGGCCTCGGTCTGGGCCGTACCGGTCATCCCGGCCAGCTTGTCGTACAACCGGAAGTAGTTCTGCAGCGTGATCGTGGCCAGCGTCTGGTTCTCGGCCTTGATCTCGACGACTTCCTTGGCCTCGATGGCCTGGTGCATGCCCTCGTTGTAGCGCCGGCCGTGCAGCACCCGGCCGGTGAACTCGTCGACGATCAGGACCTCGCCGTTGCGGACGATGTAGTCCTTGTCCTTCTTGAACAGCTCCTTGGCCTTCAGCGCGTTGTTCAGGTACCCGACGAGCGGGGTGTTCGCGGCCTCGTAGAGGTTCTCGATGCCAAGCTGGTCCTCGATGAAGGCGACGCCCTCCTCGCTGACCCCGATGGTCCGCTTGCGCTCGTCGACCTCGTAGTGGACGTCCCGCTTCATCAGCGGGGTGAGCCTGGCGAACTCGGTGTACCAGCGGGATGACTGGTCGGCCGGCCCGGAAATGATCAGCGGCGTGCGCGCCTCGTCGATCAGGATCGAGTCGACCTCGTCGACGATCGCGTAGTTGTGCCCGCGCTGGACGCAGTCCTCGAGCGACCACGCCATGTTGTCGCGGAGGTAGTCGAAGCCGAACTCGTTGTTCGTGCCGTATGTGATGTCGGCCGCGTACGCCTTGCGGCGCTCGTCGGGGGGCATCTGGGACAGGATCACGCCGACCTCGAGGCCGAGGAAGTGGTGGATCCGGCCCATCCACTCCGCGTCGCGCTTGGCCAGGTAGTCGTTGACGGTGACCACGTGCACGCCGTCGCCGGAGATGGCGTTGAGGTAGGCGGGCAGCACGCACGTCAGGGTCTTGCCCTCGCCGGTCTTCATCTCGGCCACCTGGCCGAGGTGCAGCGACGCGCCGCCCATCAGCTGCACGTCGAAGGGCCGCTGCCCGAGAGTGCGGTGCGCGGCCTCCCTGGCCACCGCGAAGGCCTCCGGCAGCAGCTCGTCCAGCGACTCCCCATCGGCGTAGCGCCGCTTGAACTCGTCCGTCTTGGCCCGAAGCTCCGCGTCGGACAGCGCAACCGTCTCGTCCTCGAGGCCGTTGATGTGCTGCGCGATCTTGCCCAGCCGCCTGAGCGTCTTGCCCTCGCCCGCGCGGAGCAGCCGTTGGAACACCACCGGAATTCGACCTCGCTCGTCGTGTGTCGTCCCTGACCTTCTCCGCCATCGTAGGCATCTCCGGCCGGAACGGGCGGGACAGGCGGGTGCCCCCGGGACCGTGGGCATCCCGAGGGCACCAGCTACCTGGGTGGCTCAGGCGAGTCGGATGACTCCGTAGTCGAAGCCCTTGCGCCGGTAGACGACGCTGGGCCGACCCGTATCGTGGTCCGAGAAGAGGAAGAAGTCATGGCCGACCAGCTCCATCTGGTAGAGGGCCTGGTCGACGGTCATCGGTTCGGCGGGGTGCTCCTTCACCCTGACGATCCGGCCGGGAAGGTTGTCGTCAACGCCGGTGTTCCAGCGCTGCTCGGGCACGTCCGGCTGGTAGGTCGAGTCGTCGCGGGTGAGCACGGCGGTCTGGAACGCCGCGTATCCGTTGCTGGCGAAGGGTTGTTCGCCTGGCGCGGTCTGCGCCAGGGCAGCGGTCGCCTCGGCGACCGAGGTCGGGGCGTGGCGGCCATGGTGCACCCGGCGCCTGTCGTGTGTCCTGCGCAGCCGGTTCTCCAGCTTGCCGACGGCCGCATCGAGCGCGGCGTAGAAATCCGAGGCGCACGCCTCGGCGCGGACGACGGGCCCGCGTCCCTTTCCGGTGATCTCCACTCGTTGGCAGTTCTTGGCCTGTCTGCGGTTCTTCTCGTGGTACAGCTCGACGTCGTACCTGATCACCTTGCTGTCGTAGCGCTCGAGGCGGGCCATCTTCGCGGAAACGTGCACCCGGTAGTGGTCCGGCACCTCGACGTTGCGACCCTTAACGACGATATCCACACGACCTCCCTCGCTCTCCCGCGCTCCGCGACGGGACTGCTGACTGCCGTGCACCGGAAACGGCCTTTGCACCGAATCCGGTGCAAATGTCATCGCTTGGCCTCCTCCCTTGGCGCCCGGTTCGGGCCGGCACCTGGATTGGCTGCCTGGGCGGTTAGCCGTCGACCGTAGCTCGGTATCGGCGGCGGCAACACCCCCACGAAGCACCGTCACACGGTCATGAACCCCACGGTGCGACGATTGTGGCGAACGGTCACGGAACGGTCACGAATACCACCCGTTCGGAGTAGTGGCGCCGCCGATGCGAGGACGAGCACGGCGTGCACCTCGACCTCCGCCGCCGCCAGCGTCGCCGTGCACGCCGCCGCGGTTGCGCCGGTGGTGGCGACGTCGTCGAGCAGCACTACGGCCGTACCGGGTGGCGGCAGGCCGGTGGGGCGCGTCCGCAGCCGGCCGGCCAGGTTGGCACTTCTGGCCGCAGCGTCCAGACCGACGGAGTCGCGCACGCCGCTGGCCAGCCGCAATGCCGGCGCCACCGCGGCCGGCAGACCGGTCCCGGACAGCGCCCGCGCCGTCTGCTTGGCCAGGCGCAGCACATGGTCCCCGCCGCGGCGGCGCGCCGCCGCGGATCGCGACGGCACCGGCACCAGCCACCGGCCGGCGGCCGCGTTCCAGGCGCCGTCGAGGGCCAGGGCACCGTCCGCCAGCAGCAGTTGACGAATGCCGCCGGCCAGCGACTCACCGAGCGGCCTCGCCAACTCGCGGCGGCCGCGCTCCTTGTACGCCAGCACGGCCGTCCGCAGCGGTCCGCGGTAGCGGCCCACCGCGTACACCGGGGGCAGCCCGCGGCCATCCAGCCGGACCCGCAGCGGCTGGCCGAGCAACGCCTGGCAGTCCGGGCACAACGGCGGGCCGTCGCGCTGGCAACCCGCGCAGCGGCTCGGCACCAGCAGGTCCAACAGAGCTCGCATGCCGGACAGCGTGGCGCACGGCGCCGACAGTTCAGCCCGGGTAGAACGGATCGGTTCCGTGGCTGAGGCCCTCGGAGTACCACAGCTCATTGGTGTCACGGGCGAACCAGAGGCCGCCCTGGTCGGCGACGAGCACGGGCCGGCCGACCGCGGCGGCGATGCCGGAGAGCGGGCCGGTGAGGTTGGTGTTCTCGTAGGCCATCCAGTTGAGGCCGTCCACGGTGACCTCGTAGACCTGCGGGTTGTCCTTGCCGCGGGTGGCCACGACGACCTTGTCCCGGCCCTTCCAGTCGACGTCGGCGATCTGGGCCGCGCCGGGCCCGATGAGCAGCCGGGGGTTGCGCACCCTGGTGCCGTCCTCCGAGCCGACCACGATGGCCACGTACAGCGCGCCGTCGACCACTGCGGCCACCCGGACCCCGTCCCGGGACAGCCGAAGCTCGGTGATCCGCCCCTTGACGGCGAGGTCGCTGAGGTCCACCCCGAATGTCACCAGGCCGCGGTCCCCGGTGCTCAGCACGCCGACCCCGGTCCCGCCGTTGATCACGGTCCACACCTCCGGCGTCGTGCCCCGCCGCCAGGTCGGCCGGGTCATGCTGGCCGCCTGCAACGTCACCGGCTTCGGGTCGGCGATCGGACCGACCACGAGCCGCGGCCGACCGCCGTCGGTGGCGACCACGGCGAGCAGCGTGCCGTCGGCGGACTGCGCGGCCGACTCGACGGGCAACGAACCGTCACCAGCCGGCCCTGCCATGGGGGTGCCACCCTCGACCCGCACCACCCGGTGATTGTCGACGGCCAACGGCGGCAGGTCGGGCTTCACCCAGTCGTCCGGGGTGAACGGCAGGGCGTCGGCCGCAACCCAGTCCGGCTTGTTGGGCACCAGCGGCACACCGTCGACCTGGATCCTGATCTTCTGGACGACCACTTCGCTCAGGCTGCCGACGATCTGCGCGGCGGCCAGGCGCCGCTGCATGTCGGACAGCTCAGGCACCCGGGTGAGGTCGACCGTCAGCACGTCGTTCTCGCCGAGCACCACGTTGGTGCGGATCTTCGCCCCGTTCAGCTCGTTGACCACGGCGTCCCGCACGGCCGCCGACGGGCCGCCGAGCAGCAGGTCGACCGCTCGGCTCGGCCAGCCGGACGAGGGCTGGGCGAGCACCCAGCGGCGGTCGGTGACCAGCGTGTTCCGGCTCGGATCGACAAACCTCACACCGATGCTCCGGTAGCTGGTGCGGAACTCGCCGTACAGCACGTGCAGCGCCTCGGGCGGCGTCGCTATCCGCCATTCGCCGTTCTGCTTGACCAGGTCCATGGTCGGGTTGATCGCGCTGCGGTTGGCGGTGAACGAGCCGTCGGCGCCGAGCTGGCCGAGCTGCTGGCCGCGCAGCAGGACCTGCCGGTAGTCCTCGGTCTGTGCGTCGCCGGGACTCGTGTTGTAGACCGTGTTGAACGTGTCGGCGAGCACCACGACCGGCCCGGTGTCGTTCCAGCTCGCCTTTGCCTGGTCGGTGAGGTAGGCGCGGGCCGCGGCGTGCCGGTTGGCCTGACTAGCGCTGGCCTCGATGAACCCGCGGACCACCGACAGCGGGTCGAGGCCGGCCGGCGGCGGCGGCACCGGCGCCTCGCTTGTCTCGGACACCTGCGGGCCGACCACCTCGACCGGCGAGGACTCCGGGATCGCCGCGCACCCGCCCGCCGCGGCAACCACACCGGCCGCGGCGGTGGCGGCGATCAGCGCCAGCACCGTTCGGCGACGATGTGACATCGTGACGGCCCTAGTGGGGAAATTCCACATCCTGGCTCCGGGTCTCCGGCGGCACGGTCACCATTGCCGGCGCCGGCATCGGCTCGGCATGGTCGGACGGCAGGGCGATCGGGCTGCGCAGCAGCGGGGTGCCGTGCTGGCGCGGCAGGGTCAGGCGGAACGCGGCGCCGGCGCCAGGCTCACCCCATGCCTCCAGCCAGCCACCGTGCAGCCGGGCGTCCTCCAGGCTGATCGACAGGCCGAGCCCGGTGCCGCCGGTGCGGCGGTTGCGGGACGGATCGGCCCGCCAGAACCGGTTGAACACCAGCTGCTCCTCGCCGCCCCGCAGCCCGACGCCGTAGTCGCGGACCAGCACCGCGACGGCGTGCTCGTCGGCGCTGAGCCGCACCTGCACCGGCCGGCCCTCGCCGTGGTCGAGGGCATTGCCGAGCAGGTTGCGCAGGATCCTGGCCACCCGCCGCTGGTCGAGCTCGGCGGTCACCTCGGCGTCCGGCATGGTCAGCTCGACGATGCTGCCGCTCGAGGTGGCCAGCGGCCGCACCGCATCGACCGCGCCGCGCACCACGGCGCGCATGTCCAGCGTGTCGAGGTGCAGGTCGGCCACCCCGGCGTCCAGCCGGCTGATCTCCAGCAGGTCGCCGAGCAGCGACTCGAACCGGTCCAGCTCGTCCACCAGCAGCTCGGTGGAGCGGGCCAGCACCGGCGGCAGGTCCGCCCGCGAGTCGTGCAGGGTGTCCGCAGCCATCCGCACCGTGGTCAGCGGGGTGCGCAGCTCGTGGCTGACGTCGGAGGTGAACCGGCGCTGCAGCGCGCCGAACTCCTCCAGCCGGCGGATCTGGTCCTGGATGCTGCTTGCCATCGCGTTGAACGACACCGCGAGGCGGGCCATGTCGTCCTCGCCGGCAACCGGCATCCGCTCCTCGAGGTGACCGTCGGCGAACCGCTCGGCGACCTCGACGGCCTGCCGCACCGGGCTGACCACCTGCCTGGTCACCAGGCTCGCGATGCCGGCCAGCAGCAGGGTGAGCAGCAGCCCGCCCAGCAGCAGCGTGTTCTGCACCAACTCCAGTGTCTGCTGCTCGCCGGTGAGCGGAACGAGCAGATAGAGCTGCAGCGTGCGGCTCGGCGTGACCACCGGCACCCCGGCCGCGATCATCGTCACCTGACCGGAGTCGCGGGACACGGTGGTGATCTTGTGCGCGAACTTGTCCTGCAACACGGCGGTCTGCAGCTCGCCGGGCACCTCCTGGATGGGGCCGCTGCTGGCCACGTTGTCGCCGCCGGCCTTGCCGTCGACCAGCACGGAGAAGAACGTGCCGGCCCCGGACGGCGCGACCTCCCCCGCGTCGCCCGGCGGCGGGGAGGCCAGCCGGTTGCGGGCACTGGTCAGCTTGTCCTTGACCGAGTCGGCCGACTCGGTGGCCAGGTCCACCCGGTCGAGCTCGCGCTTCACCAGGTCGCGGCTGATGGTGGCCTGCTTGAGCGCGGCGTTCACCTTCGCCTCGAGCAGGCCGTTGGTGATCTGGGTCTGCAGCACCATGCCGAGCACCAGCAGCATGGCCGAGGACAGCGACAGCGTGCTGGCCACCACCCGCAGCTGCAGCGAACGGCGCCAGGCCGAGGCAAGCTCCGCCCACTTGCCGCGCAGCCACGCGTCGGCCGCGACGAACACGGCCGGCTGTGGCACGGCACGGGTCATGCCGTGGACCTCGCGGCGTGGCTCGCCTGGGAGGGCCTCACGGAGGGCCGGCCTTGTACCCGACGCCGCGCACGGTCAGCACCACCTCGGGGTGCTCCGGGTCCCGCTCGACCTTGGACCGCAGCCGCTGCACGTGCACGTTCACCAGCCGGGTGTCCGCGGCGTGCCGGTAGCCCCATACCTGCTCCAGCAGCACCTCACGGGTGAACACCTGGCGCGGCTTGCGGGCCAGCGCCACCAGCAGGTCGAACTCCAGCGGGGTCAGCGCGATCTGCTGGCCGTCGCGGGTCACCTGGTGGCCCGGCACGTCGATGGTGATGTCGCCGATCGCCAGCTCCTCGGCCGGCTCGGCGTCGGTCCGGCGCAGCCGGGCCCGGACCCTGGCCACCAGCTCCTTCGGCTTGAACGGCTTCACGACGTAGTCGTCCGCACCTGACTCCAGACCGAGCACCACGTCCACGGTGTCGGACTTGGCGGTGAGCATCACGATCGGCACGCCGGACTCGCCGCGGATCGCCTTGCACACGTCGATGCCGTTCATCCCGGGCAGCATCAGGTCGAGCAGCACCAGGTCCGGCTTCAGCTCCCGCAGCGCGGGTAGCGCCTTGGTGCCGTCATTCACCACCGCGGTGTCGAAACCCTCGCCGCGCAGCACGATCGTGAGCATCTCCGCCAGCGCCGGGTCGTCGTCCACCACAAGCACACGAGCCTTCATGTCGCCATCGTGGCATGCGGCTCACCGCGGCCGATCAGACCGGTACCCGCAGCGGCTTCTCGGCGCCACCCAATGACGACGATGTGACATCGTCCCGGTACTACTGGGGAAATTCCACATCCTCGGGCGGCACCTGGGGCAGCGCCTGGCGCAGCAGAGCCGTGGCCAGCACAGCGGGGTCGACCTCCGCAACGCCGTCGATCACCAACCAGGGTGACAACCAGTGCCGCCCGGCGAGCTGCTGGTAGACCTCGGCGCAACGGGCCTGCAGGCCGGCGTCGACCTCGAAGGCGTCGCGGACCCGCTCCGCCTCCTGGCGCTCCCGGCCCCGCGACCGCCGCGCTGCGACCGCGGGCGGCACCCGCAGCAGCAGCTGCAGGTGCGGCGTCGGCAGCCCCAGCCGATCGATCTCGAGGGCCCGCACCCACGCCACGAACTCGCCGTCGGCGTCCTGGTGCAGCCGCGCCGCGCCGTAGGCGGCGTTCGACGCGA
>DASXTS010000029.1:0-3199 GCA_036505275.1 Pseudonocardiaceae bacterium
CGCAGACGTTCGACGCGTACCGCAACGGCGACATCGATGCGGCATGGCTGCCAGAGCCATGGTCGTCTCGGCTGGTGCTGGATGCCGGCGCCAAGGTCCTCGTGGACGAGCGAGACCTGTGGCCGGACGGCAAGTTCCCGACCACCGTGCTGATCGTACGGACCCAGTACCTGGCGGAGCACCCGCAGACCGTGCAGTCGTTCTTGCGTGGGCTGCTCGCCTCGATCGACTGGGCCAACGGCAACAAGGTCGAGGCGCAGGCGGTTGCCAACGAGGCACTGAAGAAGCTCACCGGCAAGGCGCTGAGCCAGCCGGTGATCGAGCGGGCGTTCGCCAACATCACGCTGAGCCTCGACCCACTGGCCGCCACCTTCCCACAACTGGCCAAGGACGCGGTCACCACCGGGAGCTCCAAGAGCACACCCGACCTGAAGGGCCTTGTCGATCTTGGCCTGCTCAACGGCATGCTCACGGCCGTCGGCAAGCCGACGGTCGACGCGGCCGGCCTGGACAAGAAGTAACGGAGAGGGGACGTCATGACCGCCGACCTGCTTGTCGTCACGGATACCACCTCGGCCGGCGTCTTCGCGGCGCAGGCGCAACCGCAGGCCCGCGCCGGATCGGTCGTCGAACTGGCCGGAGTCAGGAAGGTGTTCGGCCGCGGTCGTGCGGCGGTGGTCGCGCTCGACGGGCTCGACCTGCGGGTTGGTGCCGGCGAGTTTGTCTGCCTGATCGGCGCGTCCGGCTGCGGCAAGACGACCTTGCTCAACCTGGTTGCGGGGCTGGACGAGCAGAGTGCGGGCACGGTGAGGGTGAACACGCCGCGGCCGGCCGTGATGTTCCAGGAGGCCGCGCTGATGCCGTGGCTGACCGCGGCGCGCAACGTCGAGCTGGCGCTGCGGCTGGCCGGTGTCGCGCGGGCCAGCCGCCGCACCAAGGTCGGCGAGCTACTGGAGCTGGTGCGGCTGGACGGCCAGGGCGACAAGCGGCCGCACGAGCTCTCCGGCGGCATGCGGCAGCGCGTCGCACTGGCCCGGTCGCTGGCCTCGACGTTGAGCGTGGCCGACGGCGTGCCCGGGCTGCTGCTGATGGACGAGCCGTTCGCCTCACTCGACGCGATCACCCGCGATCTGCTGCAGGGCGAGCTGCTGCGGATCTGGCGCACCACCCGCACCGCGGTGCTGTTCGTCACCCACGATGTCCGCGAGGCCGTCCGACTGGGGCAGCGCGTTGTGCTGATGTCCTCCCGTCCGGGCCGGGTGGTCGCCAGCTGGGACACCGCCTCGGTGCGCGGCGCCGCCGAGCAGGACGTGGTCGAGCAGATCAACGCACGGCTGCGGGAGGTGCTGTCCAGCCATGCCGCCTAGCGCCGACGTCGGATCGGTGGCGGCCGGGCTGGACGCGCTGGACGCGCCGGTGCCGCAGCGCCGCCGGTCGTGGCGACGGCTCGCCGGCAGCGTGCTGCCGCCGCTGGTCACGCTGGTGCTCGCGGTGGTCGTGTGGCAGCTGCTGTGGGCGTCCGCGATCTGGCCGGAGTACAAGCTGCCCGCGCCGGCCGCGGTGTGGCAGGTGATCTGGGAGCGGGTGCGGGACGGCCAGGCGCCGCACATCCTGTGGACCTCGGTACACCGCGCGGTCATCGGCTTCGCCGCCGCGGTGCTGATCGCCACCCCGCTCGGCCTGCTGGTGGCCAAGGTGCGGGTGGTGCGGTCCGCGATCGGGCCGCTGCTGTCCGGCCTGCAGAGCCTGCCGTCGGTGGCCTGGGTGCCGGCGGCCGTGCTGTGGTTCGGGCTCACCGACTGGGCGATGTACATGGTGGTGCTGCTCGGCTCGGTGCCGTCCGTCGCCAACGGGCTGATCGCCGGCGTCGACCAGATCCCGCCGATCCTGCCGCGGGTCGGCGTGGTGCTCGGTGCCGGCCGCTGGGAGAACGCCCGGCACATCCTGCTGCCGGCCGCGCTGCCGGGTTACCTGGCCGGCCTCAAGCAGGGCTGGGCGTTCTCCTGGCGCTCGCTGATGGCCGCCGAGCTGATCGCGGTGTCGCCGCAGCTCGGCTTCGGCCTCGGCGCCTTCCTGGACAACGGGCGAGCGCTGTCCGACATGCCCATGGTGATGGCCGCGATCTTCCTTATCCTGCTGGTCGGGGTCGGCATCGAGCTGATGGTGTTCCGGCCGGTGGAGCGGTCGGTGCTGCGGGCCCGTGGGCTGTCCGGAGCGGTGTAGATGGCGCTGGTGGCCGTGGCACACGGCAGCAGGGATCCTCGGTCGGCGGCCACCGTGAGCGCGCTGGTGGACGTGGTGCGCTCGTTGCGGCCGGGGCTGGACGTGCGGCTGGCCTTCCTCGACCTGTGCGCGCCGCGGCTGCGGGACGTGCTCGTCGCCGTGCACGGCGACGGCCACCGCGAGGCCGTGGTGGTGCCGCTGCTTCTCGGCCGCGCCTACCACGCCACCGTCGACCTGCCCGGCACCGTGCGCGACGCCCGCGCCAGGCTGCCCCGGCTGGCGGTGCGGATCGCCGACGTGCTCGGGCCGGACCCGCGGCTGTCCTCGGCCGCCCTGCGCCGGCTGGCCGCGGCCGGGGTGGCGATGGACGACGACGGTCTCGGGGTGGTGCTCGCCGCCGCCGGTTCCTCGCACCCGGCGGCCAATGCGGCGGTGCACGCCGTCGCGGCGGGCTGGTCCCGGCGTGCTCCATGGGCCGGCGTGCACGCCGCCTTCGCCGCGTCCAGCGTTGCGCCGTCCGTACCGGCGGCGATCACAGCGCTGCGGGCTCGGGGGGCGCGGCGCATAGCGGTGGCGCCGTGGTTCCTCGCGCCCGGCCAGCTGCCCGACCGGGTCGCCGACGCCGCCCGGGCCACCGACCCGTCGGTGCCGGTGGCCGACCCGTTGGGCGCCGACCCCGAGGTGGCACAGCTCGTCCTCGACCGCTACGCCGCCGCCCTCGCCGCGCCGGCCACCGCCACCGCCACCGCGCGATAGGCCCGTCCATTCGCAAACGGGTCGCCGGCAGCTGGCGGTAGCGTGCCACCTCGTGGCTGAGGAACTGGTACACCTGGACATCGGCAACGGCGTTGCGACGATCACGCTCGACTCGCCGGCCAACCGCAACGCGCTGTCCGCGCCGCTGCGCCGCGAGCTGCGCGACCACCTGGCCGCGACCGCGGAGGACAAGCAGGTCAGGGTCGTGGTGCTCAGCCAC
>DASXTS010000030.1:0-10384 GCA_036505275.1 Pseudonocardiaceae bacterium
CAGCCCGAGGATGTGGAATTTCCCCGATTGAACTGGGGGAATGTCACATCGTCGCAGTTGGGGCCCGGGGCTTGGGCGCGGCCGGTTGGGGCCGCAGCGGAGGGGTCACCGGGGCGGCTCAGGGAAAGACCAGGGTTGGAATGCGCCACCGCGAGCGGGAAGCGCGGCAGACTGGAGGCATGGGTGCGGTCCTGAATCTGGTTGCGGTGCTCGTCGCGCTGATCGGGCTGGTCGCGGCGGTGGCGCACGACGGATACCTGGCGCTGCTGTACTCGGCGGCCCGGAAACGAGCCGGCGGTGGGCCGGTGGCCCAGTACGTGCGCAGCCGGTGGCCGGTCGCCGGGGTGACCACGGCCGTCGCGCTGGTGGCGCTGGTGCTGACCAGCGGCGGTGCGTTCGCCGACGTGCTCGCGGTGCTGGCCGGCGCGGGCAGCGGGGTGGTGGCCAGCCAGGCGCTGCAGAGCACTCGTGAGCGCTACCGCACCGGTGGCTGACCGCCGCCGGCCTCCGGCGGCCCGGGGGTTGCCAGCGATCAGGCCGCCGGTCGTTCTACGCTGCCAGTCGTGAGCGCACCCGCCGTGCCGGTGGTGCGAGACGCCGAGCGGGTTCTCGTCGTCACGGCGCACCCCGACGACGTCGACTTCGGCGCAGCCGGGACGGTCGCCTCCTGGACCAAGGCCGGCGTCGAGGTGGCCTACTGCATCTGTACGTCCGGCGACGCCGGCGGGTTCGAGGACGCACCGCGGGACCGGATGAGGTTGCTCCGTGAGGAGGAGCAACGCGCCGCCGCTGCCGCTGTCGGCGTGTCCGACGTGACGTTCCTCGGCTACCCGGACGGCCGGCTCACTCCGTCCATCGAGCTGCGGCGCGATATCGCCAGGGAAATCCGCCGCTTCCGACCCGATCGCGTGCTCACCCAGTCACCGGAGATCTTCTGGCAGCGGATCATCGCATCGCACCCCGACCATCGGGCCGCCGGTGAGGCGACGCTCGCCGCCGTCTACCCCGACTCCCGCAACCCGTACGCGCATCCTGAGCTGCTCGAGGACGAGGGCCTCGAGGCGTGGACGGTTCATGAACTGTGGCTGATGACCGCCCCGCTGGAACGGATCAACCACTTCGTCGACGTCACCGACACCTTCGATGCCAAGGTGGCGGCGCTGCGCTCGCACGGCTCCCAGACCGGTCACATGGACGGGCTGGAGGACATGCTGCGCAGCTGGCTCACCGTGGTCGCCAGGCGCGGTGGCCTTGCGGGAGGCAGACTGGCCGAGTCGTTCCAGGTGGTCGACACGGGCTAGCGCTCGAGGAGCAGTGAATGCAGCCGGACGGCCGCGGCGACCCGGAGCGGCCCCACGGTGAACGCCGCTCCGGCGACCCGGTGCTGGCGTGGGCGCCTTGGGCGCCCGGCCCCAGCGCTACCAGCTGGTGCTCCGCCTGAGCAGCCGAAGTTGTGCGCAGAAGTGGTGCACGGTCGCACGGGCCGGTGAGAAGCTGAGACGGTGGACCGCCCGACCGCTCGGCGACGCCGGCACGCCGGCAGCGCCAACTCGGTGACGGTCGCCGAACTTCAGGCCAAGAGCACGCCGGCCGAGCAGGCCGACGTGTCCGCGATCCAGGCAACGGCGGCGGCCGAGGAGAGGACCCCGCCGCACGGGCGGCCGGCGACGACCGTGCCGCGCGCCGGATGGGGCCAAGGGATCACCGACCGGGCCGGGCACGGCCAGCCGGCGACGACCACCGAGCTGGTCAAGTACGAGGACGTCTCCGTCGAGCGGGCCACCACCAACCGGCTGGCCAGAACAATTGTGCTGACGCTGGTGGCGATGTTGGCCTGCGGGGCGGTCACCACGGTCGCGACGATCGGCGGCGGGCGGCCGCACCGACTCAGCCCGTCGGTCCCGGTCGTCCAGCCGGCCGTGACCGGCGGATCAGCCTTGGTCCGGCCTGACATCATGATCGACCAGTTGGCCACCGGCGCGCTCGGCCGGATCTCGGCCGATCCCCCAGGCAATGCGACCAGCCCCGGCGGCACGAACGGGCAGGGTCAGCTGGCAGCTCGCGAAGCCGCCGAGGAGGTCGTGACCCAGTTCTACGGTGCGTTGCCGCTGCACAAAGAGGAGGCGTATCAGCTGCTCGGGCCGACCATGCGAGGCAACACCCTCGGTGAGTTCACGGCCGGATGGCTGGGCACCCGATCGGTGGAGGCACGAGTGCTGCGGTCCGACGAGCAGGACGGCGGGCTGCTGCGGGTCACGGTGTCGATCGAGCAGTTCGACGGCTCGGTGCTGCAGCTCCTGCAGCGGGTCGAGGTGCGATCCGTTCCGGTGGATGGCGGGTCGCCACAGCCGCGGATCGTCGGTGCCCAGTTGCTGTCCGCGCATCGGGGCTGACGGTGAGCTGAAGACGTCCCGCCCGGTGAATCCCGATCGGGTGAACGCCCTACCCTGGTCGCCGTGACCGCGCCGGGAGATTTGGTCGCCGGCCGATACCGGTTGGTCGAGCGGATCGGCGCCGGGGCAATGGGCGTCGTGTGGCTGGCGAATGACGAACGCCTCGGCCGCACCGTGGCGCTCAAAAAGCTCGTGCCCTCGCCGCTATCCGTGCACGTGGTCGGACGCGACGGCATCGGCCACAGCACTGCCCGGGCCAGCGAGCGGATGATGCGGGAGGGCCGGATCGCGGCCAAGCTGCACCACCCGAACGCAATCTCGGTGTTCGACGTGACGGACCACGCCGGCACGCCGTGGCTGGTCATGGAGTACCTGCCGTCGCGCAGCCTGGCCACCGTGCTGGCGGAGCAGGGACCGCTGCCGGCACGGGAGGTCGCCGGCATCGGCCGTCAACTCGCCGACGCCCTGGCCGCAGCGCACGCCGCCGGCATCGTGCACCGCGACGTCAAGCCAGGCAATGTGCTGCTCGCCGAGGGCCCGGGTAGCGGCGCGGCCAGCGGCATAGTCGCGAAGCTGACCGACTTCGGCATCTCCCGCGCGGCCGACGATGTCACGCTGACCAGCACCGGAGTCCTGTCCGGGACGCCGGCCTACCTGGCGCCCGAGGTTGCCCGCGGTGCGGAGCCGAGCCCGGCGTCGGACGTCTTCGCGCTCGGCGCGACGCTCTACGCCGCGGTCGAGGGCCAACCGCCGTTCGGGTCCGGCGACAACGCGCTTGCTCTGTTGCACCAGGTGGCCGGCGGTAACGTGGTGCCGCCGCGGCATGCGGGCCAGCTCACCGCACTGCTCATGCAACTGTTGCGGGCCGATCCGGCCGAGCGGCCAACGATGGCGCAGGCCGCCGTCGCGCTTGGCGCCATCACCGATGGCCGGCTGCCGCCGCCGGGCGCGTTCGATTCGCACGCGCCGCCCGGCGGCGCGGTCTTCCTGGGCCCGGCGGGCGGCACGGCCGACTCCGCGGGCCCACACGGCGGCTACACCATCGTCGACCTGCCGCAGGTGGCGAACGAGGTGGCGGGCCAGGCGGCGAGCGAGGCGGACCGCCGGCCGGCGCTGCTGATCGCCATCGGGGTGGCGCTCGCGGTGCTCGCCGGGCTGCTGGTGCTGGTGGCAACGACCGGGCCGGAACGGCCGGCCGCGCAGGGCCCGGCGCCCACCGAGACCTCGGACGAGCCGACCGCGCCGCCGACCGCCACGACCACCGCGCCGCCGACCGCGACGCCCAGCCCGCCGTCGGCCGCCGACCTGCAGCGCGCGGTCACGGAGTACTACGCGCTGCTGCCCGACAACCCGAGTGGCGCGTGGGCACGACTCGGCCCGTCGTTGCAGGCCAGAGGCTTCGGCGCGTACCAGACCTTCTGGTCCGGCGTCGATTCGCTGCAGGCCGTGCCGGCCAATGTGGAGCCGGCCACCATGACCGTGCGGGTGCTCCTGGTACTTCGCCGCGATGGCCACCGGCCACAGGCCGAGGTGCACGACCTCCGCCTCATCCAAAGCGGCGACGCCCTGCTGATCGACCAGGACACCAAGATCGCCGGCACGGCGGCGCCGACCACCACCACCAAGAAGCGCCGCGGTTAGGGCCTACGCTCGAAGGCCTGCTCGTGCGGCGCTCAACGCCGGGGCGCCGGTGACGAACGGGTCGCGGTGGGCGCGGGCCGCGTCGAGCAGGGCGTCCAGGAAGGTCCGGACGGTGGGGTGCAGCGTGCCGGCGTCCCGGACGACCGCGTGGATGTGCCGAACCGGACGGTGCTCCCTGATCGGCCGGACCACCACGGCCGGATGGACGGCGCCCAGCGCGAGGCCGGGCACCAGGGCCACCCCCACGCCGGCGGCCACCAGGCCCTGCGTGGTCGGGTAGTCATCGGCGTCGAGGGCCACCCGCGGGCGGAACCCGGCGCGCTCGCAGGCGCCCATGATGACGTTCTGGCACGGCCCTGGCACGGATGCGGTCTGCACCCACGGCTCATCGGCGATGTCGGCCAGCCGCAGGGTGCGGCGGCGCGCGAGCGCGTGCCCACGGGGCAGCACGACATGGTACGAGTCGTCCAGCAGGTGCACCCAGCTCAGCCCGTCCGGCGGCCGGGTGCGTTCCATGTCCACCACGACGGCAAGGTCGGTGTGCCCGCCGGCCACGGCCGGCACGGCGACCGACGGCTCGGCCATCTCCAGCCGCAGCTCCACGCCCGGATGCCGGTTCCGGAACGCGGCGACCGCGGGCGGCACCAGGGACGCACCGGCCGTGGGGAAGAACGTCACACCGAGCCGGCCGATGCGGCCGGCCACCAGGTCGGCCAGCGCGGCCTCCGCCTCGGCCAGCCTGGCCAGCACCGCGGTGGCGTGTTCGGCGAGCAGGGCACCGGCGGCGGTCGGCCGCACGCCGCGTCCGGCCCGCACCAGCAGCGCACTGCCGGCCTCGCGTTCCAGCGCGGCCAGGTGCTGGCTGACCGCGGAGGGGGTGTAGCCCAGCTCGTCGGCGGCCGCCGCCATCGAGCCACTCTCCACGACGGCCCGCAGCACGCGCAGCCTGCGCACGTCCAGCACGGTGCCCAACCGTACAGTAAGACTACAGAATCCGTGCACGATTATTTACTTGTCCTGATGGTTGCCCGCCGGCAGGCTGGATGTCGTGGCACGAACCAGCATGTTGCGGCTCGTCCTGCTCGCGCTGATGTGGGGGTCCAGCTTCCTCTGGATCAAGATCGCGCTGGACGGCCTGGGACCGGTGCAGATCACCCAGGGTCGCCTGGTGCTCGGTGCGGCGTTCCTGCTCGCGCTGTGCGCGGCGACCCGGCTGCGGTTGCCGTCCGGCGCCACCATCTGGGGGCACCTGCTGGTGGTCGGGCTGTTCGCCAACGCCCTGCCGTTTGCGCTGTTCAGCTACGGCGAGCGCAGCATTGACTCCGGGCTCGCCGGCGTGCTGAACGCGACCACCCCGCTGTGGACCGCGCTGGTGGCGCTGCTGGTGCGCCAGGAACGGCGTCCCGCCGCGCTTCGGGTCGCCGGGCTGGCGCTCGGCTTCGTCGGCACGCTGCTGATCCTCGCGCCGTGGCAAGGCACCGTCGGCTCGCTCGGTGGGGCGCTGCTGTGCCTGCTTGCCGCGGCCTGCTACGGAGTGATGTTCGTGTACGGCTCGCGGTTCGTGGTGAACCGGGGGTTCTCACCGGTCGCGCTGGCCGCCGGGCAGATCACCGCGGCGGCCGGGTGGTCGCTGCTCGCCGCGCCGCTGGTCGGCATCCCGCCCATGCACCTCGACGCCGCCGTTGCGGTCGCCGTCGTCATCCTCGGGCTCGCCGGCACCGGCTACGCCTTTGTGCTGGTCAACCGGCTGCTCATCGATGAGGGCCCGACCAGCGCGTCCACCGTGACCTACCTGCTGCCGGTGATCGCCGTGCTGCTCGGCGCGGTGACCCTCGGCGAGGCCCTGCCCGTGCGCGTGCTGGTCGGGATGGTCGTGGTCCTGGCCGGCGTCATGCTCGCCCAGCGCAAGCCACGCGGCGCGGTCCCATCGCCGGTGATCGAGGCCGTCCCTGCGGCGACCGCGGTCACACCAGCCGGCGGTCGGCTGCCCAACGGCTGAGCTCGTACCGGTTGGACAGCTGTGTCTTGCGCAGCACCGAGGAGACGTGCGTCTCCACGGTCTTGATCGAGATGAAGAGCTCCGAGGCGATCTCCTTGTAGGCGTACCCGCGGGCCAGCAGCCGTAGCACGTCGCGCTCCCGCGGAGTGAGCAGGTCGAGCTCGGGATCGCTGATGGGCGCGGCGCCGGGACGGTCGGCGAAGGCGTCCAGCACGAAGCCGGCCAGCCGCGGGGAGAACACCGCGTCGCCGTCGGCCACCCGGCACACCGCCGCGACCAGGTCCCGCCCGGAGATGGTCTTGGTGACGTAGCCGCGGGCGCCCGCCCTGATCACGGCGATCACGTCCTCCGCGGCGTCGGAGACGGACAGCGCGAGGAACACCACGTCCGGGTGGTCGGGGCGGGTGCGGCGCAACACCTCGGCGCCGCCGCCGTCGGGCATGTGCACGTCGAGGAGCACCACGTCGGGCTTGAGGTGGGCGATGCCGGCAACCGCCTCGTTCACCGAGCCGGCCTCGCCGGCCACGGTCACCCGCTGGCCGCCAGCGCTGTCCAGCTCGGCCCGCACGCCGGTGCGGAACAGCGCGTGGTCGTCGACCAGGAAGACCCGGACGGGCCCGCGCTTGTCTGCTGCGGTCATCAGGCTCTCGCCTCCTTGCTCGCCGGGCTGCGCGGCATCTCCAGCTGAACCTCGGTGCCCTCGCCCGGGGTGGTGCGCAGCCGGACCTTGCCGCCGTTGCGCTCCATCCTGCCGTGTATCGAGTTGGCCAACCCGTGCCGGTCGGCCGACACCGCGTCCGGGTCGAACCCCGCGCCGCGATCCCGGACGTACACCTGCACGACGTCCGGCTCGACCTCGACGTACAGGCTCACCTCGCCGACCCCGGCGTGCTTGGCGGCGTTGACCATGGCCTCCCGCGCCGCCTGCGGTACCGCCGCGAGCTGGCCGTCCAGCTGGCAGTCGCCGACGACGACGGTCTGCACGGACACCGCGTAGGTGTCCTCCACCTCGGCCGCGGCGGCCGCCAGGGCAGACGCCAGCGTCGCTGGTGCCTCGGCGGTGCTCGTGGCGCTCGCCTCCGCCGAGGTTCGGCCGTACCCCTTCTCGTCGTACAGCCAGGTGCGCAGCTCGCGCTCCTGGCGGCGGGCCAGCCGGCGCACCTCGCGCGGCGCGTCGGCCTGTTTCTGGATCAGCGCGAGCGTCTGCAACACGGAGTCGTGCAAATGGGCGGCGATGTCCTCACGCTCCTGGGTACGTATCCGGGCCCGGCGTTCCTCGCCGAGGTCGCGCATCATCCGCAGCCACCACGGCACCGTGATCACGCCGACGCCCACCAGCGTGGCGAGAACGGCGAGTAGGCCGAACTGCACCTGGCCCATGTCGATGCTGCCGAGCAGGAAGATCGCGATGCCGCCGGCCACAAGCACCACGCCGGCCAGCACCCTGATCAGCCCCATCCGGCCGTCGCCGAACACCGAGCCGGCGCCGCTGCGCATCCGGCGGCGCTGCGACTCGTCGGCCTCCCGCCACACCACCGCGGCGCCCACCAGGGCCACCCCCAGCGGCCCCGTGATCCACGCGCCGGTCGTGCCGCTCAGCGCGCCGGAGGCCACCGACAGCCCGATGCCGATGGCGACCAGGCCGAGCGCCTGCTGCCGCTCCCGCGGGGTGATCTCGATCTGCGGGCCACCCGGCCTCGCCTGCGGCACGAACACCCACAGCAGGCCGTAAGCCAGCACCCCGGCGCCGCCGAGTCCTGCCAGGACGGTGAGCACGGCCCGGACCCACAGCACCGGGACGCCGAGGTGGTCGGCGACCCCGCCGGCGACGCCGGCCACCACTCGACCGGTGCGGCGGCGCACGAGGTGCGGCCGGTCCGCGGTGGCCGGGCTGGCCGGCGTGCCTGTCGTGCCCGGCGTGCCTGTCGTGCCCGGCGTGCCTATCGCGCCCGGCGGCGTCGCTTGATCGCCCGGGGTGACCTGATTGGCATGGGTCACTCCAGCGGTGCCGGCATTGTCGCCGGCCGCGGGCCGGATGGCCGGGGTGCTGGGCTGCTCGATCACACGCCTTCTCGGTTCGTCGATGGGTCGTCTCGTCGGTACACCTGATCGTCACACGCGCGCGCGGATCGGTCATCAGGGACCAGCCCCCACCATGCCCCTGAATGGTTCATCCGGGAAGGCTCAGGGTCGGTCCCCGATGCCATGGCCGGCCGGCTGCCGGCAGCATCGTGGTCATGAACCGCACCGACATCGACGACACCATGCGCGACATGTGGGCGACCAGGCCGCGCCGCCGCCGGGACGACCGCAAGATCGCCGGCGTGGCCGCTGCCATCGGCCGTCGTTACTACATCGACCCGGTCCTGGTCCGGGTGGCCTTTGTCGTGACCACGATCTTCGGCGGCGTCGGGATCATGCTCTACCTGCTGGGCTGGCTGCTGCTGCCGCAGGAGGGCGACGAGGTCTCCGGCGCCGAGGCGCTGATCGGGCACGGCCACAGCTCAATGTCCAAGCCGCTGACCATCCTGCTGGCGATCGCGCTGATCCCGGCCAGTTCGGGGATCTTCACCGGGCACCTGTCCGCACTGCTCTCGCTGGCCGTTGCCGGGGCCGCGATGTTCCTGCTGCACAAGCATCGCGGCGGCGGGCAACCCTGGCTCGGCACATCGGGCGCGTTCGGCGCATTCGGCGCCCCGGTGGGAGCCCCGACCGGCGGCACCGCAGGCTCGGCTGCCGGCGCCCAGGCCGGCTTCCCTGCCGGCGCCCAAGCCGGCTTCCCTGCCGACGCTGCGGCCGGCGTGCCCGGCGCCACTGCCGCCACGGCCACCGGCGCAAGGGCCAGCGGTTCGGCGGGCACCGCCGCCGCCCAGCCTGGCGACACCACCGAGCCCACTGCGACGTCCGGCCGGACCACCCCACCCGCATGGGACCCGCTCGGCGCCGCGCCATTCGCCTGGGACCTGCCAGAGCCGGGCACCGCAGGTCCGCCGGCCGAGCGCCCAGTGCGGCGCCGGCGCTCAGCCGTCACCGCGGTGACCCTCGCCCTGGCGCTGATGGTCGGTGGCGCCATGGCAATCGCGGCCATGACGAACAGCGGGGTCGGCGCGGTCGAGGTGGCCGCCAGCACACTGGCGGTGGTCGGCATCGGACTGGTGGTCGGCTCGTTCCTGCACGGCGGCCGCGGGCTGATTGCCGTGGCGATCCCGCTCGGGTTGGTCACCTACGGGCTGTCCACACTGCCGGGAGCGCACATCGGCCCGCAGTACGGCGTCGGCGACCGGCATTGGCAGGCGAGCAGCGCGGCCGCCGTGCAGCCGGAGTACCGGCTCTCCGTCGGCGACGCCACCCTCGACCTGCGTGACCTCCAGCTGGCCAACACCGAGACCGTGGCGACCACGGTGCAGCTCGGTTTGGGTGATCTCAAGGTGCTGTTGCCGCCGGATGCCGATGTCGAGGTGCACTGCGACGCCGGCCTCGGCGAGGTTTCCTGCCTCGGCCAGGACTCCCACGGGCCGGACTCGAGCGCCGACGTCGATGACGTGGGCGCCGACGGCACCGGCGGAGGAAAGATCGTGCTGACCGCCTCGGTCGGCACCGGCAGCCTGAAGGTGTCCCGATGAACGAGCACAGGACCAACAAGCGCAGCGCGGACGAGCACAGCACGGACGAGCGGCGGCCGCGGCGCTGGTTGGACCCGGTGACCATGCTCTTCGGCATCGGCGCGCTGCTGGTCGCCGGCACGGCGCTGACCAACGGCTCCGGCCTCCTGCCCGGCGTCGACCCGCGCTGGCTGCTGGCCAGCGGCGCAGTGCTGGTCGGCATGCTGCTGCTGGTCGGCACGCTGCGCCGGCCGCGGGACGGGCAGTAGCCCCCGGTTCGGCCCCGGGCGGCGCCGCCGGTTCGGCCCCGGGCGGCGGCGCCGGTTCGGCCCCGGGCGGCGCCGCCGGACCGATAGCGTGCCCGCCATGACCGGAGCCATGTTCGCCGGGGCCGGCCCCGAAGAGACCGAGCGGCGGATCGAGCAGTGGGCCGCGGACGTCGTCACCAAGGCCGACCGCTACCAGACCATGCAGGAACAGATTTCGCGGCTCTCGGCCACCGAACGGTCCGCGGACAGCGCAGTGCAGGTCACGGTCGACTCCAGCGGCGCGCTCACCGACCTCGTGCTCTCCGACCACTCGAGCCGGCTGCGACTGCCACAGCTCGCGGCGCAGATCCTGGACGTCGTCGGGCCCAGGCCCGGCTCACCGCCCAGGTACAGCAGGTCATGCGCAGCACAGTCGGGAACGACGAGGCGACTATCCGGGCCGTGGTCGCCAGCTACGAACGGCGTTTCCCCGAGCCACCA
>DASXTS010000031.1:0-2872 GCA_036505275.1 Pseudonocardiaceae bacterium
TCGAACGTCTGCGGGTTGTCGCCGTTGATAACCGAGACCTGGTCCGGGCCGCCGCCCGCCGGCAGGTTCTTCTCGGCCAGCCACTTCCGCAGCGCGACGTCCTGGGTGTTACCGCGCTGAGGGGCCGCAATCTTCTTGCCCCGTAGCTGCTCGGCGTTCTCGATCTCGGGTCTGGCCACAAGTTGGGCACCGCCGTAGTTGACCCCGGAGATCAGTCGAAGCGCTTCTCCCTTGGACTTGTCGAACGCATTGATCGTCGGGCCGGATCCGATGAAGGTCAGATCCAGGGAGCCGCCCAGCAGCGCAGCGGACGCCTCGGTTCCCGAGTTGAACGTCTGGGTGGACAGCTTGGTCGAGCCCAATTCTTTGGTGAAGAACCCCTTTTCGACGCCAATGAGCGCCGGTGCATGCGTGACGTTGGGGAAGTACCCGAGTCGCAGCTCGGCGGCGGGCCCCTTGTCGGCGGCCGGGGTGTTGCCCGCGGCGTTGGAGGCCTCCAGTCGGGAGCAGCCGGCGGTGACGGCGGCGACCGCGAGGGCGATGAGGAGCGCGAGGACGGTTCGGGAGGTCTTCACTGGCTGGCCTTTCGGGGTGCCCACTACGGGCCTGGGGACATGGCGTCGTGGCTGGGGATGACGGCGTGCCGGCCGTCCCCGGGACAGTTCTCGATCTCGAACACGGGTTGCGCCTCCAGTACGGGTAGGTGGCCTCCGACCAGACCGGCGGCCAGCGTGCCGCCGTCGGCCGGGTCGATCACGATGAACGAGCCGCTCGGCCGGCTCGCGCGGTAGTCGTCGACCGGCAGTGGCTCCGCGGTGCGGATGCTCACCCGGCCGATCTCGTTGAGCCCCAACGTGGTCGGGGCGTCCACAGTGGACAGCCGCTGCTCGTCGAAGCGGGCGTGCAGGTCGGTCACGATGGCCGGCACGGTGCGCGTGCCGTGCTTGACCAGCAGCCGGGCGGCGCGCCGTAGCGGTCGCTCGGCCAGCCAGCACAGCGTGGCGGTCAGCTCATTGGTGAGGGTGGGCTGGGCGTGCGCCGCGCTGATCAGATCGCCACGGCCGATGTCCAGCTCGTCGGCCAGCAGCAGGGTCACCGACCGGCCGGCGCCGGCCTCGTCCAGCGGGCCGTCGGGGGTGTCGATGCGCGCCACCGTGGTGCGGTGCCCGGCCGGCAACACGATCACCTCATCGCCGGTCCGCACCGTGCCCGTGGCGACCTGGCCGGCGTAGCCGCGGTAGTCCGGGTGCTCGGCGGTGCGCGGGCGGATGACGTACTGCACCGGGAACCGCAACGGCTTGTCCACCTCCTGGGCGGCCACCGGCACGGTCTCCAGGTGCGCCAGCAGGGTCGGGCCGTCGTACCAGGGGGTCTTCGGGCTGCGGTCGACGACGTTGTCGCCGTGCAGCGCGGACACCGGGACGGCGAGCACGGCGTCGGCGGGGTAGCCCAGCGCGGCGGCGTGCGCGGCGAACTCCTTGGCGATCGCGGTGCACACGGCCTCGTCGTGGTCCACCAGGTCGATCTTGTTGACGGCCAGCACCAGCTGGGGGACGCCCAGCAGTGCGAGCACGGCGGCGTGCCGCCTGGTCTGCTCCACGACGCCTTTGCGGGCGTCCACCAGCAGCACGCCGAGCTGCGCGGTGGATGCCCCGGTCACCGTGTTGCGGGTGTACTGCACGTGGCCGGGGGTGTCGGCGAGTACGAAGGTGCGCCGCGGCGTAGCGAAGTACCGGTAGGCGACGTCGATCGTGATGCCCTGCTCGCGCTCCGCGCGCAGCCCGTCCACCAGCAGCGACAGGTCGGGCGTTGTCAAGCCCTTCTGGCTCGAGGCGCGGTGCACCGCCTCCAGTTGGTCGGCCAGCACCGACTTGGTGTCGTACAGCAGCCGGCCGACCAGGGTGGACTTCCCGTCGTCCACGGAGCCGGCGGTGGCGAGCCGCAGCAAGTCACTCATCGCTAGAAGTAGCCCTCCCGCTTGCGGTCCTCCATGGCTGCCTCGCTCAGCCGGTCGTCGGCTCTGGTGGCGCCCCGCTCGGTGAGCCGGCTGGCCGCCACCTCGGCCACGATCTGCTCGACGGTGGCCGCGTCGGACTCGACCGCGCCCGTGCACGAGCCGTCGCCGACCGTGCGGTAGCGCACGGTCATGGTCTGCACCTGCTCGCCGGCGCGCGGCTCGCCCCACGGGCCGGCGGTCAGCCACATGCCGTCGCGGCGGAACACCTCGCGGGGGTGCGCGAAGTAGATCTCCGGCAGCGCGATGCCCTCGCGTGCGATGTAGCGCCACACGTCCAACTCGGTCCAGTTGGACAGCGGGAACACCCGGACATGCTCGCCGGGCGCGTGCCGGCCGTTGTAGAGGTTCCACAGCTCCGGGCGCTGCCGGCGCGGTTCCCACTGGCCGAACGCCGTGCGCACGCTGAAGATCCGCTCCTTGGCCCTGGCCCGCTCCTCGTCGCGGCGGCCGCCGCCGAACACCGCGTCGAACCGGTGCTCGGCGATCGTGTCCAGCAGCGGCATGGTCTGCAGCGGGTTGCGGGTGCCGTCGGGCCGTTCGGTCAGCCGGCCGTCGTCGATCCAGTCCGGCACGTGGGCCACCACCAGCCGCACGTCCAGCTCGGCCACCCGCCTGTCCCGGAACTCCAGCACCTCCGGGAAGTTGTGCCCGGTGTCCACGTGCATCACCGGGAACGGGATCCGCCCGGGCCAGAACGCCTTCTCGGCGAGGCGGAGCGTCACCACCGAATCCTTGCCACCGGAGAACAGCAGCACCGGCCGCTCGAACTCGGCGGCAACCTCGCGTATCACATGGATGGACTCGGCCTCCAGGACATCGAGCTGTGAGAGCCGGTAGTCGTGGTGAATAGCAGTC
>DASXTS010000032.1:0-2244 GCA_036505275.1 Pseudonocardiaceae bacterium
CTCTACCTGCTGGCCACGCTTCTGCAGTCGCTCACGAGCATAAGGCAGCTCGTCTTCGCCCACGCTGGCGGCCACTTCGCCGGAATGGCCTCGCCCGCGGCCGTGAGAGAAGGGCTCTGTGCGGCTTTCCCCGAGATAGCCACCTTCGACACCGCGCTACGCAGCGGAGGCGGCAGCGAGGACACCGAGCGGGAGATCCGCCGCTGCATCGACCTCTGGAACGCCCAAATGCGCGGCACCGAGCCCCTTCTCAAAGTCGGCGTGCGCTGGCAGCTCGTCGCCCGATGGCTCGGCGAACGCTTGATTACCCGTTGCATCAGATTGGACGCTAGTGCCGGTCTCACGACCACCCAGGCACAGAAGATCATCGAGTCTCTCCTGCCTGATGTCCCAGTCGAGCAGGCCCCGCCGCCAACGCAGGAGAACCCCGACGCAAGCCATGTACCGCGGCTGATGGTGGTGGACCGAGACGCGTTCGCACTGGAGGTAGCCCGGGAGTGGGTCCGGACAGGCCTACCCCGAGAGCGCTGACCGCGAGGCGCCTGTGGCTATTGGCGCTCGGAGCACCGCGACAGAGCGTGCATCGTCAGGATCCGTCCTCTGCACGCAGGATGGCTCCGACACGGGCACCCCGCAGCGACCCGCACGACGTCGGGGGCGCCACCGGCGACTCGACGCCGCGCGGGCGTTGGACCGGCGCCCGTCCGGTGGGCCTACGGTTCTACCAGCCGGCTGGGTTTGGGCGTCGGCGCATCTGCCGATTCTAGCCGTCACCGCGGCAGTGTCACCGCGGCCGGACTGCGGGAGCGTTGCTACCCGCGGCCGGGCGAACCGCCAGGTCCAGGGCCGCCCACGCAGCCCAGGCGACGGTCATCGCGGCCGGCAGGCCGGCACCGGCGGCCACCGGTTGTGGCAGCTGCAGGCCGGTGATGGCGGCGGACGCGGACGCCGAGACAGCGGCCAGTCCGGTGAGGACGGCCAGTCCCGGCCGGGAGGACCGGACGGCTAGCGCCACCCCGATCCACCACGAGGCCTCCAGCGCCAGCCGCCACCAGGTGCCGCCGGCGCGGTCGCCGAGCGCTGCCCCGACCAGCCCGACGGGGACGCCGAGCCAACACAGCGCGGCGACCGGGCCGGCGGCGGCGCGCCCCGCGTCGCCGGCCAGGACCGCCGCCGACGGCACTAGCAGCAGGTTGGCCGCCACCGTCCACCGCGGGTCGGCGCCGTCCAGCAGGTCGACGGCGGTCGCGGCGGCCGCCCCGGCCGCGCCGCCGGCGGCGAGCACGCTGAGCACGCGTACCCGGCTCATCGGCCCAGGTCGATCGCGGCGAACAGGCCGGCGTGGTCAGATGCCCGCAGCCACCCGCCGCCCACCCAAAGCGGCTCGGTCAGGATTCGGCGCGCCTGCGCGACGTGCGCACCGGCGCCGACCAGCCACAGGTAGTCGATCCGCTCCCGCAGCGTGGCGCCGGGCCGGGAGGTGAGGTTCTGCACACAGCAGGTCGGCCCGACGTCGGGTGGATTCGCCGAACGCAGCACGTCGGTCCACACCTGCCCCAGGTCCCGCACCGGTCCGCTGTCGTCGGTGGCGTTGAAGTCACCGCCGACGACGACCGGGTGCCGCGGGTCCCCCACGAACCGGCGCAGCGCCGCGACCTGAGCAGCCGACACGCTCGGCGGCCAGCCGGACAGATGCGCCACGACGACGCCGATCGGTCCCCACGGACTGTCCACTGTGGCGGCGAGCGCAACGCGATGTTCGAACCAGCCGGTCCGCCCCGGCAGCCGCGCACTGACCGGGTCGCGCAGCGGGAAGCGCGACAGGATCTCCTCGCCCTCCTCGAACAGAATCGCACGCCGGTTGCCGTTCGCTCGTAGAAACAGATGGTTCATGCCGGTACGGCGGGCCAACTCGTCGGCCACGCTGCCGGTTCCCACCGTCCACGGCACCTCCTCCAGCAGCACCACATCCGCGTCCAGCCGCCGGATCTCCTCGGCGATCAGGCCGACCCGCCGGCCGAGCCCCGCGAAGGTCGGGAAGCCGTGCAGCACGTTCAGCCCGACGATCCGCAACGGCCCCGGCGGGCGCTGGCCGACCGCGCAGCCGTGCAGGCAGCCAGCCGGCCGCAGCCCAGGCCGAGAACAGCTCACCACCCAGGCACCCGCGGCCACGGCGGCCACCAGCACAGCGAGCATCGCCTCCCGCGCCCGGCTCACCACCTCATCATGCCGCCGCAGCCGGAA
>DASXTS010000033.1:0-13797 GCA_036505275.1 Pseudonocardiaceae bacterium
CTACTACCTGCCTCCGGGTCGCTGGGTCTCTTTGCTGACCGGCGAGCCGGTACAGGGTCCGGGCTGGCGCCGCGAGAGGCACGGGTTCGACACGCTGCCGCTGCTGGTACGGCCGGGTGCCGTGCTGCCCATCGGGGCTCGCGACGACCGGCCCGACTACGACTACCTCGACGGGCTCACCCTGCTGACCAACGAGCCGGTCGCCGGGACAGCGGTCCGCGTACCCGGCATCACCGGCGCGACCGCGGCCACCTTCACCGTCGGCGGGGACGGGCGCATCGACGGACCCGCAAGCGGCTGGCAGCAGGCGGAACTGGGGCCCACGACCGTGCCATAAGCCCAGCAGCCAGTCGCCATGCCGTCGTGGCCCTTACCCGGGTGGATTTGGGGCCTCAGCCCGGCTGAGTAAGGCGAACGGCGCAGGAGACGACGTGACCGTCCGATGTGGTGGGGGCGGCCTCAGCACGAACCTTGGTATGAGCCCGAGAAGCGGGCGGAGGAGACCAGGGAGACGACGATGTTGAACGACTACTTTGTCCAGTCCGAGGTGGAGTACCTGCGGCAGCAGCGGCTCGCGGCGGCCGCGGAGTACCGGCGGGCCAGGTCGGCGGCGCGGGTGCGGTCGCTGCGGGACCGGCTGGCCGCGGCGGTGGAGCACCTGACGACGATCCGGCCGCACCACGACCAAGCGCGGCACGCCGCGACCGAGCGGACCGCCCGCTCGGCGTGACGGCCGTGGCAACGGCAGCACCGGCGGTGACGCCGGCAGCGCCGGCCGTGGCACCGGCAGCACCGGCCGGATTGTCGGTGGCCATATTGTCGGGAGCCATATTGTCGGGAGCCCGTGCCACCATGACGGATGTGCCACGGCTCGGCTCGGGAATCCCACTGGTCGCCAGGCGCCGCGAGCTGGCGACACTGGAGGCGGCACTGCGCCGGGTCCGCGATGGGCGGGCCGGCGCGGTGCTGGTCTCCGGCGACGCCGGTGTCGGCAAATCGCGGCTACTCAATGAGCTGTGCCAACGCGCCCGCGCGGCCGGCGACGTCGTCCTCAGCGGCGCGTGTCTGGACGCCGCCGAGGCGACCCTGCCGTACCTGCCGTTCGTCGAGGCGTTGCGCGAGCTCGCCAGGCAGCACCCCGAGCTGATCGACAACCACCCCACGCTGGCCAGGCTGCTGCCCGATACCCACCTGCACACCAGCGCCGCCCAGCACGATCGCGACCTCGGCCAGCTCCAGCTGTTCGACGCGCTGCTCTCGGCGATCTCCGAGCTGGCCGCCGAGCACACCGTGCTGCTCACCATCGAGGACCTGCACTGGGCCGACCGGTCCAGCCGCGACCTGCTCGCCTTCCTGCTTTCCCGGCTGTCCAGCCAGAAGCTGCTGGTGGTCGGCACATACCGGTCCGACGACCTGCACCGCAAGCATCCACTGCGCCCGCTGCTGGCCGAGCTGGTACGGCTGCCGGCCGTTGAGCGGCTGAGCCTGGAGCCGTTCACCCCGGCCGATGCCGAGGCGTTCGTGCGCCAGCTGGCCGACGACAACATCGGCGACGAGCTGATCCGTGACATCGCGGCCCGTTCAGAGGGCAACGCGTTCATGGCTGAGGAGCTGTTCTCCGCCTGCGCCGACAATCGACCGCCCGAGCTCGCCGAGATCCTGCTGGCCAGGATGGACCGGCTGACGCCCGCGGCACAGCAGGTGATCCGGCTGGCCTCGGTGCTCGGCAGGCGCTTCACCCACCCGCGGATCGGAGCGGCCACCCAACTCGATGACGAGCAGCTGGAACAGGCCCTGCGGGACGCCGTCACGCACCACCTGCTGGTCACCGAGGACGCGTACATCTACGCGTTCCGACATGCGCTGCTGCGCGAGGCTGTGTACGGCGACCTGCTACCCGGCGAGCGCACCCGGCTGCATGCCCGGGTGGCGGACGCGCTGGCCGCGGACCGGACCCAGGACAGCCGGGGCCTGGCCGCCGAGTTGGCGCACCACCGGATGGAGAGCCATGACCTGCCCGGCGCACTGCAGGCGTCCTGGCTGGCCGCCACCGAGGCCGACGAGCTGGAGGCGCCGGCCGATGTGCTGCTGCACGCCGAGCGAGCCCTCAAGCTGTGGCACGCGGTGCCGGACCCGGAGCGGGTCAGCGGTACCGACGAGCTGACCGTGACCAGGTTCGCCGCCTGGGCCGCCAGCGCGACGGGGGACCCGGACCGCGCCCTGGCGCTCAGCCGGACCGCGGTGGCGCTCGCCGACGCCACCGGCGACGACCTGGTGGCCGCCGACGTCCGCCGCCGTCATGCGCTCTACCTGCTCGATCACAGCGGCATGGCGCAGCAGTCGTATGACGCTGCCATGCATGCGTGGCGGCTCGTCGTCGACACGGCCCCGAGCGCGGTGAAGGCCTGGGTGCAGGCCACCGTGGCCCGCGCCGCCATGGCCCTCGACCACTACCAGGAGGCCATCGAGTTCGCGCGCGACGCACAGCAGACCGCACGCGCCGTCACCGACGACGGCGCAGGCACCGGTGAGCACACCGCCGCCGAAGTGGATGCGCTGGTCAGCATCGCAGGCTGCGTCGGGCGGCTGGGCGACCAGGAGGAGGCGCTGCAGCAGCTGGCCACCGCGATCGAACTGGCCGAGAAGATCGGCGCCGTCGGCATCGAGCTGCGCGCCCGGTGGCGGGCGAGCATGATCCAGCTCGAGGCCGGGCGGTTGCCACATGCCCTCACCGAGGTGGACGCCGCGATCCGCCGGGCCGAGAGCACCGGCCTGACCTGGAGCACCTGGGGCCTCGAGGCGCGGGTGCTGCAGGTCGTGAGCCGGTTCATGGCCGGCGACTGGGACGGCGCCGAGCAGGCCGCCGAGCTGGCCGGCGAGTCCGTCTCCGCGATCGTGGCCACTCGGGTGTCCGCCGCGTCCCTGCTGGTGACAGTCGGCCGTGGCCGGTTCGACGCCGCCCGGCGGCGGCTCGCCCAGCTGCGCGAACGGTGGCAGACCGACACCCAGGTGATGCGGCTGCTCGGCCAGTGCGGCGCCGAGCTCGAGCTGTGGCGGGGCCGTCCGGCCGAGGCCGTCCGGTGGGTGGAGCAGGCATTGCAGTGGCTGCGCCACTACGAACCGTGGCACCTTGGCGAAGTCTCGCTGTGCGCGGTCGGTGTTGCGGGCTACGCCGACCAGGCCGAGCAGGCCCGCCGCGGCCGCGACCACGCCGCGGAGCTGGCCTCCGTGCATGCCGGGCTCGCGCTGACCAGGCGGGCCGAGGACGCCATGATCAACGGCCGGCCGCAGGCCGGCGAGATCGGTCCCGAGGCACTGGCCTGGAAGCTACGTGTGGATGCCGAGGCCGCGCGGCTGCGCGGCGAGCACGACCCGGAGCTGTGGCGCGCGGTGCACGAGGCGTTCGGCTACGGCGAGCTGTACCGGCAGGCCTACGCGAGCTGGCGCCAGGCCGAGGCGTGGCTCGCGGCCGGGTCCGCCGACGGCCATGCGTACCGCGATCAGGCGGCCGAGCACCTGCGCGCAGCCGCGGCCACCGCCGATGAGCTCGGCGCCCGGCCGCTGCGCGCGGCGGTGACCAAGCTGGCCCGGCGCGGCCGCATCCTGCTGGCCGGCGACGGCTCGGGCGAGCTGCCCGCCGACACCCTCACCCGGCGGGAGCACTCCGTGCTGGCCCTGGTCGCCGACGGCCGTACCAACCGTCAGATCGGCGAGGAGCTGTTCATCAGCGAGAAGACGGTCAGCGTGCACCTGTCGCGGGTGATGGCCAAGCTGGGCGCCGGCAGCCGAACCGAGGCGGTCAGCGCGGCGTTCGCCCGTGGGTTGCTGACCGCGGAAGGATCAGCACGGCGATGAGCCCAGCGGCGCAGGCGCCCAGCCCGGCCATTGTCACCACGTGCACCGCCCGCCCGTCGCGTATCGCCGCGTCCGACCCCTGACGCCGGCGGCGAACGGTGAACGCCTCACCCCGTCCGAGAATGCAGAAGGCGGACCGGACCGACAGCACCGAGAACGCCGAGCCAACCGACAGCGCGGAACCCAGCGAGCCGACCGACAGGATCGACCCGGCCGACCCGACGGACAGGACCGAGCCCGACGAGCCGATCGACAGGATCGATCCGGCCGAACCCACCGACAGGATCGATCCGGCCGACAGCACGCTCAGGTCGGATCCCGCCGACAGCACGCCAAGCCGAGACCCGATCGACAACACGCTGAGCCGTGACCCCACCGACCGGATGCTCGACCGCGATCTCACCGAGGTCGCCGGGGCACTCCGGGGTCGTTGCGGCGCCGGCGGGGTGAGATCGAGAGCCGTGTCCTGCATCCGAGGCAGCCTACGACGTGGCGCAACCTTCGGCCATGGCGAGCGGGAGACCGGCGGGGACTGCTGCGGGGACTGCTGCGGGACGATCAGGCCGAGCCGGAAGGCGACGCCGGTGCGGTGGGGCGGCCGGCTTGATAGGGCTCGGTGATGCCGGCGTTGTCGAACGCGGTCTTGATCGCCGCCAGCAGCGCGCGTTGCACCATGAACTGCTGGCCCGAGTGGACCTTGACGGTGAGCCGGAGGGTCACGGTGTCGGGGGTGACCGCCTCGACGCCGAGCACCTCGGGCGGCTCGAGGATGTGCTCGGCGACCGGTTCGGCCGAGGTGACCTCGGCGGCGACCGAGGAGGCGAGCTCGATGGCCTGCGTGAGGTCGGCGGAGTGGGGCAGCGGCAGATCGACGACCGCGACCGAGTAGCCCTGGCTCTTGTTGCCGACGCGCAGCACCTCGCCGTTGCGGACGTACCAGACGGTGCCGGTGCCGTCGCGCAGTGTCGTGACGCGCAGTCCGACGGCCTCCACCACGCCGTTGGCGGGGCCCAGGTCGACGGTGTCGCCGACGCCGTACTGGTCCTCGAGCATCATGAAGATCCCGGACAGGAAGTCCTTGACCAGGTTCTGCGCGCCGAAGCCGAGCGCGATTCCGACGATGCCGGCCGAGGCGATGATCGGCGCGAGGTTGAGCCCGAGCACCCCGAGGATCAGCACCAACGCGATGCCCAGCACGACGAAGGAGGTCACCGAGCGGAGCACGGAGCCGATCGTCTTGGCGCGCTGCGCGCGCCGTTCCGACACCAGAGGGCCGACCAGGGACTCCGGCGCGCGCTCGGCGAGCGGGCGCAGCAGGGCGGGCACCTTGCCGTCGGCGCTGCCGGTGGTCAGCCGGTTGATCGCGCGATGCACCAGCGCGCGGATCAGCATGGCGACGGTCAGGATCACGATGATCGCGACCGGCTTGGCGATCACCCAGTCGGCCGACCGGGAGATCCAGTCGTTGTTGGTCAGGTCGTAGACCCGCTGACACCAGGTGCCGGCCTCGTCGGCGCAGGCCGGCCGCTGCAGCAGGACGGTGGCGCTCATCGAACGAGTCCGGTCTGGGCTGCGAGGAAGGCCGTCTCGTCCAGCAGCAACTCGACGGTGCGGGACACCGACCGCGCGCCGTGCCCGACGTCGGTCTCGCGACGTAGCAGCACCGGGTGCGTGGCCGGATCGGCGGCGGTGGCGTGCTGCAGGGCGGCGCACATCTTGCGGGCGTGGTTGGGGTCGACCCTGGTGTCCGAGTCGAACACGGTGAGCAGCACGGACGGGTAGGGCACGCCCGACCGGACGTGGTGGTACGGCGAGTACGAGAGCAGCCAGCCCAGCTCGGTCGGGTCATCGGCGGTGCCGTACTCGTCGTTCCAGGTGCGGCCGAGCAGGAAACGTTCGTAGCGCACCATGTCCAGCAGCGGCGCGGAGCAGACCACGGCCCGGTAGGCGGCCGGCCGCTGGGTGAGCGCCGCGCCGACCAGCAGGCCGCCATTGGAGCCTCCGATGATCGCCAGGTGGTCCGGGGTCGTCCAGCCGTCGGAGACCAGCTTGTCGGCCGCGGTGTGCAGGTCGTCGAACGTGTTCTGCTTGTGCTCGCGCATGCCGGCGCGGTGCCACTGCTCGCCCTCCTCGGCCCCGCCGCGCAGGGAGGCCAGCGCCCACACCCCGCCGGCCAGCACCCAGGCCAGTGCCATCGGGCTGTAGTACGGCGGGTAGCTGACCGAAAAGCCGCCGTACCCGGTCAGCAGGGCCGGCCTTGGGCCGCCGTCGGCCGGTTCAGCGACCGGGGACACCACGAACATCCGCACGGTCTGGCCGTCCAGGGATCGGTAGCCGACCTGGGCGGTGTGCACCTGCGGCAGCGACACCGCACCGGGCGCCGCCTCGGCCACCGTCAGCTCGCCGGTGGCCAGGTCGTACCGGTGCACGCCGGGCGGGGTGAGGAAGTCCGTCCAGCCGATCCACACCAGGCCGCGGCCGTCCACACTGGACTCGTCCATAGTGGACTCGTCCACACTAGACTCGTCCACAGTGGACAGTCCAATGACGGACCCGGTGCCCGGCAACGGCACTGTGCCGCGGTGTTCGCCGCTGCCGGCGGCGTGCAGGTGCAGCTCGGCAACCGCGTGCCTGGTCCTGGACGTCACCAGCAGCGGGTCTGTGCCCACATCTGTGCCGCCGGCCGGCTCGAGCCAGCGGATGTCCTCCAACACCGAGTTGGCGTCCTCGGCGATCAGCTCGCGCCAGTGCGCACGGCCCGGCGTTGCCGGATCGGCGACGCACAGCCGCCACCTCGGTGCCCGGTCCGTGGTCAGCAGATACAGCCGCCCGTCCCGCTCGACCCACGGCGTGCAGCGGACCGCGTCCTGCTGAGCGAGCACCGGCCGCACCACCGGATCGGCGGCCTGCAGGTCGACGATCCAGAACGAGTCTCGCGGCGCGGTGCCGGCGGTCGCGGTGATGCACAACCACCGGCCGTCGCGGGACAGATTCAGGTCGAAGTAGTAGGTGATCTCGTCGTACAGCCCCGGCCCGTCGAGCTGCACGTCGGTGCCGTCGGCGGTGGCTCCGATGCGGTGCCGCACAACCCGGCGGTGGAACTGCTCCTCGCCGTCCGGCACCAGATCGGGGGGAAGCCGCCGCACGTAGAACAGCTCGTCGCCGCCGGGTAGCCAGGCGATGGGGGAGTAGCGGCAGCGGTCGATCGGGCCGTCGATGCGCTCCCCGGTGGCCACGTCCAGCACGGAGAGCAGGGACTCCTCGTCGCCACCGACGGAGAGCTGGGACGCCAGCCGCGCGCCCTCCAGGCTCGGCGACCAGGAGTCGAGCGTGGTGGCGCCGGAGGGGTCCAGCGCGCCGGGGTCGATGAGCGCCCGCTCGGCGCCCGACGGCTCTCGGACGTAGAGCACGGCGTGCTCCTGGCCGGGTTCGCGCCTGGTGAAGAACGCCCGGCCGGCCCGCCACACCGGCACGGTAACCGCCCCGGCGCCGACCAGCTCGGTCAGCCGGGCGCGTAGCCGCGCCCTGCCCGGCAGGGTGTCCAGGTAGGTCCTGGCCAGCTCGTCCTGGGCGGCCGACCACGCCTTGGTGCGCGGGTCGTTGGCATCCTCGAGCCACCGGTACGGGTCGGCGACCAGGTGCCCGTGCAGCCGCTCGACGATGTCCTCCCGCTCGGCCGGTGGGTATCCGGCGATCGCGCTACTCACCCCGGCGAGCCTACGGCGGCGACACGGCGGACATCACACGTGCACGAACCATGTGGTTTGTGGTCGACTTGTATCGCACAGCCGGAGGTGGTCGCGTGCCCGACCGACAACCGAGCTTGAGTGGCGCCCGCCGTGGGCGGACGTCGCAGGCGGGCGCGTGCCCAACTCGGTTGATCATGCAGTCGGTTGTGGTCCAGGACAAGGCGACCGCGGACGGTTCACCGGCCTGGGGACGGCGGCGGGTGCTCCTGCTCAACGCCACGTTCGAGCCGCTGACCGCGCTCCCGCTGCGGCGCGCCGTGGTGCTGGTGGTCTGCGGCAAGGCCGAGGTGGTGCACGGTGACGAGGCCGGCCTGGTGCTGCACTCCGCGACGTCCTCCGTCGTCGTGCCCTCGGTGATCCGGCTGCGCACCTACGTCTACGTGCCTTACCGGGCGAGGGTGCCGCTGACCAGGGCCGCGCTGATGCACCGGGACGGCTACCGGTGCGCCTACTGCGGCGCGCGCGCCGAGACCATCGACCACGTGGTTCCCCGCAGCCGTGGCGGCCTGCACACCTGGGACAACTGCGTCGCCAGCTGCGCGCGGTGCAACCACCGCAAGGCCGACCGCCTGCTCTCCGAACTGGGGTGGCGGCTGCGCACCGTGCCGGCCGCGCCGCGCGGGCCACACTGGCGGCTGCTCGCGACCATCGTGGACGCCGACCCACAGTGGCTGCCCTACCTCAGCGAGGCGGCCTAGCTGACGGCGTAGCAGCGCCATTGGGTGGTCGAGGGAAAGTCGAGCGGCCGTCCTGACGACCTCGGCAGCATTCCGCAACGCCCGGAGATCTTCATTCGTCTGCCTTGCCCGGCTGCGCTCTCAGTCGCACAGCCGGCGCACCGGCATGGAGCTCCGCGCCCTCATCCATTCAGGAAGGGACAGGAACATGCGCTTGACGCAAGCGGGACGACGCCTGGCCGGCTGGCGACCCGTCGGCCTGGCCGCACTGGTCACCCTGGTGGCGAGCCTGCTCGTGACGACCACCGGCGTCGGCACCGGCGCGGTCCGCCCGGATGGCGGGTCCGGCGGCACCACGGGCCTGCCTGCCGGCTTCGCCGAGGGCAAGATCGACATCGACGGTGGCGCGCTGCACTACGTCCGCGGCGGGTCGGGCCCGGCCCTGGTGCTGCTGCACGGCTGGCCGGAGACCTGGTGGCAGTGGCGCCTGGTGATGCCGCAGCTCGCCACCGACCACACCGTGATCGCGTTCGACCTGCCGGGGCTGGGCATGTCGAGCATCCCCACCGGCGGCTTCGACAAGGCGAGCACCGCGCGGCGGATCCACCAGGCGGTCAACCGGCTCGGCTTCCAGCAGATCGAGCTCGTCGGCCATGACGTCGGCACGCTGGTGGCGTACCCCTACGCTCGCGACTTCCCGACCGAGGTGACCCGCCTCGCCGTGCTCGAGACGCCCCTGCCCGGCTTCGGTCTGGCGAACATGTACCCGATGAGCTGGCACTTCAAGTTCAACATGTCGGCGGCTCCGATCCCAGAGACGATCATGGATGACGCCGATGTGCCGACCTACCTCGACATGATGTTCAGCTTCTCCGTCAACCGGGCCGCCATCGACAGCAGTACCTACTACCGCGCCTACTCCGACCCGGCACGCCGCAGCGCCGGGTACGAGTACTACCGGGCGTTCGACGCGGACGCGGCGGACAACCAGGCGAACGCGGCGACCAGGCAGCTGACCATTCCGGTGCTCGCGGTGGGCGGGCAGTACTCGTTGGGCACCATGGTGGCCGACTCCTTCCGCAACGTCGCCGGCGACGTCCGGCCGGTGGTGGTCCCCAACTCCGGGCACTTCGTCCCCGAGGAGAACGCCCAGTTCTTCGTCGACTGTGCGCGCCTCTTCTTCGGCCACAACGGCCAGACGCCGGACCCGTCCCGGCCGGACCTGGCCGGCTGCGCCGCCTAGGTCTCGTGAGTGGCAAATGGTGCCAGAACACCATTTGCCACTCACGAGCGCGCAGCCTCCTAGGCTGCCCGTCATGTTGCATGAGCTGACCGCGGTCGAGCAGGCGCGCGCGGTGCGGGATCGCATCGTCAGCCCGGTGGAACTGGTGGAACACCACCTGCGGCGGATCGAGGCGGTCGACGGCACGCTCGGCGCGTTCGTGACGGTGACCCCGGAGGCCGCGCTGGACGCGGCGCGGGCCGCCGAGAAGATGGTGGCCCGCGCCGCCGGCGCCGATCAGCTGCCGCCGCTGCTCGGGGTGCCCACCGCGATCAAGGACCTGAACATGACGGCCGGGGTCCGCACCACGTTCGGCTCGGTGCTCTACCGGGACTTCGTGCCGCAGGTGGACGACGACGTGGTGCGGCTGTTGCGGGGAGCCGGCACGATCAGCCTCGGCAAGACCGCCGCCCCCGAGTTCGGCCTGCCGTGTTACACCGAGCCGGCGGGGCGGCCGCCGGCGGTCACGCCATGGGACACCGGCCGGCTCGCCGGCGGTTCCTCCGGCGGCGCGGCGTCCGCGGTCGCCGGCCGTCTGGTGCCGTTCGCTCAGGGCAGCGACGGCGGCGGCTCGATCCGCATCCCCGCGTCGGTGTGCGGGCTGGTCGGCCTCAAGCCCAGCCGCGGTCGGGTGTCCCGCGGGCCGGTCGGCGCCGATGTCACCACGCTCTCGGTGATCGGACCGATAGCCCGCACCGTCGCCGACGCGGCGGTGATGCTCGACGTGATGTCAGCGCCCCAGGCCGGCGAGCCGTACTGGGCGCCGCCGCTGCCGTCCGGCGAGACGTTCACCGATCACACCAGGCGGGACCCCGGCGTGCTGCGGATCGGCCGGTACGTCACGCCGCCGGTGCCCGGCGCGGTGGTCGACCCGGAGTGCCGGCTGGCCTGGGAGCGGGCCAGCACGCTGCTCGCCGATCTCGGCCACCACCTCGAGGACGTGGCCATGCCGTTCGACGAGGGCTTGGTCCCGGTGTTCGAGGCGGTCTGGTCGGTGGCCGCGCACAGCTACCCGGTGGACCCGGCCCGCGAGCAGGAACTGCAGCCGCTCACCCGATGGTGGCGGGCGCGCGGCACGGCCGTGGACGGCCCCGAGTTCCTGCGGTCGATGATGCAATTGCAGGTCAACGCGCGGATGGCGGTGCTCGCGCACGCCGCCTACGACGTGATCCTGACCCCGACCCTGGCCATGCCGCCCCGCCCGGTCGGCTGGTTCACCGCCGGCGGCGACCCGGCGGCCGACTTCGAGCGGCAGAAGCTCTTCACGCCGTTCACCGCGGTGTACAACGTGACCGGCCAGCCCGCGCTCAGCCTGCCGCTGCACTGGACCGAAGCCGACCTGCCGATCGGCGTGCAGCTCGTCGGGCGGCCGGGCGCCGAGGCCACCCTGCTCGCCGTGGGTGCCCAGCTCGAGGCCGCCAGCCCGTGGGCACACCGCACCCCACCCACCGGCTGATCACATCTGATCACACAGCCGACCCAGGTGACCCGTTCGGCCGCAGGGTCGGCTACGGTACGCATCGTGACCGTGCTGCAGACGATCGGCGTGTACGCGTTGATCCCGGCGGCGGTGTACGGCGTTCTGACGCTGTTCACGCTCTGGCCGAAGATCGCCCGCGGCCCGCGCTACCGGCCGGGGCAGGAATGGAACCACGAGCCGATGTGGTGGATCGGCAACCCCCACGGCGTCGGTAACCTACCGGCGGGGTCCACCGCGGACGGCGCGCCGGCCGCGTCGACGGCACGGGGAGGTGCCCGTGGTAGTTGGTGAGCACGCGCCGGCCACCAGGCCGGCCACCCAGCCGGGCACTGGGCCCGGCGCCGAGGTGGTCCGGCCGGACGACCTGCCGAAGGGCACGGTCGTCATGCCGCACGGCCGGATCTCCGCCGCCCGCGAGGTGCGCGCCGATCCGACCAAGGGGCCGTTCACCCCGGTGCAGCTGGCCCAGCTCGACGAGGCGCTGACGCTCGCCTCCCGCAGCACCGGGCTGCAGTTCAGCGTGTACATCGGCCCGCTCGGATCGAACAGCAGGGCGGCGGCCGAGGCGCTGCACGCGGCCACGCCCCAGCCGGCCGACGCCGTGCTGATCGCCGTGTCGCCCGGCGAGCGGGTGGTCGAGGTGGTGACCGGGGCGCGCTCGTCGCGCCGGCTGACCAACAACGCCTGCCGGCTGGCCGTGATGGCCATGGTCGCCTCGTTCAAGGAGGGCGACCTCGTCGGTGGCCTGGTGTCCGGGCTGCGCATGATGGCCGACCAGGCCGGCGAGCTGCCGCGCCGCTAGCCCCTGTGAGTGGTAAATGGTGCTACAGCACCATTTACCACTCACGACTTATCCACAGCTAGGACCGGTCGAAGTCGCGGGCGGCCAGCGCGCGGACGATGCCGGCCCGGCCCTCGCTGACCAGCCGGCGCAGCGCCGCCGGCTTCGACTCGTCGGCCAGCCAGGCATCCGCGGCGTCCACCGTGGACTTATCGACCGCCCAGGACGGGAACAGCCCGACGACGACGATCTGCGCCCGCTCGCTGGTGCGGCGCGCCCACACGTCGTCAACGTCCTCGAAGTACCGGGCGGTGTACGGGGCGAGCAGCGACCGCTGCGCCGGGTGCGAGAAGCCGCTGACGATCGCCTCGTTGATCGCGTTCGGCAGCTCGTCGTCGTGTACCGCCCGCTGCCAGGCCAGATCCTTGGCCGAGGCGAGCGGTCGCAGCGCGCGGGCCCGCTCGGCGTTGCGTTGGCCGGTGGCCGTCGGATCGCGCCGCAGCTCGTCGTCGATCTCCGCGTCGCCGGCCGCGCCATGCGCGACCAGGGCAAACAGCAGCCGCCACCGAAGGTCGGTGTCCACATCGAGGCCGGGCAGCGGGCGCGTCCCGGTGAGCCAGCCCCGCAGCGCGGACAGCTCGTCCGCGCCGAGCACGGCCGAGACCATGGCGTTGACGAACGCCAACTGGTGGTCCGAGCCCGGCTCGGCGGACCGCGCGAGCCGCAGCAGCCTGGCCCGGTAGGCCGGCCAGCCCTCCTTCTCGGCCCATGCCGGATCGGCGTAGGACCCCAGCGCGGTCTGGGCCTGCAGCAGCAGCCGCTGCACCACGCCTACCTCCGTCTCGGCCGCCACGCCGTGGGCCACCAGCGCGGCGAAGTCGCGCGCCTTCAGCTCGGCCTCCCGGGTCATCTCCCAGGCCGCCGACCAGCACAGCGTTCTGGGCAGCGGGTCGGCGAGGTCACCGATCCGGTCGATCAGCGCGGTAAGCGACAGCTCGTCCAGCCGCACGCTGCAGTAGGTCAGGTCGTCGTCATTGACCAGCAACAGCTTGCCGCGCTCGACGCCGACCAGCTCGGGCACCTCGGTGCGCGGCCCGCTCACGTCCAGCTCGACCCGGTGCCGGCGCACCAGCTGCCCGGTGGCCGGGTCGTCGTCGTAGATGCCGACGGCCATCCGATGGTCGCGCAGCTCGCCCGCTCCCGGCCGGGCACCGTTCTGCAGCACCGCGAACTCGGTGAACCTGCCGCCGTCGTCCACGGCGAACTTCGGCCGCAGCAGGTTGAGGCCGGTGGTCTGCAGCCACTGCGCCGACCACGCCTGCAGGTCGCGGCCGGACGCCTCCTCGAGCGCGCCGAGCAGGTCGGCCAGGGTGGCGTTGCCCCAGGCGTGCTTGTCGAAGTACAGCTTGAGGCCGGCCAGGAAGTTGTGCAGCCCGACGTAGGCGACGAGCTGCTTGAGCACGGACGCGCCCTTGGCGTAGGTGATGCCGTCGAAGTTGACCTCGACATCCTGCAGGTCGTTGATCGTGCAGGCGATCGGGTGGGTGGACGGCAGCTGGTCCTGCCGGTACGCCCAGGACTTCTCGACGTTGGCGAACGTCGTCCAGGCGTGCTCGTACTCGGTGGCCTCGGCCTGGGCCAGCACCGACGCCCAGGTGGCGAACGACTCGTTCAGCCACAGGTCGTCCCACCAGCGCATGGTGACCAGGTCGCCGAACCACATGTGCGCCATCTCGTGCAGCACGGTCTCGGCGCGCCGCTCGTAGGATGCCCTGGTGACCTTGCTGCGGAAGACGTAGTCCTCCAGGAACGTCACCGCGCCAGCATTCTCCATGGCGCCGGCGTTGAACTCCGGGACGAACAGCTGATCGTACTTGCCGAACGCGTATGGCACGCCAAAGTTGTTGTGGTAGAACCCGAATCCCTGCTTGGTTTCGGTGAACAGCCGCTCGGCATCCATGAACTCCGCCAGC